>NZ_JBEOPT010000003.1:0-434606 GCF_040310325.1 Pseudomonas sp. HY7a-MNA-CIBAN-0227 | reverse complement strand
GTTGTTTGGTCATCTGACACCTCGATCTGGCGAGCATTCTCGCCTAAAAGGGTGTCCGGTTTCATTAGACCACTACAACGGTTGATCCAATCGGGAAAGGCAACGGAGCCCCTTTTGATGGTGCATCACCCTGAAACGCTGCCCAAAACTCATCTTTGCTGTTTTGATAGCAATGCTTAGACGTTGGGCAGCATGAGCTAAAAGGCTTTCGGTAGAGTAAGTGGAGGGGGGTATGGTCGAGGTCATTGGAGTCGGTCACCGGTCGTATGCGAAAGGTGAAATAAAGCGCCAGAAATTCAAACGATCCTATTCATAGGCCTTTGCGTCTCCTAAAAACGCTTACTACGACCCTCAGGAAAAGCGCCAAATGCTCTAATAGCGCAGGGAAGCTATGCATTGATATTTCTCCTTCATTTGAGTGTCTATTGGGGAATTGCACCGTACCTGACCACCTGTTTGCATCAGCACTGACCAGTCGTTTGCATTGGATGTGACCAGCCGTTTGCATTGGACTTGACCAAAAGCTTCTATCAGACTGTAGGTACGCATCGGTGTTAAGGGGGGTATGAAATAGTCGGTCGATTGTCGGAATGCCCAGCCTGAGATCATTTAAAACAACTTTACGGGCGGCATTACCTGTCGCGTGCCGTCGAGTATGCACTTCCAACCCCATGTCCTGAGCGCGGACATCTTCTTGAACTCTTCAATCAGGTCAACCGTGATGTCACCAACATCCGTCCTCAGCGCAAATTGCGGGCGCATAGCATGCATAACGTCCACCCCCATATCCCCGCCAAGCAGTTTGAGCATGACTTTTGCGCGTGGCTTCCACGGCAGGCATTTACCGCGCCGTTGCGGATGCTGGTAAACCATCGTGTTTAGATGGGCTGACGCGTGGATGTAGTCAGTGCTAGTCATACATACCTGCAAGTGACCAGGCGCTCCCAGAGGTAGCACGTTCATAGCAAGCCAATCGATCAGGCCGACGGCAACACCTCGTGCCTGTAGCTCCATCGCTAGCATTAGAAGGACTCTGTGCAGAGAGCTCGTCGCTTTCATCGCGAAGGCTCGCTTACCCAGATGATCCGCTTCTATTACCAAAGCCATCAGTGCTGACAGGGAATCAAGACTCGCTCTACGTTCGAGTTTTTCGAGCAAAAGCTGAGTAGTTGGTTCGCGTCGTGGACTGTCCCAAAAAATGTCGCTGCCATCGCCGAACAGTACCAGCTGGATCTCTGTGCTTAGCGACCTGAAGTAGTCGTCGCAATCAATTCTTTCTTTCTTGATGACCTGCCTCATCAACGCCCACAGCGGATGATGCAAATCCCGTGTCGATCCTGGTGCCAATAGCTCAACCCTGTTCAAGGTCTTGGCCTTGGGCGTAATTAGATTTTGTTCATACCTCGACCACTTGCTTCGGTAATGCCGGATCGTGCCGTTGGTATTTCTTCGAAATGACTCTGGTTCAAAATGAAGCTCTAGAGCGTAGGAAGTTTTGAGCCCTGTTCTCTGCCTCAACCCTTCAAACCAATAACTGAGAGAGAGCATTTCGACGGTATTGCTCCTGGGATTACTATTTTCCGGAATGTCCTCGCGCAAGCTATCTGCGAAGTCCGAATAGATTTGTTCAATTCTTTTAAAATCAGACATTTGAAAATCCTTGGCTGACTTCTGTACCGTAAAAAATGTAGAAGTCTTACGGCTGGAGCGCAAGGAGACGGTTTATTACTATTAACTGTGACCGAACCGGACATTAAGTGCGATGCGTGAACCCGACCAGATCCAAATCCTAGCGTCCGAGTTAGAGCTCGACCTCAAGCATCGGTATGGCCTGATGGTGGGTGGAAGCGCGCTGTGGAGAGAACTGGGGTAGCATTGAATTCAAAGCGTCTCGTGGAATAGACCGAAACACCGTCATGACCTTAGGAGAGTGCGAATGGCTAGCGCGACGTCAGAACGAGATCATCACCGGCGCTACAGGAACGGGAAAAACCTGGCTCGCCTGCGCACTTGGCAACCAGGCTTGTCGTCTCGGACGACCAACGCTGTATCGCACCGCCACCAAGCTTTTTGAAGAAATATCGTTTTCTTATGCCGACCACACCATGCCGAAGCTGCGCCGACAATTGATACGCGCGGAGTTGCTGATTATCGATGATCTAGGTATCGGGGGCATCGATGATCAGTTAGGCCCGTTTCTCCTGGACGTAATCGACCAGCAGTCACAAAACGGATCATTGTTGATCACTAGCCAGTATCCAAAAGAGAAGTGGTACGACTTGTTCTACGACCCAACGATTGCCGATGCGATTCTTGACCGAATCGTCCACAAGTCTCACGTCATCGAATTAAAAGGAGAATCGATGCAGCGGGGTAAAAAGCCTAAACGCAATTAGGAAATTCCTGCACGAGTCTCGGATGGTCAACGGGCGTGCAACTGGTCAGATCGGATGCAGATAGTTGGTCAAATGAAATGCAATCGCTGGTTTTTATAAGACTTCTTTCAAATGTAGTCGAGTCCATTTGCCGGGCTGCGTCTGATCGAGACTTAGCTGCTAACTTTTCTATCACAACGGTTAGGGCCACCTTGAACACTACCAACGGAGAGTTCTATAGGCTCGCCTTCGCGCTGCTATCCGAACTGATAGAACCATTGGCAAGCTCCTTGCTGGCGATCAGCTTTGAGCAAAAGCGTCCACTCACCGGGTGAATGAGGTATGCGTTTCCCTCACTGCGGATACTTGTCAATTTTTCGTCTTGTCGAGGCTCATGGGGTGCCTTAATGCAGAGGATGTAGGGGAAGAGAGTCTTGAATCTTCCCAATGTAACCGGTCAGCCAAATCACCTGGCGGAGAAGCTGTTATCGCTGCTACGATGCGGAAACATTGTCATTGTGATGGGTAATCCGCCAGAACGACTTCATCTCCAGATTTCTTCAGGCCCATGATTTGATAGGCGCTTCGACGTCCGCCTGATTCCATTCCCGGCGACCCCACAGGCATTCCGGGCGCAGCAGCGCCGATCAGATCCGAGCGTTTGGTGAGTTCTGCAATCTGCTCCACTGGCACGTGACCGTCAACAAACCTGCCGTTTACCACACCTGTGTGGCATGACCCGAGGTTGGCAGGTACACCCAGTTTTTCTTTCACGGCACTCATGTTTTCTTCTTCATGATCCCTCACGGTGTAACCTTTATCCTTTAAATAAGAAATCCACTTGGTGCAGCAACTACAGTTCGGATCTCGATACACATCTATCGATTTTCCGGCATCGGCCCGCAGTTCGGCAGAGAAACCTATCGCCATAGCAATCGATGCAGCAAGGCCGGCATTTTTGAAGAGGTTGAGGGGCATGGCGATTGTGACTCTTGGGGAGGTGAAGGGCATTTTTAAAAGCTTTGGCGGTGACGTTGGCAAAAATCAGATGTCACTGCAAATCTAGTATGTAACTAGATATAAAGGGGTCTAACCTAAGATTTTACAACGTATTCATCCTTTGTCCTGAAATTTCAGGGAGCCGCACGTGCCCGCTTTGGCCAGACCGTCTTAGGAAAAATAAGGCTGAACGTCGTGATGGTTCCTAGCATGCTTTCAACCGCGACACGCCCCCCATGCAGGCTCATGATCGAGCGGACGATCGCGAGTCCCAACCCTGTCCCCCCTTGCTGACGAGCACGGCTGGCATGAACCCGGTAGAAACGATCAAAAACGCGAGGCAGGTGAACTGCTTCAATGCCCTCACCTAAATTGCGTACGTCAAGGCACACTTCGTCCCCGCGCATGTCCAGGGAAATAGTGATGGCGCTGCCGGGGACGCCGTGTCTAATGGCGTTGGACAGCAAGTTTGAGATGGCTCGCTGAATCATGAGCCGATCTCCTTGGGTCTGTGCTGTGCCCTCAACCAATAACTCCATATCTTTCTCGTCGGCTGCCAGTGAGAACAGTTCAGCAACCTTTTCGGCCTCTTCTTTCAAATCAATGGTGGTAAAGGCAATCGGTGCCTGCGGTTGGCTGACACTTGCGAGGAAAAGCATCTGAGACACCATGCGCGACAGTCGCTCAAGTTCTTCTGTACAGGATTCAAGAACCCGTTTGTACTCTGCTGGCGGGCGCTCCCTAGATAAGGTGACTTGCGCTTTGCCCATGAGGTTGTTCATTGGAGATCGAAGTTCGTGGGCCAAGTCGTCTGAAAACTGGGCGAGCTGTTGCACATCTCCATCCAGCCGGTGAAGCATGAAATTGACGGCATGGGCCAAGTCCCGCAACTCATCCGGCAGATTGGTCACTTTCATTCGATGGGAAAGATCCCTCGCGGATACGCGCTCAGCCACCTTGCGAAAAGCTCGGAGTGGTTTTAATCCACGATGGACAATTAACCAAGCGCACCCGCCCACCAGCAGCAGGATAAAAGGTAACGCGATGATCGTGGATTTGACGTAAGCGTTGAGGAGTGCGGCATCGCTCTTTCTATCAAGCGACAGCATGACCAGGACGGTTTGATCGTTTTTAAGCCTTACCAGTTTATGAGCCATCAAAACCTCAAACCCCTCGGGCGATTTGAATTGCTCAAAATCAGGAGAACCTAAGCTCGCTATGACCCGTGGAAGCTCCAGGTTTTCGTTGTTTCCAAGGTTCAATAAACGCCTTCGAGGAACGCTTGAATCCAGGATAGTCAGGGTAAAGTTATCGTGCCCGATGATCTGATCGCGAAGATTATGTGGATGCAGCACGATATCGGCTGCAGTGATCGAACTCTCAGCCAAGCTGTGTTCGATCTGCTGAAGCTTTTCCCCTAGCCCGTCCTTCGCGCGTAGATCAAGCTGATGTGCGATGGTGGCATAGGCAAACGCCGCCATTACCAGCACCAAGAAAGCGCTCATTGCCGTGACCGTTAACCCTAACCTCATGGACAGGCGTGTCGGCCTCATTCGCGAGCTTCCAGTACATAGCCGACACCACGTAGGGTGTGGATCAGCTTGTGCTCGAAGGGGTCGTCAATCTTTGCGCGAAGCCGTCGAATCGAAACCTCAACCACATTGGTGTCGCAATCGAAATTCATGTCCCACACAAGTGAGATGATTTGGGTACGCGACATTACCTCTCCGCTATGACGCATCAGCAGGTGAAGGAGAGCAAATTCCTTCGTCGTCAGATCGATTCGTTGGGTGCCTCGAAAGGCTCTATGGCGCCCCTGATCCAACTCAAGATCGCCGACGCGTAACACTTCTGGTAAGCCAGTTTGCTCACTGCGGCGCATGAGGGTGCGAACCCGTGCAAGGAGCTCAGGAAACTCAAAAGGCTTTACCAGATAATCGTCTGCGCCCATCTCCAATCCCCTAACTTTCTCATCAAGGCGACCTCTGGCGGTGACCATCATCACTCTCGTATTATTGGTCTTCCGGAGTTGTGACAGTACTTCCCAGCCCTCCATTTCGGGCAAGTTAACATCCAGTATCACAATGTCATATGCTTGATGTTGTGCCAGGTGTAGCCCATCTAGACCCGTGTTTGCAATATCGACAATATAGCCGCTCTCCGTTAAACCTTGGTGCATGTACTCGGCAGTTTTCGGCTCGTCCTCTACAACAAGGATTCGCATATCATTGATTCCCGTCTTAATGTCGGTTACTTAAATACGCTGTTATTTTCATATATATGCGCTATTTGAATTAGTTTTCACAGTCCGTTCATCTCAGAGTATTCTCAACGCTGTAGTAGCTACAGGGTCAAGCTTTTCTCGATAAATACCAAGCTCATAGCCCTTATGGCGACGATTTGTCGCAGTGTTTTTCTGGGTCTGATTGCCTAAAAAAAGCAAGTTCTAAGTTATTGCAATTTATGTCGGACTGAATCGCCCCTAGTTTCGTAGACACCTCCAAGCCTTAAAATGAGGCCCATTAGGAGGTGCCATGAGCAACCAGCGTTATCCCGAAGAATTCAAAATCCAGGCGGTCAAGCAAGTGACCGAAAAGCAGCTTCCTGTCTCGGAGGTGGCTGCACGATTGGGTGTGTCCGTGCACAGCCTCTATGCCTGGGTTAAGCGCTACACCAAGCCCCAGGAACAGCGCGTCGAGGAGGATGATCAGAGCGCTGAGGTTCGTCGTCTACGTGCCGAGCTGAAACGGGTGACGGAGGAGCGAGACATCTTAAAAAAGGCCGCCGCGTACTTTGCCAAGGAGTGCGGCTGAAGTACGCCTTTATTAAGCAGCAAGCGGGTCATTACGCGATTCGACGCCTTTGCCTGACACTCAAGGTTCATCCCAGCGGCTATTACGCGTGGCTATCAGAACCAAAATCTGCGCGGGCCAAGGACGATCAGCGACTGCTTGGGTTGATCAAACACTCCTGGCTGGAAAGCGGTGGTGTTTATGGCTATCGCAAGATCCATGATGACCTGCGAGAGGTTGGAGAGAGCTGTGGCCGTCACCGGGTGGCTAGGTTGATGCGCCTTGAAGGGCTACGTTCTCAGACTGGGTATCGACGAAGGCCGGGGAAATATGGCGGTAAACCAGCCGTTGCCTCACCGAACTTACTGAAGCGCCAATTCGATGTCAGAGAACCCAACAAAGTCTGGGTCACAGACATTACCTACATCCGAACATATGAAGGCTGGCTGTATTTGGCCGTGGTGCTCGATCTGTTTTCACGCCAGATCATTGGTTGGTCAATGAAGTCGCAGATGACCAGCGACGTCGCCATTGATGCACTGCTGATGGCGGTTTGGAGACGCAAGCCGAAGCAAGAGGTGATGATCCACTCGGATCAAGGAAGTCAGTACAGTAGCTCAGACTGGCGAAGCTTCTTGAAAGCTAACAACCTGGTAGCCAGCATGAGTCGTCGAGGTAACTGCCACGACAATGCTGTGGCGGAGAGCTTTTTCCAGTTGCTAAAGCGGGAACGGATCAAGCGTAAAATCTACACTACACGCCAGGATGCTCGGGATGATGTGTTCGATTACATCGAGATGTTTTACAACCCAAAACGACGCCACAGTTTCAACAATCAGCTGTCACCGGTAGAGTTTGAAAAGCGTTACGCAGCGAGCCTGGAGAGTGTCTAGGAAACCCGGGGCGATTCACTCATAACGACACGATGACCGCGTAATTACAATCCCGACAGAATCCCGCCTAGACCTTTTGATTTCGCCTGAGTCGCCTTATGATCAAAATCAGTAGCAATCTACCACTTGAAACGTAGCCACCGTTTAGCATGGCGCTTAAAACTCAGCATTCGTAAAGTCGTTATTTTATCCTATACCTGACCAAAATATGATTTTTTCTAAAAGTCGGCGAACAGAATACTTAATTAAGCTATATTTAGGAAACACGTAGCTCCATAGCAGGGCAAGTGTGCGTCCTCTACGTTACGGAAGGAGAAGTATGTGGCATCTAATCACTCTCATGGCGCTGCAGCGCTAAGTGAAGGTCACCAGAAAAAGCTAGTCATGGCACTGGCCTTGACAGGCAGCTTCATGATTGCTGAAGTGATCGGAGCATGGATTACTGGCAGCTTAGCATTGCTGTCCGACGCGTCGCATATGCTTACAGATACTGCCGCCCTGATGATTTCGTTGATTGCGCTTCAAATAGCCAAGCGGCCAGCAGATCAGAAACGAACTTTTGGCTATGCTCGCCTGGAAATTTTAGCATCTACATTCAACGCCCTATTGCTCTTCATGGTGGCTATTTACATTTTGTACGAAGCTTATCAACGCTTCCTAATACCTTCTGAGATCGCAACCGGCGCGATGATGTGGATCGCTATTGGGGGCCTTGTTGTAAATCTGATATCGATGCGCTTGCTCTCCTCAGCGAGTAATGAAAGTCTGAATGTCAAGGGAGCCTATCTCGAAGTTTGGAGCGACATGCTTGGGTCATTGGGCGTGATAATTGCCGCACTTATAATCCGGTTTACGGGTTGGAGTTGGATCGATACGGTCGTCGCCGTAGCGATCGGAGTATGGGTGCTGCCGCGCACTTGGCAGCTAATGCGCGAGAGTTTGGGAATCCTTATGGAAGGGGTTCCTGGCGGCCTCAACATTAAGGAGATCGAGTCGACGATTCTACGTGTCGATGGTGTCACAGACGTTCATGATCTACATGTTTGGGCTGTAAGTAGCGGTCGCAACGTACTGACGTCGCACGTTGTAGTTCGCGACTCAGTAGATCGAGATGCTGCGCTAGCAGATGTAATCAATGCGGTAAGTCATGCGTTCGACATTCACCATTGCACAATTCAAATGGAGAATACGGACTTCCATAAGGACACTCCAATTCCTCCACACTAGTCAACCTAGAAAAATTAAATCGTAGGATTAATATTGAAGGCGTCAGCACCAAAAATTTAGATTAATTTTGGCTCATTACTTAGCGTCGAGAGACAGGTCAATTAAAAATTATTTTATTGTCACGTTGCGTTAGCAACAATGCCACCAGCTGAAGGTTACAAAACTAAAATATTGGCACGTTAACCAGGAATATAATTTTTACTCGGATCGATTGATGCCAAATCACAATGGAACTGACCAAAAAAATATCCAGCGGCTCTCGAGCAGAATAGTCTGGTGCATCCGCCAGTCGTGGCAGTGCTCAACTACCTGATTCATCAAAGCTATGCTGCACCAATAATTTAAATCGCCACAACTTTCAGTGGCCTTGCGATCAAATTAAAAATTTGTAATTTTTCGCCAAAACCCACTATTTCGCGTTAATATTCGAGCATCCTGAGTTGATCACGGCGTATTGATATAGGTAGAAATCACCACATGCCAAGCACGCAGAGAAACTTTAAACTGGCCTTAAATCACGATCAGGGAGAGCTCGGCCCCCTCCTTACTCACACCTTGAGATAAGTTATGCGCGTACTAGTTGTGGAAGACGAGATTAAAACCGCGGAATATATTCAGCAGGGTCTATCCGAAAGCGGGTACGTCGTAGACATTGTACACAATGGTGTTGATGCTCTTCACTTGTTCAATACGATTGTTTATTCGCTCGTACTCCTAGATGTGAACCTCCCGGGCATCGATGGTTGGGACCTCTTGGAAACTATCAGAAAAACTAGCCGGGTTCGCATCATCATGCTGACTGCCCGCGGACGCATTAATGACAAGCTTAGGGGCTTGGATGGTGGTGCAGATGATTATCTCGTCAAGCCCTTTGAGTTCCCCGAATTGCTTGCTCGCATCCGGTCACTGCAAAGGCGTGGCGATGAGCTTGTCGAGAAGAGCACACTTATAGTTGCGGATTTGGAATTGGATTCCTTGCGCCATAGAGTATGCCGAGGAGCGACACGCATTGATCTCACCACAAAGGAATTTGCTCTCCTGCACCTACTAATGAGCAGAACAGGCGAAGCGCTTGCCCGTTCGCAAATAATCTCGTTGGTCTGGGACGTAAATTTTGACTGCGATACTAACGTCATTGATGTCGCCATCCGGAGATTGCGCTCAAAAATTGATGATCCATTTGAGACCAAGCTCATACACACACTTCGAGGCGTCGGATACGTGTTGGAGGAGCGTACATGAGGCCTTTCAGCCTCGCTGTGAAGGTGGGATTCAAAGTTGGACTGATGAGTGCGGCGTTGCTGCTTCTTTTCGCCACCTTCGGTTATCTGATGGTGAGCCAAGCTCTTGAGAGAAACGCCCGAACCGACCTCGAAGTGAAAATGGCAGGCATGGCTCACAACCTTTCCGCAATCACTGCTATTTCTGGTGTAAATGCAGACGCCCACCAGCTTGTTGACTTGGTCATGGGGCATAACAATCTTTACGTCAGCATCTTCGAATCGACACAAACTCTAACTCCATTGCTCTCGATAGGCTCGAAGCAAGTCAACATGGAAGTGCACAAATTCCAGCCTACCGAACAGGCGGAGCAGCGAGAGTGGCGCGACTCGACGGGCCGCCCGCTAATGAGCGCCTCACGAGTCATGCGCTTAGGCGATGGAACCGAAGTTAGTGTATTCATGACCATGGACCAGTCATCTAACCATGCCCTTCTTGATGCGTTGCTCACCTGGGCATTAATGGTGTCGCCTCTTATTCTCATGCTGATCTTGGCAATTGGGTGGTGGACTGTACGCAGAGGACTGCTCCCCCTCACCAAGTTCCTGAAGGTCGCCTCAAGGATTTCCACCGAGAGCCTTGAGCATCGCCTTCCAACAAAGGGGATGCCGGCAGAACTTAAGAATCTCGCCGATGGAATTAACATCATGCTGATGCGTTTAGACGACGGAGTTCAGCAGCTTTCGCAGTTCTCTGACGACCTTGCTCACGAACTGCGGGCACCACTGTCTAACCTGATGGGTAAAGCTCAGGTCGCGTTAACTCGGGAACGATCCCTCCCTGAGTATAGAGAGGTCCTAGAGTCGTGCACTGAAGAGCTACATCGCATGAGCCGGATGGTTTCCGACATGCTATTCCTAGCCCAAGTCAGCCACCCAGCGTCAATGGTAGAGTTCGAAAGCGTATCTCTAATCGACGAAACTCAGCGGGTCTGCGATCTGTTCAGCATTTCGGCCGAAGAAGGTGAGATACAGCTCCAGATCGCAGGAAGTGGAGACGTGGTGCATGGTAATCAGATAATGATTCAGCGAGCCGTCTCGAACCTGGTCTCGAACGCGATCCGCTACTGCCCTCGTGGTCGGACGGTTTACGTGAAGGTTCAACGTGGTGCTGACGGCGCTACATTGAGTGTTGGCAATCCGGGACGTGGGATCGCCAAGGAACACCACGCGCATTTGTTCGAGCGATTTTACCGGGTGGACAAAAGTCGAGCACGAAGCGAGGGTGGCACCGGTCTTGGCTTAGCTATCGTTCAGTCAATCATGATTTTGCATCAGGGTTCGGCAAGCGTGGAAGTTACGGATCAGAATTTCACTTGGTTTCACCTTAACTTCCCCGAAGTTCAAATGAAACAACAAGAAATGAAGCCAGCTTAGCTCCGTGTAACGAAGAAGGCCCGGTTATAGATGGGCCCCCTTCGCTCTAGGTGCAGGCGCGAATGCCTGAGACGTAGCCGACGCGTGGGTGCTCAAGGACTCACTGACGTTATGCGAGAAAAAACTCTATCGCCAGAATCCTCACATGGCGCGTAGAAAACCGGCGGGTCTCTGAACTTCAGACCGAATAATTCGCAACCGTTGCTTTTGCATAGCGCTCAACGATCAGAGACCCCGCTACACTCTGCAGAATTTGAAATGCTTCGAACTGTAAGTCGATCTCGACGGCATGAGGCCGCACCTTCTCTCTTGCACCTTCCCCCGGAATATGCGGCGGAGATCGTAAATTCATCGAAAAAAATCAATTGATCTCCCCCGCGACCGCGTCGCGCGCCCTAATGTAAAATGAAAGCTCACTTAGCTGTAAATTGAGTCTTGATGCATGGGCGAAAATCAAAGACTTCTGCCACTCAGGGCTCTAAAACGAACATGATTAGCTCCTTGGCAAGCAAGAAAAGCCTCCAGTGTTAATGCACCGGATATCAAAATTGAAAATTAATAAAAGCCCCAGCTCTTCATCGTCTTTTGTTATCGCCTGGAAGACTTAAACCTTCTCGCCAAGCGTAAAATTACGAAATTGTAATTATTAACTCATCTTGCCGTTAGCTTCGTAATCCTAGACTAGTAACCAACAAAGGATGCTATCAAGGCAGACCTAGTGAATATCGAGGCTTCAATGAAATTCGTAAAATACTTCTCTATTGGCAGCCTGCTAATTGGGCTTACAGGTTTCGCGTTTGCTGAAGATGGTTTCGAGCGAACTAAGCAGTTCAAGGAAAACTTCCGAGCCGAACAGGCTCGCTTGTGGGGCCCTGACTCCTCGGAGCAAGGTAAACAGAAAGTTGCTCAAGAAAAGCAGGAAGAGCGTCAGGAGCAAGCCGACAACTAATAGGCGGTTAGATGTAAAATGACGATTTGTATCGACGAAAAGCCAGATTAATATCTGGCTTTTTCTTACATTTAGTGTTAGCTATTCCAGCGGTGATAGACGGAACTACTCAGATACAGAGATCATCTCTAAGACTTATTGTTCTTATAAATCTGAAATAACGTCACGCTTTGAGTATGTCCTTCATCGGATGATCATTTTCGATTAGAGCCCGCTACGCCATCTGCTGCAAAATCTTCACTATCTTGGCCCAGTATTCTCCCAACGACAAAGAAGCAGTAGGCTTGCGTTCGTTTCGGTAACTCTTACGCAACCTAGGCCTGTAGGCAGATCAGCATTGCTGTCGCGCAAACGCCTGGAAAGATAGAAAAAGCTGTTGCGAGGCCACTCATCAGGATCTTTGATGTTTTCGGACATTCCCCTACTATAAAACTCAGAAGAATACGAACGACGGCCAGGATAGATCAGGGCACCCGATTGAGCCGACTGTGCTTTGAACCAGGCGTCAACCACATCTCGCTGGTTTTGAGGGCGTTCGTCTAGTACTCCAGCGTAAATGATACCTGCGCCCACAATTGGCAGCAGGAAAGCGCTCGCTGCAGCAGCCCGGCTGGTATAAAGGCCGACTTCACTGATTCGCCCTGCAAGAAGCAGCGCCCAGGCGGGTAGAGCCGGGAGCAGATAGGTCCAGAGAATGTTGCCAGAGAACGTGAAGAAGAGAGGCGTGGCCAATGCCCAGAGCCACATATAAGCCTCGAAACGCCGCATCGATGCTCTTCTGCGAATCATTAGAGGCAGGAAAAATGCCCAAGGCAACAGCGACAGACCGAGCTGGATCCAGATGGTGCCATATGGCTTGGCATGTGCACTGCCATATAGGTCCCCAGCCCAATCACTAATTACATATCGGCTCCAGTGTTCACCAACAAAAAAATATTCCATGAACCCAGGCGTCTTTATTTCGGCCGCGACATACCAAGGCACAGAAATACCGAGCATGAGAATAATCCCGGTTACCCACGGAAGCATCATCATCCGATTCCATTCTTTGTGGATGACGATCCAGGCGAATGCCGGCATGCCCATCAACACCAGTGTCAGTGGTCCCTTAGCGAGTAAGCCCAAGCCCAGACCTAAGAACATCAGATAGGCATCCGCTTTGCCTGCACACTTCATCCAACGCCAAAAACCATAGCTAGCAAGCAGTATAGAGAACGACAGAACAGGGTCAGTCAGTACAACACCACTGGATACCAGGCCCAGTGTTGTGCTTGAGAAGATGATGGCTCCCCAAATGCCAGCCCTGCGCGACATCTCCTGGGTCGCGAGCTTAATGATGATAAAGCAGCTTGCTAGGTGAAGTAGCCAAGCTGGAAATCGGGCAGCGAATTCGTTGATACCGAATAACTTCATGCTCGCTGCCTGAGTCCAGAAAGACAGTGGCGGCTTACCCCAAAACGGTACTCCATAATCGAACATTGGGGTAATCCAGTCATTCAGTTCGACCATCTTGCGTGCCATTTCGGCATAGCGTGCTTCGGACGTATCCATCAGGGGATATGCTCCCAGCCCCAGAAGACGTAAAAGCAGAATCGAGATTAGGATCCACAGAAGTATCCGCTCGTTTTTCAAGTTCAGCATTTCTTACTCTCGATCGAGGAAACCGGAGGGTGAATAGTCACGGGGGTTGCTTTGTTATTGCTCTTCAAAAAATAAAGCGGTCGGCGTTTGACTTCCGCGAGCGTCACACCCAAGTACTCGCCCACCATGGCAACCCCCAAGCACATAAATGAAGTCATTCCGAGCAGCAAGTGATGGATGTCGAAGGAGCCTGCCACGAGCGCTGCGAGCAGGAAACAGATACTGGAGACGAAGAAGCCGAAGCTAATGAGGCTGAATATACGCAGCGGCTTTCGAGAGAAACTGAGAACACTTTCAATGGCTAGATTGAACAGCCCAGCGGCGTTCCATTTGGTATTACCCGCATGACGAAAAGTGCGATTGTAGGGTAGCTCTATGGTACGAAAACCCACCCAGCCGATCAGGCTCTTAAGAATTCTGGAGCGTTCGTCTAGCGCTCTCAATGCAGCCAATGGCGCAGGGCCAATCAGACGGAAGTCACTGACATCCGCCGGGAGATCAACTTTCTCCACCAGTCGCTGCATGATCCAGTAGTAACTGCGCGCACTCATGCGCTTTAGCAAGGAATCGCCGGTTCGCAAGTCGCGTTGCATGTTCACAACGTCGTAACCCATCTGCCAGTGGTGCACCATGCTCGTAATGAGTTCAGGCGGGTCCTGCAGGTCCACGTCAATAAAGATCAATGCGCTACCGCGCGCGTGGTCGATGCCTGCACTTAACGCAGCCTCTTTGCCGAAGTTTCGGCTCAGGAACAGGCAGCGTACATCAGATCCATCCTGATAGTGGCGAAGTAAGTCTGCAGTACGGTCATTGCTTCCGTCGTCGATATAAAGAATCTCGCACGAGACAGGCAAACACCTTACGACGCGGGTGATGCGCTTGTGAAATTCGGGAATGGTTTGCTCTTCTTGAAAGCAGGGCACCACAATGGTTAACAAAGGATCAGGGCGTTCGGAAAGCCGATGTAATGTCTGCATGATTGAATGTCCAGAAACGGTGTGCGATGAATCCGAGCGCAGTTAGGATTAACGTCACCAATATCTGGGATATAAACGGTGACAGGTCAATTTTAATTAAGACCCACATGCCCATTCCATTACCGAGGTTTGTCGCCAACGAAATCAGCAAAAACCTAATGGGTTGAAGCTTACAATCTCCCTTCGCTATAAAGCAGAGCCTTTTATTACCAACATAGCTAACAAACGCGCCTAAGACGCCTCCGCTAACGCTGGCCAACACTGGATCAGCAAACCCGCTCGCGACCAGTGCAAGGAAAACAGAGTAATGCACTCCCGTTGCAATAGATCCGACCCCTAGATAACGAATAAATAACGCTACAATAGGCAAGTTTTTATTTTCCATCTGCGAAGCTTAAGGAGTTCAAAGTGAAAAAAAAGTGAAAATTACATGTGATTTCAGAGCTGAATAACTTCAACATGACTCGAAAATTACAATTTTGAAAAAAACGGACAATCCATATCACAAGTATAGATACCCCACATTACCCTGCTGCGAGTTGAATGGGTGACCACATAGTAAGTTTGTCTGTCGCAGAGATTATTTAGTGCAGAGAGACTGGGAATCACAATTGTACGCTTCTAGGCTTTCCCACATACCACAAGCTTCCAATTTACTCCACAGGTCGAAGTCTTAGAAATACACTGCCCCAATCATTCGGCCTCGCCAATTTTAGCCGTCTTAATATCAAAATATTCAACAGGTTAAGTACCAAAAGCTCACTCTGAGCAAGCTGCGATCAGGTTAACCTAGGGAAAGTTACTATTGCTGAGCCATCAGGAGGGTCAACCAGATGTTATGAGCTCGATCGTTCTGAATGCAGGTGTTCCAACCAAGTATATTGGCTATAACGTATTAAGGCTTGAGGGCGAGTAGCACCATCGGTGCAACAATGTTTGCCTAGTACCACTCCAGGCGCCTTAAAAAACGCCAGGCATTGCCTGGCGCTTATTAAATGCCTAGCCATTCAAAAAATTCAGCTTTTGTTATTCGGGCATTGCGAGAATACAGAATAGCGAATCGTCTTGAGTTCACCCTGGGGGTCTTCGTAGCTCATCAATCGTGAATAAATCTGGCAAGTACGAGGGTCCTGGGATTGACGTACGAATTTCTCTACATCAATCTTCATACCGTATTTATAGTCGACAATCTCTGGCATAGGCTTGTTATTTTTTTTCGCGTAGGCAGCCACGGCACTTTGGTGCTCCTGGATGTATTCCATCTGCTTCTTCTCGGAAAAAGTAGTGGCTTGCGAAGTCATAGAGCAAAAAACAAGTGCAGCTGCAACAATAAGCTTTTTCATAAGTTTCTCTCGATATCAATGTCACTGGAAGCAACCTTATCAATTCATAGGCATCACCGGCATGACGGAAAACTTACAATTTTGAAAGGTGAAATATCGACCCTATAAAAACGAAAAAGCCCACAACTGTTGTTGTGGGCTTTTGTTTATCGGCTATCAGCTTTCTGCTTCATCGCCGTCATCATCCTTGCGGTGTGCCCATTGATACAGAGCAGGCAACACCAGCAAGGTAAGTGCGGTGGAGGACAAGATACCGCCGATCACCACTGTAGCCAGCGGCCGCTGAACCTCTGCACCGGTACCGGTTGCCAGTGCCATAGGTATGAATCCCAGGGATGCAACAAGGGCAGTCATCAGCACTGGCCGTAATCGAGTCAATGCGCCTTCATCAACTGCGTGACGTAGGGTACGCCCTTCCTCACGTAGTCCGCGGATAAAGGAAATCATTACCAAACCGTTCAACACAGCTACACCGGAAAGCGCAATGAATCCGACCCCTGCCGAGATCGACAGCGGGATATCCCGCAGCCAAAGCGCGACTACGCCACCCGTGAGTGCGAATGGGATCCCGGTGAAGACCAGCATGCCATCCTTGAGGTTGTTGAACATCAAGAACAACAACGTCATGACCAACAGCAAAGCTACCGGAACAACTACCTGCAGACGTTTGGCTGCTGACTGCAGTTGCTCGAACTGACCACCCCACGTGGTCCAGTAGCCAGCGGGAATCTCCACGCCGGTTGCCAGAGCACTGCTCGCTTCTTCAACAAACGAACCCAGGTCACGCCCCCGAACGTTTGCGCTGACCACAACAACACGCTTACCGTTCTCTCGGCTTATCTGGTTCGGACCTAGCTGCAGATCCAGGCTAGCCACTTGGGACAGCGGAATGAAGCCGATTTGATTCGCCCCTTGTGCCGCATTCGGCGGCACGGGAATCAGCAAGCCGGACAACCCCGCTACATCTGTACGCAGTGTTTCAGATAGACGTACCACCATATCGAAGCGGCGATCGCCCTCATAAAGCGTGCCGGCCTGACGACCACCTACTGCGATTGCAATCGCATCTTGCACTGCGCCGATGTTCAGGCTGTAACGTGCTGCCTTCTCCCGATCAATATTGATGGTAAGTACAGGCAGGCCTGTAGTCTGCTCTACCTTCACCTCCGAAGACCCCTGGACACCCTTTAATGCAGTGGCTATCTTCGCTGCTGTTCGATTTAGAACGTCCATGTCATCGCCGAACACCTTGACGGCCACGTCACTGCGGACACCCGAAATGAGTTCGTTGAAGCGCAGTTGAATAGGTTGGGACAACTCATAGTTGCTGCCAGGCACACTTGCTGCAGCTTTCTGAACTTCAGCAATTAGCTCTTCACGCGATCGATTGGGATCTGGCCACTGGTCTTTCGGCTTCAGCATCACGTAAGCGTCTGAGATATTCGGCGGCATTGGATCGGAAGCAATTTCCGCTGTGCCGGTACGGGCAAACATTCGCTCGACCTCAGGCACCTGCTCAATGACGGCTTTTTCCAAGCGCTGCTGCATGTCTACGGACTGAGTCAAGCTAGTCCCCGGTACTCGTAAAGCCTGCAGCGCAAAATCCCCTTCACTCAGACTCGGAATGAACTCACTGCCCATTCGGCTCGCGAGCACACCACTTAGAACGACCAAGGCTAGGGCGGCGGAAAATGCGATGCTTCTATGCTTAAGCACCCACTGCAGAACGGGAGCGTAACGCTGCCGTGCAATACGCATCACCATCCCCTCTTCTTCCTTGACCTTGCCTGTGACGAACATGGCAATTGCCGCAGGAACAAAGGTTACGGAGAGAATCATCGCGCCGACAAGTGCCATCACCACGGTAAATGCCATGGGGTGGAACATTTTTCCTTCGACACCGGTGAGTGCAAAGATCGGCAAATACACAACCATGATAATCAGCTGACCGAAGATCAAGGGGCGGCGAGCTTCCCGTGCAGCTGCAAAAACCTCGTGAAAGCGCTCGGCTTTGGTGAGCATCCGCCCATGCTTGTTTTGTGCATGAGCCAGCCGCCTGATTGCGTTCTCGACAATCACTACCGCCCCATCAACAATGATGCCAAAGTCGAGTGCGCCAAGGCTCATCAAGTTGGCACTGACCTTGTTGTTGAACATGCCTGTAAACGTGAACAACATGGACAACGGGATCACCATGGCAGTGATCAGTGCCGCACGGATGTTACCGAGGAACAGGAACAAGATAACGATTACAAGAATCGCCCCTTCAATCAGGTTCCTCTTCACTGTCGATATGGCTTTTTCAACCAAATTGGTACGGTCGTAGACGGTAACGGCAACAACGCCCTTGGGTAGGGTACGGTTAATGTCAGCCAGTTTGGCTGCAACAGCTTGAGATACTGTCCGGCTGTTTTCGCCGATCAGCATGAACACCGTACCCAATACAACCTCTCGACCGTTCTCAGTAGCAGCTCCAGAGCGCAGCTCTTTCCCGATGCTGACTTCAGCGACATTGCTGACTCGAATCGGCACGCCATCGACACTGGTAATCACAATATTGGCGATATCTTCGATACTGCCTACCTGGCCGGGTGCGCGGATGAGCAACTGCTCACCGCTGCGCTCGACGTAACCGGCGCCAACGTTGGCGTTGTTGCTTTCCAACGCAGCGACCAGATCATTAAGAGTCAGCTTGTAAGTGGCCAGACGTTTCGGATCCGGAGCAATCAGGTACTGCTTGGCATAGCCACCAATGGTGTTGATCTCGGCCACACCCCGGACGTTGCGCAATTGTGGCTTGATTATCCAATCCTGGATCACGCGCAAATCAGTTGGTGTATAGGCCGTACCATCCTCTTTGACAGCGCCTTTCTCAGTCTCGACAGTCCACAGGAAGATCTCGCCGAGACCCGTTGATACAGGCCCCATCACTGCGTCTACGCCATCCGGCAACTGCTCCTTCGCTACCTGCAGTCGCTCGTTGACCTGTTGCCTAGCGAAGAAGATGTCGGTGCCGTCTTCAAAAATGACGGTGACCTGAGATAGTCCAGAGCGAGAAAGGGAACGAGTCTGCTGAAGGCCCGGCAAGCCAGCCATTGCCGTTTCAACTGGAAAGGTAATTCGCTGTTCGGTTTCCAACGGAGAGTAACCAGGAGCAGCAGTGTTGACCTGAACCTGTACGTTGGTAATATCTGGTACTGCATCAATAGGCAGCTTTTGATAGCTGTAGACACCGATACCGGCCATGATCAGCACGGCTATCATTACAACGATGCGCTGCTCAATGGCGAATCTTATGAGACGTTCAAACATGTGGAATGATCCTGTCAGTTCGCATCAGTGACTGTGCTCGGCACTAGCCTTGCCGAGCTCGGACTTGAGCGTGAAGCTGCCACTGGCTGCCACTTGGGCGCCGGATTGGAGGCCTTCGGTTATTTCCACATAGCCACCTGCACGGCGACCAAGCGTTACCGTGCGAGTGTCAAATCCCTCAGTGGTCCTGACGAATACCGCAGGCTTTTCCTCAACGGTCTGCACTGCGGATTCTGGAACGGCTACGGCCACCCGATCAGTCTGTGAAGTGACCGCGATGCTTACGAAAAGGCCTGGTCGCCAGGCTCCATTAGGATTGGTCAGCGTGACGCGAACGGTCGCTGCACGGTTCTGCTCACCCAGGAGGCTGCCTACATAACCAACCTTGCCGTCCACCTCAGCCTTCATGTCAGGCGAAGAAACCTTTACCGCACGGCCTGTCACAACCTTCCCCAAATCGCCCGGAGGAACTGCGAAGGTTGCCCACACCTGATTGAGGTCTGAAAGAATGAAAGCGTTGGTTGCCTCGCTGACAACCTCACCGACGGTCAGGTGCTTCTCCACGACAACTGCGTCGAAGGGCGCGCGAAGCTCGTAGCGGTTACCGCCGGCAGAATTGACCGATGCCCCGATAGCTCCGACCTTTTGCTTAGCATTGGCCAAGGATATATCTGCCTCTTGCAACCCTTGACGAGCCTGGAGGTAATCCTGTTCGGCGGAGATTTTGTCCTGCCACAACTGTTTCTCGCGGTCAAAGGTCAAACGTGCCAGTTCTACACGTCGTTGAGCGGCTTGTTGCTCACTGCGTAGATCGGAGATCTGTTGACTCGCAATCACCGCAAGGACTTGCCCCTTCTTAACCGACTCTCCGAGGTTGGCCTGAACGCTTTCTACAACGCCAGGTACGCGAGGCACGACATGCGCTGTATGGTCCTCGTCAAACCGTATCTCGCCAGGAAAAGTCACGACAGTGCTAAGTTCACGGGGAGCCGCAGCTTCGAGGACGACACCGGCAGCCTTGATCTGCTCAGCGCTAAGCGTCATCTTGCCTTCTTCCTCCTCTCCCTTTTCGCTGTCGCTGTGGCCCTCCTCACCGTGGCCATCATCCCCCCCCTCTTCAGCGGGTGCTGCGGCAATCTTCTTATGCTCATGGCCGTCCTCAGCGCCGTGTTCGGCATTACTGGCTGGCGGCTGCTCAGAACTAGAGTTCCAGGCGAAGCTGCCAAATCCAAGGGCTGCCACAGCGGCTACCGCCAGTGCGATCTTACGTTTGTTGTCCATTGTTACTCCTGCTGATCGTAGGTAGCGGCTTATTCAAAGACGCGTACCGAGGAAAATGTCTAGGCGTTCAGCGAAAACTGGCATTCGATCCGACGTCGCCATAAACCCTTTCCACCTGCGCACGCGCATTGGTTGCAGCCGCCAACGAGTCGAGGTACTGGCCACGAGCGACTATCAAGGTGCGCTGCGCATCCAGCACTTCGATGAAGCCGAATTTGCCCATCTCAAATCCACGCGTTGCGGTATCCACGGCCAGTTGAGCTGAAGGCAGAATCGTCTTGTCGTAAGACTCGACCTCTTGCATGGCGGTAGCCCACTGGTTAACTGCGGTTTGGGTTTCGGAGCGTAGCCTTAGCTCTACAGCGTTTCGTTGGTCTCGGGCCTGATCTGCGCGGCGAGAAGCGGAAAGAATGTTGCCCTGATTACGATCAAAGAGCGGCAAAGGCATCGACAGCCCCACGAGGTTGACCCGCTCGCGAACAGACCGGTCATATTGGCTACCCACACTCACAGTGAGATTCGGGATACGTTGGGCCTTTTCCGACCCGAGTGAGGCATCGCTCTTGTCTATTTGAGCAAGCGCCTGTCGCATCTCTGCAGTTTGATCAAGCTTCGCCAATAATTCTGCGGCCTGCGGCGGAATGCCGGGAGATAGGTTTGGCGAGTCCAGACGATCAAATGCAGTAGCCGAGCTGCCTATTACCTGGGCCAATTGCTGGTAAGCCGTTGACTTCGCTGTTTCAGCGCGCCTTACCTGTAACTTGGCTTCAGCCAACTGCACCTGGGCGCGCGTAGCCTCCACCGGTGAGGACTTACCGGCGCGCACCCGACCATCGACTATGCGCAGACCGCGTTCGGTGAGCTCCAAAGATTGTTTTGCCAGGTTCAAGCCTGTCTGAGCCCTTAAGGCGGCGTAGAAAAACTGGACAACATCCGCACGAAGACTATTGACTCGTCGGTCCAGCTCTAGCTGCGCGACGGTTTGACCGTAGGTGGCAACTTCGATACGAGCACTTCGTTTGCCACCCAACTCTAAAGGCTGACTAAGGGTGACTGTGGTCGTGCTTGTATTACGACGGGTGTCTTCCACGTCATACGAAATTTCAGGATTAGGGATGAGTCCCGCTTGCTTGCGAACTCCTTCCGAGATGCCGATTTCCTGACGCGCAGCTGCAAGATCGGGGTTAGCATCCATTGCAGTGGAAAGCGCTTCGGCCAGGCTAATACTCTGAGCAAATGCGGCTGGCACGATCGCTCCTGAAAGGAGCGTACAGAATGCAATGGCTCTCAAGGGAAAGACAAAGACAGAGGTTTTAGATAAAACGTTGTGATTATACCAGGGCACTTTATGGTCCTCGTGCACAAACTTTGATAAAGCTTGGCGAGAACGTATTTACAGCCGCCAAGCTCCACTGGATCAGGTGATGGCACTCTAATCAGCGATCGCTATCAGTGGGGTGGCTGTAAAATTACAATTTCGTTAGAAAGTACGTTCGACATTAAAATTTCCCGCCCAGTTGCGCGCGGGACAAGCTATTGAGTAAATCAGTCCGCAGCTACAAAACGTCCTTAAATACGACAGATAACAATTAGATTGCCAAATTGTAATTTTTCTATCACCAATCCGTTATCTTTGATCTGCAACTATCATGTCAGGTCCTACGCAGGTGCCCGGCCGGGCCACAAAAAAAATATAGCCGTGTCGGTAAATCAAAATAAAAGCTGCCGTAATCAAAGGGGCATCAAATGAAAATTAAAGTACCGTTGTGTGTGTTGGCAGCTTCTGCTTTTTCCATAAGCTATACAGCTATAGCAAACGCGGAAGATAAGTCATCAGAAGGTTTTATTGACGGTAGCAGCCTCACTGTTTTAAACCGAAACTTCTATTTCAATCGTGATAATCGCAGCTCTTCTGCGCCAACGTTCAATAGCGGCAAGGGAAACACCAACGGATATTCTGAAGCTTGGGCGCATGCGATAATTTCTAAATTCAACTCGGGCTTCACCCAAGGCACCGTCGGCTTTGGTTTAGATGCCTTCGCTATGATCGGCCTCAAGCTCGATACAGGCGATGGCCGTAACGGCGGCCGAAGCTCCTTCGATGTGTTGCCAGTTGATGGAAAGGGCCAGGCCCGTGATGAATACACGAAGGTTGGGGGGGCTGCCAAAGTCCGCCTGTTCGATACCGTAGTGAAATTGGGTGATGTCTTCCCAGCGACACCAGTCGTTGCATCAGGAGACGCACGTCTACTGCCAGAAAGCTTCCGCGGTGTAACGGTTGAAAACACCAGCATGCAAGGCCTCACCCTGCAGGGTGGCAGACTACACGCGATGAGCCAACCAGTATCCAGCGACCTGAACGATAACTTCGTGACCTTCTATGGCGGCCCAGTCAACTCGCCTTGGATCGGTTACGGTGGCGGCGATTACAAGGTCAACGACAGTGTTACTGTAAGTCTCTATGCCAGCCAGCTAAAAGATGTATGGAATCAATACTACGCCGGGACAAGCGTCTCCTACCCGCTTAGCAATGATTTGACCCTGATCAGCGGCTTTAATTACTATAAAGCTGTTGACGAAGGCAAGAAGCGTTTGGGTGAGTTCGATAATAATATCTGGAGCGCCAAGCTCGGCGTCAGGTATGGTGCACACACCCTCGCACTGTCGCATCAGCGTAACAATGGCGATGACGATTTCGACTATTTACGTCAATCAGACTCGATATTCGTCGACAACTCAATTCAGTACAGCGATTTCAACTCGCCAAAAGAACGCTCTTGGATGCTGCGCTACGACCTAAACATGACCGACTACGGTATTCCAGGCCTTTCGTTCATGACTCGCTATGCCAAAGGCTCTGGCGCGGACTACTCTAATGCCAATCAGTTTTACATGCGTACCGATGACAATGGCAATCCGCTCACCAATCAAAAACGTTGGGAGCGTGACATTGAGGTTAAATACGTAGTGCAAACAGGAGCTGCCAAAGACCTTTCTTTGAGATTGCGCCAAGCAAATACACGAGCAACTGCTTTCGAATCGGATTTGGATGAAGTGCGCCTGATCGTTGAATACCCACTTTCGGTACTATAAGCTATTGCGTTGCTCTGCTACTCCTCCAGCCGAAACTTCTGAAAAGCAAATCGCTAGTTCAACGAATTCACCTTGAGTTGCTTAAATGCTCCTTTGGTAAAAGGTGAATATTTTACGCCCTTCGGGGCGTTTTTTTTTACTAAAATTCCAATACCTGTTCAAGGATGTGCATGGCATCCCGATGGAGTTCATGGCTGCACCAGTGGCCCACGTCCTCAACGTGAGAGTCGACCCCATCATCTGAACGGAACAGAGCGACCACGACAAATAGAACAACCCAATATTTCATAAGGTAAATTCACCTAATGGGGGAGGGTCCGCAATTGACAAACCCAGATGGCGACACATTAAACTGCGAGGTTATCAAGCGTATTGCTTAACAATTACAAGTCCGTTATTTAAGCCACGGACAGTTAGTTTTGATTTACCATTCCCCCCAATGATGACTGCGCACTTGCGTGGTTAAAACTGCTGAGTAATATCGAGACAAAATCCAATGCGAATTCTGGTAATTGAGGATGAAGTAAAAACTGCTGAATATGTACGCCAGGGCCTCACTGAGTGCGGATATGTAGTGGATTGCGTACATACCGGCTCTGACGGGCTATTTCTGGCCAAGCAGCACATGTACGAACTCATTATTCTAGATATCAATCTTCCAGAGATGGATGGCTGGCAAGTTCTAGAACTATTACGACGGAAAGATTGCTCTTCGCGTATTATGATGCTCACTGCCCGCAGCCGACTAATCGATAAAGTCAGAGGTTTGGAGAATGGAGCTGATGACTACCTAATTAAACCCTTCGAATTCCCCGAATTGCTTGCTCGAGTTCGCGCATTGATGCGTAGGTCGGATAGTGCTGCATCTGTAGAAATCATTCGCGTAGCTGACCTTGAGTTGGATCAAAGCCGCCACAGAGCGTTCAGAGATGGTCAGCGTATAGACTTAACAACAAAGGAGTTTGCTCTGCTGCACTATCTAATGCGGAATACGGGCATTGTTCTGAGCCGCACACAAATCATATCCCAAGTGTGGGATATGAATTTTGACTGCGACACTAATGTCGTTGAGGTTTCCATAAGAAGACTTAGAGCCAAGATGGACGACCCTTTTGAGAGTAAGTTAATTCACACACTTAGAGGCGTGGGATATGTTCTAGAAAAACGCTAGATTTACATTATTAAAAATAATGAACGTGCGAATAATATTTGATGCCTTCAAATAATGCCCCGTTCAAAATCTTTGGTAGCAATATAAAGCGCTCAAATTCAGACTATTAAAAGTGTTCGTTCAGGAGGGTGTTTTTAGCAGAGCAGTCAGGAAAGCCTTAAATTTTAATATGTCGCCAAATTCATGCTCCCAAGTGGCGCTCCGCAGATTTACTACTTTGAGATTGACATCATCGAAATGGCGCCGCCATAGGGCAATTACTTGTCGAATACTGCAGAGAAAATCTTACTGCCGCCTTGTTGTTGGTCTTGTAAAGACCTGTAAGCCTTCAGCCACTTCCCGGCCTCCCGCTCAGCTCTTGTTCTCTCGAACAGCATCTGGGCGTGAGACTCAAGTGCTAACTCAAAGCGCTTCTTAAGATCAATGTTTTCTTGTTTTATCTCTTCAATTTTTTTGGCAGCCTCACCACGTTGAGGCAATTTTCTTTTTCCATTTTTTAAAACTATATCCCTCACTTAATAATATTTAGTATTTGATCGAGCTATGAGGGATCGAGACCTACCAGTCTCGTCGTCTACGGCGGACAACGTGAATTCTACCTTGGCTTTGCGCTGCATTTCTAAATTTTTATGATTACGGGGCACGTTGTTTACCAGCCTCTCAAAAGCCTTGCTTATAATATCAAACTCGTCAATAGAGCGTTTTCGAAAATTAGTCATTGATATTAAATTGCCGCCTATTCCGACTAATTACCCAAAGACAAAATCCTTATAGTTTTTCGCCTGTTCAGCCTGTTTACGGATAACAGCGAATGAAGATTCACTCTTAGGCATATCCGAAGTCAAGAAATTCGAATATTCTGAATATCGATATTTCCAGAATGATAAATGGCTTCTGTTAATAATAAAACATTGACATCCTAAACATACGCTAAGCTGCTGAGCTTTATAATTAGGTGCTCTACCTATCGGGGGCCTTCTTCCGCATACCCGATGTCACTGCATCTGCGAATCATCTAGAGGAAGACCAGTGGCGTGCGGTGCGAACCAGATAACCAATCCTTTTTCAAACAAAAAAGTGTCTAACATCAGCCCATCCTTGGGCCTTATTTTGACCCTTTTGCTATCGTGGATACCACATAAAGCGTTAACCAAAGTAGGAGAAAATCCTCTTCTAACAACAAACTTTGACTGGCGGGAGGAGGCCGCCATAACAACCACTGTCGAGTCCGCGACTAGACAATAGGCGCGTCCAGGAAAGTAAAATCCAACCTAATCTGTTGCCGCTGACCGAAAACTGACCCATTGGGTCAGTTTTCAATCGGCGCCAACATACGACAATTTCGCGGGCATCCGACAGAGCTTCGGCGGCACGTTTGAAATCTGACATCAGAAAGCTCCTCGGTAAGGAGCCACGAGACTTAAGCGAACTTGGGTCTGATCGTCGACTTGCGCCTCAGGTAGAGGGGAGCGTACATCTGGTGACTGGCTGATTTGGGAGCCGGCACTGATATCCTAGGGCGGTGATTTTCCAAGCGCTTTTTCGAGAACCACACCTGTGATGTCTTTTTTTTGCGAAGGTCCAGCTCTCCCATTTTGTAAACACCGCGAGAGGTGCGATATACAACAGCACTTTCTTGAGTTGCTATGCCTTGGAAGCAAATAATTTGGTCCAGGTCCTCCAAACTCCATCTGCCGGAACGGGTCAGGGCTGGTGGGCACAGCATCTGCACGTGACTGATGACAACGTCAGGAGCAGCATTCATATAGTACTGAAGTTCATACGCACAGCTGACCATCGCAGCGCGATCACTCATCTCTGTCTGGGCTGAGGTAATGGTGATAAGAAATCCCACCCCCTCTAGTTCACAGTGTGTCCTAGTGAAAACTTTACGTTCTGCAGGGTCAAGTATGTATATCAATTGCCAACCCATTCCCGATTCAGTCCGTGCCGCTCGTACACTCACAGTGGAAAAATATTCGGTATCGCAGGACTCATCTCGACTGCGTTGTGAGTGTTTGAGGATTTGTAGAACGTTCCTGGAAGGATGAGGATTCCAAGCTTACGCGCTATATATGCATTTTATACCCCCACGATGTGATGCGTCAAAGCATGGCTTTATTCTCTCTTTTGTGAGTACACGGAAGAGAGATGGATTATTTGGAGGCTTTGGGGCAGGTCATAAGGGAAGTCCGGGTTGCTGCTGGGCTCAGTCGAGAGGGCTGTGCACAAGTCCTAAATCGAGATCATCTTGCCAAGGTCGAACAAGGACGCCTGGCCATTTCTGTTCTCAAACTCTATTCTTTATGCGAATGCCTAGGCATCTCCCTCAGCCTTGTGCTTATGGCTGTGGAGGCGCGCATGGTTGGTATCGACCTTGAAGCCTATCGGCATCAGCAAGAACGTGATTTAAACCGACTTGTCGGAGCTGGCCTGCTGAGTAGTGTTATCAATCATGGTGCGAGCCGCGGGGTACGTGGAAAGCGGGCAGAAGATAATCGTTTGGCCATCCAGACTTTGCAAACCGAAGGATTAGCAAAAATGGAGATCGTTCGTAGACTGGGTGTCAGTCGCGCCACAGTCGACCGTTATTGGCTGAAGCGATAAGCGACCAAACACTCCCGAGGGGGTTGTAATTTTAAAAATATTCCAAACATTCCCATTACGCTGGAGCTTAGTTTGCATAAGCTCCAAACGCTTACTAAACGGTCAATCACGTTCGAAGGCTCTGACCTATTTCATCCTTCAGTACCAGTGGCTTCAGAAAGCTCGCTCAAAGCGCCCACATTGTTTTTGAAAGCTGCTGCAAACACTGAGCGATTTTTAGCCATGTAGATGCTCACATCCTCTGCGTGTTTCTCAGATAGCCCCGGTACATGCTTCATCAGTGTGTCCGTCAGCAGCTCCGCCAGCTCAAGCATTTGATCATGCGCATCAGCGAGTTTGCGATCCACAAAAGTAGTCTCCAGGTCTCGGGTACTGCGATAAAGAGTCTCAACTGCCATTTTGGCCTCGTCGTCTGTCTGTCCAGCGTGTATGAGAAAGCATTTGTTCAAATCAAATGCTGGCCGATGAATCTTGCGAACTGTTGCGCTAAAGCCCTACGAGCTAACTAGGCAGGGTGGCAAAAGCGAAAACTAGGCAGGATAATTGGTTTCGAAGGACAATATTTCTCCATCTGGATACTTAAGCTGCTGATACTACGACAGTTTTAGATGCAGCTACCCCGACCAATGGCCTATCTAGGCAGTCCGCTAGTCCGCAAAACGATATACAAACGCTCCAGATCTCGGCTGCTGCGGTATACCACTTCGACGGCCATTCACCACCTCACATGCCTTCACGATAGTTGTCTATTGCGACTACTGTATTTATATACAGCGAAAAGGATAAGCCAATCCACGGGGTTTGGATAGCAGCTTTTTAATGTAGTCGGGAAATGACATTTGTCAGCTGCCTGATTGCCGCATCGATGCACCGTGACAGCAATATAAATGCCTCATATCATCCCGCCACTCTCTCATTTTGCGGTCTCTGGCCTTTTTTCTGCATGCAGAGAAATCGTCATATCCCCCCGTCATTATCCGGTCGGGGCGATTTGCAGGAAGCGTGGCGTGGGCATCGGCTTGCGGTTGGTTAATTTTTGTACGGTGGTGGTGAGCAATGACAGAGTTGAAATGGGCTGAAAAACTGCGCAAAGGTTTACATGCGAACGCGGATTCGCTGGGCAATCTGGCGGTAGAGGCGTTTCACTATCTGGCGCTTTTCGGTATTGGCGCGATCACTGCCTATGCAGCGGTTCTGACCTTTATCGAGATGCTGTCCAAGGGCAGCATCAAGGTTGATGACATTTTGCTGCTGTTTATCTATCTGGAATTGGGGGCGATGGTCGGTATCTATTTCAAGACCAACCATATGCCCATCAGGTTTCTGCTTTACGTGGCCATTACCGCATTGACGCGGCTGTTGATCGGCGATGTTTCGCACCATAACGCCCCGGACCTGGGGATCATCTACCTGTGCGGCGGTATTCTGCTGTTGGCTTTTGCCATCCTGGTGGTGCGTTTTGCATCGTCCCGATACCCGTCTGTAAAGGATAAGTCGGAGCAGTGAGTTAAATCCCGGCAGCCAGCGGCGGCTGGCGGTTGGGCGGTCGTTGCAACACCTTGTGATTATCCCCATCCGTCATCACCGCCAGAATCTCCATGGCGCTATGCCCCTGTTCGATGGCAATACCGAACTGCACACTTTGCACCAGCCGCTTGAGTCGTTGCGGGTCGTTGCGTTGTGCGGCGCTGATCATGCGTTTGGCGACCACGCCGTCATCGTCGGAGAGGGTCAGCATAATGCTGCCGTCCAGGCGCTGGATGCTCAGGTTGACCCGGTATTTGGGCGCGAACGTGTCAGTGATGACCTGAAAAGGATTGTCCATTATGCGTTACCGCCTGATAAGAACATGCAGTCATTGAGGGCCGGTGTCGGGATTAGTTCGTGCTACCTGACCACCGGCCATTCACTCGCTGAGGTTTTCACAACGTCCGTTTTCCTCAGTGCTGTACAGCAAGGTGCGTGCCGTATAAGGCGCCGCCTCGACATTGCGGCATAAAAAAGGAGAGCCCTGAGGCCCGCCTTTTCAGAGGTGATCCGTTTCAGGGCGTAAACGAGAAAACGATCGCAGACAGCGCAATCAGCCCGATCACCACCACGAACACGTTAGATACCTGGCCCGAATACTGGCGCAAAGATGGCACTCGACGGATCGCGTACATCGGCATCAGGAACAGCAGGCAGGCGATGATCGGCCCGCCCAGGGTTTCGATCATGCCCAGGATGCTCGGGTTGAAGGTCGCCACAGCCCAGCAGGTCAGGATCATGAACAGCGCGGTGCAGCGTTCCAGCCAACGGGCAGACAGGGTTTTATTACGGCTGCGCAGGGATTTGACGATCAGGCCCTGGAAGCCTTCGCTGGCGCCGATGTAGTGGCCCAGGAAGGATTTGGTGATCGCCACCAGTGCGATCAACGGCGCGGCGTAGGCAATGAGCGGGGTCTGGAAGTGGTTCGCCAGGTAGGACAGGATCGAAATGTTCTGGGCTTTCGCCGCTGCCAGGTCGGCCGGTGACAGCGCCAGTACGCAACTGAAGCAGAAGAACATCACCGTCAGCACCATCATGCAGTGGGCGATGGCCAGGATGCCGCTGCTTTTACGCTCGGCTTGAGGGCCGTAAACGCGCTTCTGGTCGACAGCAAAGGCGGAGATGATCGGCGAGTGGTTGAAGGAAAACACCATCACCGGGATCGCCAGCCACAGGGTCTTGAAGAACAGCGGCAATGGCATGCCTTCGCTGGCGGAGGCGAAAAATGCGCCGTTCCAGTTGGGGATCAGGCTCAGGCCCAGTAACAGCAAGGCGGCGACGAATGGGTAGACCAACACGCTCATGGCCTTGACGATCACACCCTGGCCGCAACGCACGATGGCCATCAGGCCAAGGATCAACACCAGCGACAGGATCGCCCGGGGCGGCGGCGTCATGTGCAGTTGGTGTTCCATGAAACTGCTGAGGGTGTTGGTCAGCGCCACGCTGTACACCAGCAGGATCGGGAAGATCGCGAAGAAGTACAGCAGGGTGATCAGCTTGCCGGCGCCGATGCCGAAGTGTTCTTCCACCACGTCGGTGATGTCGCCGGATTTACCCGACAACACAAAGCGCGTCAGCCCACGGTGGGCGAAGAAGGTCATCGGAAAAGCCAGCAATGCCAGCACCATCAACGGCCAGAAGCCGCCGACTCCGGCGTTGATGGGCAGGAACAAGGTGCCAGCACCGATGGCGGTGCCGTACAGGCCGAGCATCCAGGTAGTGTCGTGTTTGTTCCAGCCTGTTGTAACGGTGGTCGGTGTCAGGTCTACAGCGGGATTTTCGACAGCAGGTGTACGTACATCGGTCATCGTTATTGCCTCGTTATTGTTTTTACACGGGCTCACGTGGGGCGGTCAGGGAATGCTCCTCAGCACTCCACCCAGCTCACGGCCAAGCCGCCCCGTGAAGTTTCTTTGTATTTGTCGTGCATGTCGGCGCCGGTGTCGCGCATGGTGCGGATCACCCGGTCCAGGGAAATGAAGTGTTTGCCGTCGCCGCGCAGGGCCATTTGGGTGGCGTTGATGGCTTTGACGGCAGCGATGGCGTTGCGCTCGATGCATGGCACCTGGACAAGGCCGCCAACCGGGTCGCAGGTCAGGCCGAGGTTGTGTTCCAGGCCGATTTCGGCGGCGTTTTCCAGTTGTTCGGGGGATGCGCCGAGTATGTCTGCCAGGCCGGCGGCGGCCATCGCACAGGCCGAGCCGACTTCGCCCTGGCAGCCGACTTCGGCGCCGGAAATCGAGGCGTTTTTCTTGCAGAGAATGCCGACGGCCGCCGCTGCCAGGAAGAAATTGACCACGTCGTCGTCAGAGGCTTCGGCGTTGAATTTCATGTAGTAATGCAGCACCGCCGGAATGATTCCGGCCGCGCCATTGGTGGGCGCGGTGACCATGCGCCCGCCGGCGGCGTTTTCTTCGTTGACGGCGAGGGCGAACAGGTTGACCCACTCCATCGCCGATAACGTCGAAGTGATGACATTGGGTTTGCCGATTTCCAGCAGGCTGCGGTGCAGTTTCGCCGCGCGCCGTGGCACGTCCAGGCCGCCAGGCAAGATGCCTTCGTGACGCAATCCCTGCTCGACGCACTCGCGCATCACCGACCAGATATGCAATAGGCCGCTGCGAATATCGGCATCACTGCGCCAGGCCCGTTCGTTGGCCATCATCAGTTCGGAAACCCGCAGGCCGTGCTTTTTGCACAAGGCCAGCAGTTCGACGGCGCTGGAGAAATCGTAGGGCAACTCCACCTCGCTGGTGGGCGCAATACCTGATTCAGCTTCCTGCGCTTCGATAATGAAACCGCCGCCTATCGAGTAGTACGTCTGCTCGCTCAACAAGCCGTTTTCCCCATAGGCGTGCAGGGACATGGCGTTGGGGTGGTAGGGCAGGCTTTCATCCAGCAGCAGGAGGTCGTGTTGCCAGTTGAAGGCAATCGACGTTTTGCCGGCGAGCTGCAATTGACCAGACTCGCGCAACTGCCGGATGCGTGGACTAATCGAGGTGGGGTCGATGCTGTCGGGCCATTCGCCCATCAGTCCCATCACGCACGCGCGGTCGGTGGCGTGGCCAATGCCAGTGGCAGAGAGCGAGCCATACAAGCGGATCTCCACCCGTCGGGTTTCATTCAGCAATTGTTGGTCAACCAGAGCCTGGGCGAAGGACGCCGCTGCCCGCATCGGACCGACAGTATGAGAGCTGGACGGGCCGATACCCACCTTGAACAGGTCGAAAACGCTGATAGCCATGCTAAAGCCTTACAATAAATGGAGTAGTAATCGCTGCCATGTTTTGTAGGACGAGCGGAATTGGCGCGATACTGTCCCTCTAGCCCGGCACTGACCAACGACTTATCCTAAGACACCCTTTAGCAGGACTAAACCCTATGAGCCGTCCCCTGCATGCCCAGACTTACGTTTGGCTGCATGTGTTTTCCTGCGCAGCCCGGCATTTGTCGTTCACCCGCTGTGCCGAAGAGCTGCACATCACGCCGGGTGCGGTCAGCCAGCAGATTCGCCAGTTGGAGGAGCGTTTGGGCTTTCGCCTGTTTCATCGACGGGCACGCGGTGTTGAATTAACGACCGAAGGGCGGCGACTGGCGATTACCGTGGGCGAGGCTTACGGCAACATCGATGCCGAACTGCAGCGCCTGGACGCCGGGATGATCAGCGGCACCTTGCGCCTGCGCTCGATTCCGTCGTTTCTTGGCAAGTGGCTGACCCCAAGGCTGCCGCGTTTGCAGCAGCGCTTCCCGGATATTCAACTGCGCATGGTGGCCGAAGACAGCAGCATTGCCCTGCACGAGGGCGACTTCGACCTGGCCATCGATCTCAATGACGGCAGCTATCCCGGTTTGTTATCCACACCCCTGCTGGATGAGCAGATTTTTCCGGTGTGCGCGCCGAGCCTGTTGCGGGGTCGGCCGCCGCTGCACGGCCCGGCAGACCTGGTGCATTTCCCGCTGCTGCACGACATCACTGCCTGGCGTGGGAGTTATGAATATGCGGAGTGGGAGTTTTACCTGAATGCTATTGGCCATGACGCGGCTGATGCCCGGCGCGGGCATACCTTCAACCGCAACCACCTGACCATCGAAGCCGCCATCGCGGGCATGGGCGTGGCAATTGCCCGGCGAACCTTGCTCAATGATGAACTGGAGCGCGGCACCTTGATCGTACCGTTCGGCATCGCCGTGCCTAATCACAAACGTTACATGCTGCTGTATGCGCCGGGCGCGCTGAGCCATCCAGGCGTACGTGAGATGCATGACTGGTTGGTGGAGGAGGCGGGGATTTTTTGTGCATTGAACCCCTTGAGTGAGGGGCAACTGTAAGGAAATGGGAACGTAAGAAGATGTAAGCAACTCCCCACCCTAACAGTGCTTTTGGTTGTTGTCAGACTTAATTTGTAATGTGGAATTTATCTTTGCCAAGGGCTTGAATTGTTCCTCGGTCTGCTCAATTGTGTAATCAAGAGGTCATGGTTTCACCGCCCCGGTGTTGCAATTTGTGATCTCTCGCGAGCTAGCTGAAATAAGGGAAAAACTATGCAAATCCTAGTCAATAGCGATAACCATATTGAAAGCAGCATCCGACTGGAGGAGTGGGTACGTACTACCATTGAGAGCACGCTCGAACGTTATGAAGAGGACCTGACCCGCGTCGAGGTTTACCTGCGCGATGAGAACGGCGACAAGCCCGGTCCACACGATTTGAGTTGCCAACTGGAAGCACGACCAAAGGGCCATCAACCGCTTTCGGTCTCCCATAAAGCCGATACGCTGGAACAGGCGATCGATGGGGCAGCCGTCAAGCTGGAACGTGCGCTGGACCATCTGTTCGGCAAGCTGCAGGGTAAACCGCGTGCCAAGAGCGCGCCGGATAAAGCGGTCAATGAGACCGCGCTTGAAGAGGAATTCCTGGAAAACGAACAAGCTACGCTTAACAGCTGATAGCTGACACTTTTTTCAACCCCAATGAAAACGGGCCTGCCAATGCAGGCCCGTTTTCGTTCTGGCGTTTTAAAACGCCACCGACGTCTGCACGTATACCGTCGCTTCATCCGTTCTCTTTTGCTTATGAGAATATTTATCATTAAACTCGCGCCCTGACGAATCAGGCGCTCCAGGCATGAAAAGCAAAGCATCACTCCCTCTTTCTTACCGTCTCGGCGTGACGTCGCGGTTGCTGGCGGCTGTCGTGGGTGGTTACCTGCTGGCATCCCTGGCCAGCGTCTGCATGACCTTGTGGCTGCCACTGTCCCGGGCCGATGCGGTGGTCAGCGGGATGCTGAGTTCGTTCGTGTTCTACCTGCTGGTGGTGATCTGGTGTTTTGCCTGCCGCAGAGTCGCCCACGCCTGGTTTGGTGTGTTGGTGCCCAGTGCGGTGTTGGCTACCCTGGCGGGCCTGGCGTACTGGATGGCCCGACCATGAAAGAGGGATTTCGTCAGGCCATGGCCTGGTTGCACACCTGGAGCGGGTTGATTTTCGGCTGGCTGCTGTTCGCGATTTTCCTGACCGGCACCCTGGCCTATTTCAAGGATGAAATTACCCACTGGATGCAACCGGAAGTGCAGGCGCACGCCATTGATGACGCCCGCAGCCTGGCCTTGGCGCAAAACTACCTGCAACAACAGGCGCCCACCGCCGCCCGTTGGTTTATCAACTTGCCCACTAGTCGCGAGCCAGGCCTGTCGGTGAGGTGGCAAGACAAGGTCGACCCCAGCAGGCGCGGCAACTTCATCGAAAAACTCCTCGATCCGGTTACAGGCAATCAAATCCAGGCACGGGAAAGCATGGGCGGCGAGTTCTTCTACCGCTTCCACTTCCAGTTGCAGATGCCACATCCCTGGGGCCGCTGGCTGTCGACGATTGCCGCGATGGTGATGTTTGTCGCGCTGATCAGCGGGATCATCACCCACAAGAAAATCTTCAAGGACTTCTTCACCTTCCGCCCGCGCAAGGGCCAGCGTTCCTGGCTCGACGGGCATAACGCGGTGGGCGTGTTGGTGCTGCCGTTCCACCTGATGATCACCTACAGCAGCCTGGTGATTTTCATGAGCATGGTCATGCCGGCGAGCATCGTCGCCTCCTACGGCAATGACACCCGGGCATTTTTCAATGATGTATTCCCGGCCATCAACAACGCCCCGGCCCTCGGCCAACCGGCTCAATTGCTGCCCTTGGGGCCGATGGTGGAGCAGGCGCGGGCGCAGTGGGCGGGTGGACATGTTGGGCGGCTGGGGGTGAACAATCCGAGTGATGTGAATGCTTCGGTCAATGTATTTCGTGCCGGTTCCGACCGGGTGGTGCATGACTTCGGCAGCACTGTGTCCTTCAATGGCGTGACTGGCGAGATGCTCAAGGTCAGCGCAGAACAATCCCTGCCCATGGCCATTGGCGGCAGTTTCTATGGCCTGCACATGGGCCATTTCGCCGGCCCGGTGTTGCGCTGGTTGTACTTTGTTTTTGGCCTGGCGGGCACGGCGATGATCGGCACCGGGCTGGTACTATGGCTGGGCAAGCGCCAGCTCAAGCACGCCAATACCGGTGTGATGCCGTTTGAATTGCGCCTGGTTGAAGTGCTGAACATTGCCAGCATGTCTGGGCTGATGATCGCCATCGCCGCCTTTTTCTGGGCCAACCGCTTGCTGCCGGTAAGCTTCGCCGAGCGTTCGGACTGGGAAGTGCAGAGTTTCTTTATCGCCTGGGGCCTGACGCTGTTGCACGCAATCGTGCGTCGCGGTCGCCGGGCCTGGGTCGAGCAATTGGGCTTGGCCGCCTTGCTGTTTATCGCCGTGCCGTTGCTCAACGCGCTGACTACCACCGAGCACTTGGGCGTGTCCCTGGTCAAGGGCGATTGGGCCATGGCCGGTTTTGACTTGACGTGCCTGGGCAGTGGCGTGTTCCTCGCCTGGGCCGCCTGGAAAATGCAGCGGCGCACGGTCGCCCAGCCCAAAGCCCAGCGCGCCCGCCCGTTGACCCTCAAGGGCGAGGTGAACTGATGCTGCTGGCACTGTTGCTGTGTTACGCCGGTTTTACCGTGTTGTGCTTGTCCACGGATCGTCACCACGGCGAGTTGCTGCACAGTAAACCCTCGCCCCGTCGGCGCTTGTGTCTACGAGTCGGCGGCTGGTTGCTATTGATCGTGTCAATCTGGCCAGCGGTGCAGGTGGCTGGTTGGGGCCAGGGCTTGGTGGAGTGGTGCGCAGTGCTGATGCTCAGTGCATTGCTGCTGGTGTTGCTGTTGCCGTATCGGCCAAGGCTGGCCTTGACCCTCGCGGGTGTTGGTCTGCTGGCCAGTCCCGTCGCAGCCTTCGCGGCGCTCTGAGCAACTTATGATGATCACCACGCCGCCCGAAGCCCAGGATCGTCAGCACGCTGAGTCGACCGGCGGGCGCGCACATTTTCTGCAGGTATTCCTGTCCCAGCGCTCGCAGATGGAAGCGTTGGTCAGCCGTCGCGTCGGATGCCGGGCGACGGCAGCGGACCTGGTGCAGGATTTGTTCCTGCGCTTCTGGCGCCGGCCGCTGGTGCAGGTCGAAGAACTCAGCACCTACCTGCTGCGCTGCGCCGGCAACATCGCCATCGACCATTTACGCAGCGAAGGCGCGCGGGTGCGCGGCAATGAAGGCTGGTTGCCGGAGCAACCAGACCATCACGGTAGCGAGCCCCAGGCTGCCCTGGAAGCTGGCAACGACCTGCGTCAGGTCGAAGCCGCCTTGCGCAGTTTGCCTGCGCGCACGCGACAGATCTTTTTGCTTAACCGCATCCACGGTCGCAAGTACGCCGAAATTGCCAAGGCTATGGGCCTGTCCCAAAGTGCAGTGGAAAAACATATGATGCGTGCCCTCGACGCCTGCAAAGCCAGCCTGCGCGAATCGTCGCCTGCGCGCTTGCCAGGGAAAGCACCGTGATCAGCACTGCCCGCGTCACCCCGACACCCGACCAGGAACAGGCCGCACTCGCTTGGCTGAGCCTGCTGCATGATCAGCCCAGCAGTGGCGACCAAGCTACGTTTAGCCGCTGGCTGCGTGCCGATTCGGCCCACGTCGAGGCCTACTCCCAGGCCCAGGTGCTGTGGGAATTGAGTGAAGTGCCGGCCAGCAAACTGGCGGATGAAGAGGCCCTGGCGTTGCAGGGTTATCTGAATGCGATGAACCGTGCGAAGCGCTCAAGCGGGCGCCGCTGGTCTGGGGCGTTGGCCATGGCCGCGTGCCTGTTGTTGATGGTCTCCATTGGCGCCGGTTGGCAGCCTGGGCGCTGGGTCGACGACTTTGGCGCCGATTACGTCACGGCTCCCGGCGAAGTCAAAACCGTCACCCTGGCGGATCAAACCCAAGTCACCCTCGATGCCGACAGCGCCATTGCCGTGGATTTCAGTCACGGAGAGCGTCATATTCAGCTGCGCCGTGGCGCCGGTTTTTTCAACGTGACCCACACCGGGAAATCCTTCGTGGTCGAAGCGGGTAGCGGCGAAGCGCGGGTCTTGGGCACGCAATTTGAAGTACGCTTGCAACCGGCGGGCGCCGAGGTGACGGTGTTGTCCGGTCGCGTTGGTGTTGCGCCATCCAAGACAGGCACCCAACAAATGCTCACCGCAGGCCAGCAAGTGGCCTACGCCGATGGTATCGCCGATGAGCTGCATGCCGTTGACAGCGAGTCGCGCCTGGCCTGGCGCGACGGCTGGCTCAACTATTACAAGACGCCCATGGCCGATGTGGTGAAGGATCTGGCGCGCTATTACCCAGGCCGAATCCTGTTGCTCAACGACGAGCTCGGCGCCCGACGGGTCAGCGGCAGCTTCCCGAGCAAAGACCCCCAGGCGGTGCTCAATGCGTTGCAAGCGGTGCTTGGGTTTGAGCAGCACAATGTGTTGGGGCGGGTGGTTGTGCTGCGCTGAGGGTTTTGAAATTATTTTCAGATTCCCGTGAGGTAAACCCACCGCCCATTCGTGTAGTGCTTGAAACTGCGATTAATTCGCATTAACAGCGTTTTTACACACGGGTTCTCACCATGAAGTCCAGGGCAAAGTCGACGACACGCGGTTCGGTTAAACAATGGCTGGGAGCCTCGATATTGGCGGTTTCGGGGTTGGCGTTGTTGCCCTTGAGCGTGGCGCAGGCGGCGGACGCTGAGCAGCAGAGCGCGCTGTTCAGCTTTGCTTTGGCGGCCAAGCCTTTGCCCCAGGCCTTGAGCGATTTCAGTCGCATCACCGGCATCAGCGTGGTCTATACCGACGAAGCACCCTACGGCCTCAAAGCCCCGGCAGTCAGTGGCCGGATGAGCGCAATCCAGGCCATGCAGCGTTTGCTGGGCAACTCGGGGTTTACCTTCCGACAGATCGACGCCCGCACCCTGGCCCTCGAACCGCTGCCCACCGAAGGTGCAGTGAACCTGGGTGCCACCACCATCAGCGGTGCCAGCCAGCAGCAAGCCACTACCAGTTATCAGCCGCCGCCCACCAGTTCGGTGATGCGCTCCCGCGGGCTGTTGCTGGAAACCCCGCAAACCGTCAACGTGGTACCGGCCCAGGTGATGCGCGACCAGCTGCCGCGCAACCTCGACGATGCCTTGACCAACATCAGCGGCATCACCCAATCCAACACCTTGGGCAGTACCCAGGACTCGGTGATGTTGCGCGGCTTTGGCGACAACCGTAACGGCTCGATCATGCGCGACGGCATGCCCGTGGTGCAGGGGCGTGCCCTGAATGAAACCGCCGAACGCGTGGAAGTGCTCAAGGGGCCGGCCTCGTTGTTGTACGGCATCCAAGACCCCGGCGGCGTGGTCAATATTGTCAGCAAGAAGCCTGAACTCACTCAATCCACGGCCCTGACCGTGCGCGGCTCGACCTTCGGCGACGGCAAGAATGGCAGCGGTGGCAACCTCGATACCACCGGCCCTATCGGCGACACTGGCCTGGCCTACCGTTTGATCGTCGACCATGAAGACGAAGACTACTGGCGCAACTACGGCACCCACCGCGAAAGCCTGGTCGCGCCGTCCCTGGCCTGGTACGGCGACAGCACCAAGCTGCTGCTGGCCTACGAGCACCGCGAATTTCTCTCGCCGTTCGACCGTGGCACTGCCATTGACCCCAACACCAACCATCCGTTGGACATCCCGGCGACTCGCCGCCTGGATGAGCCGTTCAACAACATGGAAGGCCGCTCCGACCTGTACCGCTTCGAAGCTGATCACGATTTGAACGACGACTGGAAAGCCCACTTCGGCTACAGCTGGAACCGCGAAACTTACGACGCCAGCCAGGTGCGCGTGAGCAAGGTCAACGCCAACGGCACCCTGACCCGCAGCATGGACGGCACCCAGGGCGCGCTGACCACTGACCGCTTCACCACCGCCAGCCTCGAAGGCAAGGTCGACGTGTTGGGCATGCGCCATGACTTGGTATTCGGGCTGGACGACGAGTACCGCAAGATCTACCGCGCCGACCTAATTCGCCAGGCCAGCCGCAGCACCTTCAGCTACACCGACCCGGTCTATGGTCGTGAAGTCGCCGGCAGCACCGTCAGTGCGCCGGACAGCAACCAGACCGATCTGTTGCGCAGTGACTCGGTATTCTTCCAGGACGCCATCCACCTCACCGAGCAGTGGATTCTGGTGGGCGGGGTGCGCTTCCAGGAGTACGACCAATACGCTGGCAAAGGTCGCCCATTCACCGCCAACACCGACAGCAACGGCCAGAAATGGGTGCCTCGCGCCGGGCTGGTGTATCGCTACACCGACCAATTGTCGTTCTACGGCAGCTACACCGAGTCGTTCAAACCCAACTCGACCATCGCCCCGCTGGGCAACAAGACCGTGATCGACGGCAGCATCGCCCCGGAAGAGTCCAAGTCCTGGGAGCTGGGCGCCAAGCTCGATATGCCGGGTCGCATCACCGCCAGCGCGGCATTGTTTGATATCGACAAGCGCAACGTGCTGGTGTCCATCGGCGAAGGCGCGACCTCAATCTACAGCGTCGCCGGCAAGGTGCGCTCCCGTGGCCTGGAAATGGACCTGAGCGGCCAGTTGACCGACCAGTGGAGCCTGATCGGCAGCTACGCCTACACGGATGCCGAGGTGACCGAAGACCCGACCTACCAAGGCAAACGCCTGCAGAACGTGGCGAAAAATACCGGCTCTGTATCCGCGGTGTATGACTTCGGCACCCTCTTCGGCGGCGACCAACTGCGGGTCGGCGCCGGTGCCCGCTATGTCGGCGAGCGAGCCGGCGATGCCCTCAACAGCTTCGACCTGCCGGGCTACACCGTGGCCGATGCCTTCGCCACCTACGACACCAAGGTCGAAGGGCAGAAGGTCAAGTTCCAGCTCAACGTGAAGAACATCTTCGACCGCACTTACTACACCTCGGCGGTCAGCCGCTTGTTCGTGTCCATGGGCGATGCGCGGCAGGTATCGGTGTCCAGCACCCTAGAGTTCTAAGACCAGTGCAAGCCTGTGGCGAGCGGGCTTGCCCGCGTTGGGCTGCGCAGCAGCCCCAATAAGGTCACTGCGATCTATCAGAAAGACCGCAGTTGTTTGTTTTAGGGCCGCTTCGCGCCCCAACGCGGGCAAGCCCGCTCGCCACAAGGTTGTTGAGCTGCTAGCGTGGCCGTTTTTGATGATTGTCGGGAAACACTAATGCAGTTGGGACGATGGATGCACGCCAGCGGCATGCTGGTTGGATTGAGCTTGCTGCTGGGCGGTTGCGCCACGGTGTCGAAACTTTCCACTGAAGAGACGCTTGAGCAGCTGTTGGCCGATCCAGCGCTCAACGGTGCCACTGTCTCGCTGATGGTGCGCGATGCCCGCAGCGGCAGCACGCTGTATCAGCACAACCCTCGCAGCCGGCTGACCCCGGCCTCCAGCCTCAAACTGCTGACTACGGCTGCGGCGATGGATGTTCTCGGCCCGCAGTATCGGTTTTCCACACAGCTGCTGAGCGATGGTAACCAACAGGGCCAGCGCTTGATCGGCAATCTCTACCTGCGCGGCCTCGGCGACCCAACCATTCAGTGGGCTGATTACCAGGCCTTGGCCGCCAGCCTGGCCGGGCAGGGCATCAAGCAGATCCAAGGTGATCTGGTGTTCGATGACACCTGGTTCGACGCCGAGCGCCTGGGCACCGATTGGGCCAATGACGATGAAGGCAAGTACTACGGCGCGCAGATTTCGGCGCTGACAGTGTCGCCCAATGCTGATTTTGATGCGGGTACCTTGATCGTCACAGCCAAGGCGCCGATAGCGCTCGGCCAACCAGTGACCGTCGCTATCAGCCCGTCTACCGATTACGTGCAGATCAACAACCTTGCGGTCAGCGGATCGGGTAACAGCTATGGCCTCAATCGCCAGCACGGCACCAACCTGCTACGTCTTGGTGGCGCACTGGCGCCAGGTAAACAAAGTCGGCAATGGGTCAGCGTCTGGGAGCCGACGCAGTTGGTGGCCAATCTGTTTGAACGGGCGTTGGCGGAGCAGGGGATCACGGTCCAGGGCAAGCGCGTGATAGGCGCTGGCAGCCCGACGACGGCTACCGTTTTGGCGGTGCATGACTCGGCGCCGTTGCAGGAACTGATCAGGCCATTGCTCAAGCTTTCCAACAACAGCATGTCCGAAGCACTGCTTAAGGCCATGGGCCGCAAGACTGCCAATGTTGGCTCGGCGGCTGCGGGTGTGGCGGCGGTGGCGGGCTTCCTGAAACGTCAGGGGCTGGACCCGACGACGTTGAATCAGGTCGACGGTTCGGGCCTGTCCCGGCGCAATCTGGTGTCGTCGCAGAACCTTACCGACCTGTTGCTGGCCATGGGCAAACAGCCGTGGTTCGACGCCTGGTACAACGCGCTGCCCATCGCCGGCAGCCAGGATCGTATGACCGGCGGCAGCCTGCGTTATCGCTTGCGGGGCACTGCGGCGCACAACAACCTGCACGCCAAGACCGGCTCGATGGGCGCAGTGTCGTCGTTGACCGGCTACATCACTGATGTAGAAGGGCGGCGGTTGGTGTTTTCAATGGTGACCAACAATTATGTGGTCGATGGCGCGCGCATCAAGGCGTTGGAAGATCGACTGGCCGTCGCGCTGGCGCAGTGGTCGGATTGAACGCCTGGCGATATTCCCCCGGCGTAGCCGCCATTGCCTGGCGAAACCGATTGGTAAAGTGACTGGCACTGGAGAACCCGCAGGCCAGGGCAATTTCACCCAACGCCAGTGAACTGCTGCGCAGTAGCTCGCGGGCACGGCTCACGCGGCGGGCCAGCAGGTACTGATGGGGCGGTAAGCCAAAGCTTGCGCGAAACATCCGTGCAAAGTGGTATTCCGACAGCGCGCATAACCCCGCCAATTGCCCCAGGCTGATGGGCTCTGCCAGTTGGTGCTCGATGTACTCGACCAACTGTCGACGCTGATGGGCGGCCAGCCCACCTTTTAAACGCAACCCATCCCGCAGGCCTACCTGGCTGAGCAAGGTGTGGCTGAGCATTTCATGGGCCAGGCTGCTGGTCAGCAGGCGTTCGGCGGGTTCCTGCCAGTTCAGGTTGATCAACTGGTGAAAGCGCTGAGCCTGGCGGGCATCTTCAAGAAAGGTGCTTTCGCGCAGTTGCAGTTCGCGGGGGTCGCGGTCCAGCAGGGTGACGCAGCCCAAGGCAAATTGCTCGGTGCTGAAATACACATGGGCCAGGCGAATCTCGCCATTGATCACCCAGGCCGACTGGTGTTCGGCGGGCAGAATGCACAGCTTGTCGGGGCCGCCCTTGGTGCCGGGCTGGTCGCGGCGAAAGGTCCCGGTGCCACCACCCACATAGCAGGACAAGGTGTGATGGCTGGGGGCTTCATAGTTCTGGGAGTCGTGGTGGTTGCTCCACAAAGCCGCAGACAAGCCGTCACCGAGCTCGGCGCTCAGCTCAAGGCGAGCATTGGGCGAGCGGTTCAGGGCTTGAAAGACTTGCAGGGTTTCCAGTGGTGGCATATTCGTACTCTCTGACGACTCGCATCCTACTCCCGGCAGCTGGCGCTGTGATCCCGTCAGCCGACAAAAGCGCAAGAATGTGCAAGAGCCGCAGGTACGCGCAGGGCGACACTGTGGCTCAACCACCGGAGCCCGTCATGAACCTTTCCCTGTATTTACTCACCGTGCTGATCTGGGGTACGACCTGGATCGCCCTCAAGCTGCAACTGGGCGTGGTGGCCATTCCCGTGTCCATCGTCTATCGCTTCGGCCTGGCGGCGCTGGTGTTGTTTGTGATGTTGCTGCTCAGTCGCAAGCTGCAGGTCATGAACCGGCGCGGGCACTTGATTTGCCTGGCCCAGGGGTTGTGCCTGTTTTGCGTCAACTTCATGTGCTTCCTGACAGCCAGCCAATGGATTCCCAGCGGTCTGGTAGCGGTGGTGTTCTCCACGGCGACCCTGTGGAACGCGCTGAATTCCCGGGTGTTTTTCGGCCAGAAAGTCGCCCGCAATGTGTTGATGGGGGGTGGTCTTGGTTTGCTGGGGCTGGGGCTGCTGTTCTGGCCGGAACTGGTGGAGCACACCGCCAGCCCGCAAACCTTGCTTGGCTTGGGGTTGGCGTTGTTGGGGACGATGTGTTTCTCGGCGGGCAACATGTTGTCGAGCCTGCAACAGAAGGCCGGGCTCAAGCCGCTGACCACCAACGCCTGGGGCATGGCTTATGGCGCTTCAATGCTGGCGATGTATTGCGTGGTCCAGGGCATTCCCTTTGATATGGAATGGAACGCCCGTTATGTCGGTTCGCTGCTGTATCTGGTGATTCCGGGCTCGGTGATCGGCTTCACCGCCTACCTGACCCTGGTCGGCCGCATGGGGCCGGAGCGCGCGGCCTATTGCACGGTGCTGTTCCCGGTGGTGGCGCTGAATGTCTCGGCCTTTGTTGAAGGCTACCAGTGGACGGCCCCGGCGCTGGCCGGGTTGGTGCTGGTGATGTTGGGCAATGTATTGGTGTTTCGTAAGCCAAAGCCGGCGGTGATTGTAACCAGGGCGGCAGCATAGACCGGACTTGTTGTGGCGATCCGACCAGCGCCCTCGCCACAAAGGTAGCATCGGCAATACGCGTTTTATTTCATCCCCAACCGCTTGGCCATCCGTCCCAGGTTCGCCCGGTCCAGCCCCAGTTCACGGGCGGTGCTGGCCCAGTTGTGCTGGTGGCGTTCCAGGCAGGCGCTGATGACCTGGCGTTGGTAGTTTTCGGTGGCCAGGCGCAGGTCACCGGTGACGTGCGGCACCTCTGGTTGTTCTTCGATCAGCGGTGCAGACACGTTCGGCAAGTCCAGGTCCGCCGCGCTCAGGCTGAGAATTTTCGGCCGTTCCCGGCAATTGCCCAAGGCCTTCAAGGCGCTGCGGCCGATCAGGTGTTCCAGCTCGCGCACATTGCCCGGCCAGGCATAGGCGACCAGCGCCGCCTGGGCATCGCTGGTCAGGCGCAGGCTGCCCAGGCCCATGCGTGAGCGGTTCTGCTCAAGGAAAAAACCGGCCAGCAGCAGCACATCACGACCACGCTCGCGCAGGGCGGGGACTTGCAGCGGGTACACGCTCAAACGGTGGTAGAAATCGGCACGGTAACGACCGTTGCGCACCTCTTCGGCAAGGTCGCGGTTGGTGGCGGCGATCAGGCGCACATCCACCTGATGCTCCTTGTCCGAGCCCAGGCGTTGCAACTGGCCGCTTTGCAGCACCCGCAGCAGCTTGGCCTGAACCGCCAGCGATAATTCGCCCACTTCATCGAGAAACAGCGTGCCGCCATTGGCCAGTTCGAACTTGCCCCGTCGTTCGTTCAGCGCGCCGGTAAAGGCGCCGCGTACGTGGCCAAACAGCTCGCTTTCCACCAGTGTCTCCGGCAATGCCGCGCAGTTGAGGCTGATCAGTGGCTTCTCTGATCGCGAGGACGCAGCGTGGATGGCCTGGGCCACCAGCTCCTTGCCGACGCCGGTTTCACCGGTGATCAGCACCGTCAGGTCACTTCCACCCACCAGTTTGATTTCCTCTACCAGGCGCTTGTGGGTCTTGCTCTGGCCGATCATTTCCTTGTGCTGCTGGCCGCTGGCCTGGCGGTAGATCTCGGCGCGCTGGTGCTCGTCTTCGGCGCGCAAGGCCAGGCGTTCGATGCGTTCGGCGGCGCTGACCGTAGCAGCGGCGAGGCTGGCGAAGGCTTGCAGGGCGTCGAGGTCGACCCGCTCGAAACGCGACATGTCCAAGGCGTCGAGGGTCAATAGGCCCCAGGGCTGGTCATCGATAAACAGCGGACAGCCCATGCAATCGTGGACTTCCAAGTGCCCGTGCAGGCCATCCACCAGACCGTCGTAGGGGTCGGGCAGCTCGCTGTCGCTGTCGAAGCGGGTCGGGCCTGGGCTGCTCAACAGCACTTCAAAGCGCGGGTGTTCACTGACCTTGAATCGTCGCCCCAAGGTGTCGGCGCTCAAGCCGTCCACCGCCAGCGGCACCAGCGATTCACCGTCCAGGCGCAGCAGGGCGGCGGCGTCGCACGGCAGCAGGGCGCGCATGGCTTGCAGCAGGCGGCGATAGCGTTCACCTTCGGGCAGTTCGCGGGACAGATCGGCGACCAGGGGCAGCAGAGTGGTGAGCAGAGATTTCGCAGTCATAATGACTCCTTGTAGTCCTAATGACTATAGAGTGTTGAGAGTCATACTGACCACAAATAATTTAACTAGTTGATATTTAACGATTTATTAGTTGGCACGAATACTGAGTAGTACAGGGTAATCAGTCAGAAGCCGAAAAAGCTCAGGAGTTTCTCATGCTTAGCGTTCAAGACCGCGCCATCGTCAAATCCACTGTGCCGTTGCTGGAAAGTGGTGGCGAAGCCCTGATCACCCATTTCTACCGGATGATGTTGTCGGAGTATCCCGAAGTTCGTCCGTTGTTCAACCAGGCCCACCAGGTCAGCGGCGACCAGCCTCGTGCCCTGGCTAACGGTGTGCTGATGTACGCCCGGCATATCGACCAGTTGGACCAATTGGGCGATCTGGTGGCGAAGATCATCAACAAGCACGTGGCCCTGCAAATCCTCCCGGAACATTACCCGATTGTCGGCAGTTGCCTGCTGCGGGCGATTTCTGAAGTGTTGGGTGACGAGATTGCCACGCCTGAAGTGATGAGTGCCTGGGGCGCCGCTTACGGCCAACTGGCAGACATCCTGATCGGTGCCGAAGCCGCAATCTACGAAGAGAAGGCCCTGGCCCCCGGCGGCTGGCGCGGTGCGCGCTCGTTTACCCTGGTAAACCGCGTGGAGGAGAGCAGTGAAATCACCTCCTTCTATTTCGCACCTATGGATAAAGGTCCGATTCTAGCCGCCGAGCCTGGGCAATACATCGGCATGAAGCTGGCGCTGGAGGGTGAGGAAGTTCGACGTAACTACTCGCTGTCAGCCGGCACCGACTCGGGTCAGTACCGCATCAGCGTCAAGCGCGAAGCGGGTGGCCGAGTCTCCAACTACTTGCACGACCAGTTTCAGGTCGGTGCCGCGATCGAGCTGTTTGTGCCAGCGGGTGAGTTCACCCTGGTGGCCAGTGACAAGCCGCTGGTGCTGATCAGCGGTGGCGTTGGTATTACGCCAACCTTGCCGATGCTGGAAGCCGCGCTGGCAACCGAGCGCCCGGTGCACTTTATCCACTGCGCGCGAAATGGCGGCGTGCATGCATTTCGTGACTGGGTTGATGCGCTCGCCGCGCGTCATCCGCAACTCAAGCGCTTCTATTGCTACGCCGAGGACGACGGCGTGAGCCCGGCAGCGGACAAGGTCGGGATGCTCAGCCAGGAGCAACTGGCAGCATGGTTGCCTGAGCAGCGGGATGTGGATGCTTACTTCCTGGGTCCAAAAGGCTTTATGGCGGCGATCAAGGGCCACCTCAAAGCGTTGGGTGTGCCAGAGAAACAGAGCCGGTATGAGTTCTTCGGGCCGGCGTCGGCGCTGGAGTAATCCACACTCCCTTGCAAGAGCGAGCTTGCTCGTTCTTGCAGAGGCCTTATTAATCCGCCGTTAACTCCTTTCTGTTTAACCTCCTGACGCCTAGCCGCTCAACTTTCACGTCCTGCGTGTAAACTTGCGGCCATTGGCATAACCATCATTAGGCAAAGGGAAACGGGGATGAGTGACGAAATGCGATTGGCGCGTGAGCGGCGCGCTCTGGTGTTGCTGGGCATTATCTGCCTGGCGCTGATCGGCGGGGCGCTGTACATGCAGGTGGTGCTGGGCGAGGCGCCGTGCCCGCTGTGCATCCTGCAGCGCTATGCCTTTTTGTTGATTGCGATCTTTGCTTTTATCGGTGCCGCCATGCGCACCACCTCCAGCGTTACGGTGTTTGAAGTGCTGGTGGTCATCAGCGCCCTCGGTGGCGTCGCCGCAGCCGGGCATCATGTGTACACCCAGTTCTACCCGGCGGTCAGTTGCGGCATCGATGTGCTGCAACCGATTGTCGACAGCTTGCCCCTGGCGACGATCTTCCCCCTGGGCTTCCAGGTCGACGGCTTTTGCGGCACGCCGTACCCGCCTATTCTCGGCCTGTCCCTGCCCCAATGGGCGCTGGTGGCCTTTGTGCTGACGGCGATCCTGGTGCCGCTGGGCATCTACCGCAATCGCCAGAGCAAAGCCTAACTAAGTCGTTACCCAAAACGCCCCGATCTTCTCCAGAGAAGGTCGGGGCGTTTTTGTATGCGGTCATTTTTGTGAAAGTGCCGTGACCTCGGACAAGGTTAGGCGGCCATCATGTGCGACATGTTGTCACACTGAGACTGCCACAGGACCTTTTCTATCCCTTGGGCAGCCCCTTAAATGACGGCCGATTTGACAAATGGGCCTGTCAGTTCATCGTTCGGGCAACGCCGCGTTCCATCTGCCGTCCACGAGATTGCGTGATGTCTGAATGCCTTGTTTTTAGCGGGCTTGGATGGGTTTTACGCATCCATCAAAGAGCGCGGGATGCGACAGGATGGCCAATAACACGGCACTTTTTGTGGTTTTTGTTGAGAATTAAACGCGATACGATCCCGAACCTTGGCAACAATGGTGCAAGATTATTGCTGGAAATGATAAAAATAATTTCTGGATAAGACATGGTTTATACATCGCTAGCTAACTACAATCGCCCGCACTGAATGTCCGGTGCTGCTCATCCCTGAGCACATAAGGGCGGTCGAGGAGCGGTTTTTGCTTCATGCGACCCCAGGTGCCGGCAACCTTTCTACTATCCGCACCAAATGGAATTGGTCTGCAAAGGCCTTTGACCACGAATTCGAATAAGAACTCACCGCTAGTCCTGGACGTGTCAAACCCATAGCTGCGCCGGGCAGGCCCTTATTCAATCGAAGAGAAATGCCAACCCTTGGCAGGGTGAAGTGTTGGCGATCAAAACCCAACTGCATTGCGCAAGCTGCTTTAGAGGTCGTGAGATGAGTAAAAACAGGTACACCCGATTACTAGGCTTATTGCCGCTGGCCGGCATGTTATTGCTGGGAGGCTGCAAGTGGACTTTGCTCGATCCCAAGGGCCAGGTCGGTCTGGAACAACGCAACCTGATCATCACCGCCACCTTGCTGATGCTGCTGGTCGTGGTACCGGTGATCGTGATGACCTTCGCGTTTGCCTGGAAATACCGCGCGTCCAACACCAAGGCCACCTACGCGCCGAAGTGGTCGCACTCCACCAAGATTGAAATCGCGGTGTGGGCTGTTCCGGTACTCATCATCATTGCCCTGGGTTACATCACCTACACGTCGACCCACGCCCTGGACCCGTACCGTCCGCTGGAATCCGACGTCAAGCCAATCACCATTGAAGTGGTCGCGCTGGATTGGAAGTGGCTGTTCATCTATCCAGAGCAAGGGATCGCCACGGTCAACAAGATCGTCTTCCCGGCCAATACGCCAATCAACTTCAAAGTGACCTCCGATTCGGTGATGAACTCGTTCTTCATCCCGGGCCTGGGTGGCCAGATCTACGCGATGGCCGGCATGCAGACCAAACTGCACCTGATTGCCAACGAGAACACCGAGCTTGAAGGTATCTCCGCCAACTACAGTGGCGCGGGTTTTACCGGCATGAAATTCAAAGCGATTGCAACGTCCGAGGCTGATTTCAACGCCTGGGTCGCTGAAGTCAAAAGCTCACCTAAACAGCTTGAAAAAGCTGAGTACGAAGCTCTTGCCAAACAAAGCCAGAACAACCCTGTAGAGCTGTACTCCTCGTTCACGCCGGACCTGTTCCAGAACATCATCAATAAGTATGAAGGGATGAAACCAGGCAAGCCGGTCAAGCATGAGAAGAAAGAAGTGGCTGCTACAGAAGTGATGGGCACGAGCTCGCATTCAGCCGCCGGGGCAGAGGAGTAAACAATGTTTGGTAAATTAAGTTGGGAAGCGGTCCCGTTCCACGAGCCGATTGTGATGGTGACCATTGCCATGATCGCGCTGGGTGGTCTGGCGCTGTTTGCGGCACTCACCTACTTCAAGAAGTGGACCTATTTGTGGACCGAGTGGCTGACGTCGGTCGACCACAAGAAAATCGGCGTGATGTACATCATCGTCGCCATGGTCATGCTGCTGCGCGGTTTTGCCGACGCCATCATGATGCGTACCCAGCTGGCCATGGCCACCGAGGGTTCGCCTGGCTACCTGCCGCCTGAACACTATGACCAGATCTTCACCGCCCACGGTGTGATCATGATCATCTTCATGGCGATGCCATTCTTCACCGGCCTGATGAACCTGGCAGTGCCGCTGCAGATTGGTGCCCGTGACGTTGCCTACCCGTTCCTGAACTCCCTGAGCTTCTGGCTGCTGGTATCCGGCGTGGTACTGGTCAACTTGTCCCTGGGCGTCGGCGAATTCGCCAAGACCGGTTGGGTTGCCTATCCGCCGTTGTCGGGGCTGCAATACAGTCCGGGCGTGGGGATGGACTACTACATCTGGGCGCTACAGCTATCAGGACTTGGGACGACACTGACGGGGGTCAACTTCCTGGCCACCGTCTTGAAAATGCGTACCCCTGGCATGAAGCTGATGGACATGCCGATCTTCACCTGGACCTGCACCTGGGCCAACGTGTTGATCGTGGCTTCGTTCCCGATCCTCACCGCTACCCTGGCACTGCTGACGCTTGACCGTTACATGGATTTCCACATTTTCACCAATGAACTTGGTGGCAATCCAATGATGTACGTCAACCTGTTCTGGGCCTGGGGTCACCCCGAGGTGTACATCCTGATTCTGCCGGCGTTCGGGATCTTCTCCGAAGTCATCTCGACCTTCTCCGGCAAGCGTCTGTTCGGCCACCACTCGATGATCTACGCCTCTGGCGCGATCTCGGTACTGGGCTTCATGGTTTGGCTGCACCACTTCTTCACCATGGGTTCGGGGGCAAGCGTCAACGCCTTCTTCGGCCTGGCGACGATGCTGATTTCGATCCCGACGGGGGTGAAGCTATTTAACTGGCTATTCACCATTTATCACGGCCGTTTGCGTATCACCAGCCAGGTTCTGTGGACCCTGGGCTTTATGGTGACCTTCGCCATCGGCGGCATGACCGGCGTACTGCTGGCCATCCCGGGTGCTGACTTCGTGCTGCACAACAGCCTGTTCGTGATCGCTCACTTCCACAACGTGATCATCGGCGGTGCTGTATTCGGTTACATCGCTGGTTTCAGCTACTACTTCCCGAAAGCGTTCGGCTTCACGCTGCACGAAGGTTGGGGCAAGGCTGCATTCTGGTTCTGGATCACCGGCTTCTTCGTCGCATTCATGCCGCTCTATGCACTGGGCTTCATGGGCATGACTCGTCGTCTGAACGCCACCACCAACCCTGATTGGGTGCCGTACCTGTACGTCGCCATGTTCGGTGCGGTGATGATCGCTTTTGGTATCGCCTGCCAGTTGATCCAGCTGTATGTCAGTATCCGTGACCGCAAGCAGAACGCCTGCGACTCCGGCGATCCATGGAACGGCCACACCCTGGAATGGTCGACCTCGTCGCCACCGCCGTTCTACAACTTCGCCGTGCTGCCGAAAGCTGAAGGCATCGACCCGTTCACCGAAGCCAAGGAAGACGGTACCGCATACCAGAAACCTGCTCGCTACGAGCCGATCCACATGCCTAACAACACCGCGACCGGTGTGGTCATGGGCGCACTGTTGACGGTGTTTGGTTTCGCGATGATCTGGCACATCTGGTGGCTGGCGATCATTAGCCTGGTCGCAACCATTGGCTACTTCGTGATCCACGCTGCCCGTGATGATCAAGGCTACATGGTGCCGGTCGAGGTGATCGAACGCATCGAAGCCGAGCAGCACGCTCGCCTGGTAGCCGAGAAGAAGATCCCGGCCAACCGTGTTGAAACCTCGCTGGAACAGGCTTAAATCATGTCGAACTTAGTGACCAATGCTGGACACGCCCATGTCGATGACCATGGGCATGATGACCACCACCACGATTCGAGCGAGACAACCGTCTTTGGTTTCTGGCTCTACCTGATGACCGACTGCATTTTGTTTGCGTCGATCTTCGCGGTGTACGCGGTACTGGTAAACAACGTAGCGGGTGGCCCGTCGGGCCACGACATCTTCGAACTGCCTTACGTGCTGGGCGAAACCGCCTTGCTGTTGTTCAGCTCGATCACCTACGGCTTCGCCATGCTGGCGTTCTTCCGGGGCAACAAGAAGCAGGTCCTGGTCTGGCTGGGCCTGACCTTCCTGCTCGGCCTGGGCTTCATCGGCATGGAGATCAACGAGTTCCACCTGCTGATCTCCGAAGGCTACGGCCCTAGCCGCTCAGGCTTCCTGTCCGCGTTCTTCACCCTGGTCGGTACCCACGGTCTGCACGTGACCAGCGGTCTGATCTGGATGGCGATCATGATGTATCAGGTGCAGAAAAACGGCCTGACCACCACCAATAAGACCCGCCTGACCTGCCTGAGCCTGTTCTGGCACTTCCTGGACGTGGTCTGGATCTGCGTCTTCACCGTTGTCTACCTGATGGGGGCTCTGTAATGGCTAATGCTCACTCTCATGATGCCCAGAACAGCCATGATGCTGGCCACGGCAGCGTAAAGTCGTACACCATTGGCTTCATCCTGTCGGTGATCCTGACGATCATCCCGTTCGGCCTGGTGATGTACCCAACCCTGCCGAAATCCATAACCCTGATGATCGTCCTGGCATTTGCGGTGATTCAGGTTGTGGTTCACCTGGTGTACTTCCTGCACCTGGACCGTTCCGAGGCCCAGCGTAGCAACGTGATTGCGTTTGTCTTCGCAGCCATGGTGATCGTCCTGCTGGTTGGCCTGTCGTTGTGGATCATGTTCAGCATCCACACCTACATGATGGCGAAGTGAGGTAAGACCCGATGTCGCTTAAGCACTTTATCCAAATCACCAAACCGGGGATCATTTTCGGTAACGTGCTTTCTGTGGCAGGCGGCTTTTTCCTGGCCTCCAAGGGGCATGTCGATCTGGCCATTTTCCTGGCGGCAATGATCGGCACCTCCCTGGTGGTTGCATCCGGTTGCGTGTTCAACAACTGCATCGACCGCGACATCGACCTGAAGATGGAACGCACCAAGAATCGCGTGCTGGTCCAGGGCCTTATCTCCCTGAAACTGGCACTGATCTTCGCGACCGTCCTGGGCATTGCCGGTGTGGTGTTGTTGTCCACGGTGGCCAATCCGCTGGCGGCGCTGTTTGCCGTGATCGGCTTTGTCATCTACGTCGGCTTCTACAGCCTGTACTTCAAGCGCAAGTCGGTTCACGGCACGCTGGTGGGCAGTCTGTCGGGGGCGATGCCGCCGGTGATTGGTTATGTGGCTGTGACCAATAGCTTCGACATGGCCGCGCTGGTGCTGCTGGTGATGTTCAGCCTGTGGCAGATGCCGCACTCTTATGCCATCGCGATCTTCCGCTTCAACGACTACCGGGCGGCCTCGATTCCGGTATTGCCGGTCAAGCGTGGCATCCGCGTAGCGAAGAAACACATCCTGCTCTACATCCTGGCCTTCCTCGTGGCGACCTTGATGTTGACCTTCAGTGGCTACGCCGGCATGAGCTACCTCGCCGTGGCCGCCGCGATGGGCATGTACTGGTTGTACATGGCCTGGACCGGCTACAAGGCGGTGGACGACACCGTCTGGGCGCGCAAGCTGTTCGTCTTCTCGATCTTTACCATCACTGCGTTGAGCGTGATGATGTCCCTGGATTTTCAGGTGCCTAAAGAGTTGTTGCTGACTTACGCGCACTGAGTGGTATTGCTGTGAAAAAGCCCCGCCTTTGAGAGAAGATCGGGGCTTTTTATTGGGTGGGGGGTGTACATATCCATTGCTGCGCATAACGGATATGCACTCCAGGCTCCAGTCCCGCTTAACCAATCTGCAATACCGTATGTTGAAGCTCATAAACCCCATATAACAATCGTTCCTATCTGGCTCGATAAATTACTAGCTACCGGGATGTTTCATGTTGTTACCGGAAAAATTGCTGTACGGTGTTTAACCCACCGTTCTAAACGTTAGCGCTATTCTCCATTCCTATTATTAACAAGCTGCACGACAGCTTGGCGTTCTCTTGGCAGTTATAAAAAGGGCTCTTAAAGTCCGTTCAACTTCAGTGAACGAAGTACTCAGCCTTTTGCCGTGAAGTCGAAATTGGCCCTGCGCCGATAGTTGCTCGACTCATGAGGAGATATCCCCGTGATAACCCGAAGAAAACTCCTATATTCAGGCGCGGCCTTGACCGGTGCCGGCCTGTTCGCCCCACTGTGGGCGAGCTCTGCGCTGGCGCAGGACGTCAACAGCGCTGCCAGCGACGATATTGAATCCTTGCGCCAATTGTCGATGTTCCTCCTCGAACGCCAGACCCTGGATGCCACATTGTCCTTGCGCATCCTGGCCCAGTGCACGCAGAGCGACCCACAGTTCCCGGACAAGATGAAAGCCTTGTGGAGCAAGGTCGGCCAGCATCACTTGCGCAGCGTCAGCCAGTTGTCCGGCAGCCCGTTCTACCGTGACTCGGTAATGAAAGACACCGTGCAAAAAATCGTCTCGGCCTGGTACCTGGGTTACACCGGCACACCGGTCTCCCTGCGCGCTACTGACGGCACGCGCCTGGTCACGTTCACCGGGGCCCTGGCCTACGAGCCAACCACGGACGCCACAGTGATCCCGACGTACTCCCGAGGAAAAACCAATTACTGGGTTAATCCTCCGGCCACGCTGGCCAACGACTAAGACAAGGCACTTTTATGAATCAGGATTATGACGCCGATGTCATTGTGGTTGGCTCCGGCGCTTTAGGCAGCAACGCGGCGTTTGAATTAGCCAAACTCGGCAAGTCAGTGATTATTCTGGAAGCGGGTGAACATATTCCTCGCTGGAAGATAGTTGAGAACTTCCGTAATTCCTCGAACAAGGGCAATTACAACTCGCCCTATCCCAATGAACCCTGGGCCCATCATTCTTATGATGAGCAATACATCGAGAACACCGGTTCTTTCGAGTTTCGTCCAGGCATGTTGAAACTGGTGGGCGGTACCACTTGGCACTGGGCGGCAGCGTGCTGGCGTTATCTGCCTAACGATATGAAGCTCAACACCCTGTATGGCGTAGGTCGCGACTGGCCGCTGGAGTACAGCGAGTTGGAACCCTATTACGTGCGGGCGGAAATTGCCCTGGGCGTGTGCGGCAATGACACCCAGGATCAGAGCGGGCAGGGCGGCGGCGCTTTCCCTCCGCGCTCCAGCCCTTATCCGATGGCTCCGGAAGGCGATACCTACCTGTTCCAGCGCCTGCGCGAGCGCATGGCCCCGGCCGGTTATCACTTTATCCATGAGCCCAATGGCCGAGCCACTGAACCCTACGACGGGCGCCCAGCGTGCAGCGGCAATAACAATTGCATGCCGGTCTGCCCCATCGGTGCCATGTACAGTGGCGACGTCCACGCTCGCCACGCGCAGCAGGCCGGCGCCAAGCTGATCACGGACGCCACGGCCTACAAGCTGGAAAAAGGTGCGGACGACAAGATCGTTGCCATCCACTACCGCAGCTCCACCGGCGCCGATGTGCGACTCACCGCCAAGTACTTCGTGGTCGCTGCCCATGGCCTGGAAACCCCCAAGCTGCTGCTGATTTCCGACGTCGCCAACTCGTCCGACCAGGTCGGTCGCAACCTGATGGACCACACCGGCCAGGGCCTGCAGTTTTTGGCGGATGAGCCCTTGTGGCCAGGACGCGGGGCGGTACAGCAAGGCGGGATTTTCAATCGCCGCGACGGTGAGTTCCGCAAGGAACGGGCCTCGGTCAAACACTCGATCTCCAACAACGTGCCGAACATCGCCGTGGCCAAAAGGCTGATTGCCGAGGGCGTCTACGGCAAGGAATTGGACGAACGCATCCGCCACGACGCGGCGCGTTGGGTCGATGTGTCCACTGTCTATGAAACCCTGCCATTGCAGACCAATACAGTGCGCCCGAGCCGCACCCGCAAGGACGCCCTGGGCATTCCGATGCTGGTGGTCAATTACGAGGTGGGCGATTACGTCAAGGCGGCCAAGGCCGGCGTCGACGAGGACTACGCGCACTTTGTGCAGCTGATGGGCGGCAAAGTGGTGGAAAACAATACCGGCTACCAGAACCGCGACCATCTGATGGGTACCGTGATCATGGGCGCCAATCCCAAGGACTCGGTGGTCAACCACGAGTGCCGCACCCACGACCACGCCAACCTGTTCCTCGCCACCACCGGGGTGATCCCGGCGTCTGGCACCATTAACCCGACCCTGGCTGGCGTGGCGCTGAGTATTCGCATGGCCGACATCATTGCGCGGGAGGTCTAGGTCATGGGTTTACTGAAGCTTCCCCTGTTGGCACTGCTACTGGCCGCGTTGCCGGCATTTGCCGCTGAAGATAATGCCGCGCTGATCCAGCAGGGCGCCTATGTCGCCCGTGCTGGAGACTGCGAGGCCTGTCACCGCACCGCCGAAAATGGCGGCGCGCCGTTGGCCGGCGGCTATGTGATCGACTCGCCCATGGGCAAGATCATCTCCAGCAACATCACTCCGTCCAAGACCTACGGGATCGGTAACTACACCGAGCAGCAACTGGCCGATGCCTTGCGCAAAGGCGTCAACGCCAAGGGCCAGCACCTGTACCCGGCGATGCCTTACACCTCGTATCAGGGCATGAGCGAGCAAGACATCCATGCCTTGTACGTGTACCTGCAACAGGGCGTGAAACCGGTGGACCAGCCGGTGCCGGAAACGCGACTGGCATTTCCCTTCAACATCCGCCAGTTGATGTTCGGCTGGAACCTGGTGCTCCTCGATAGCCAGGGTTTTGTGCCCAAGCCCGGCGCCACCGAACAGGTCAACCGTGGCCAATACCTGGTGGACAACCTGGCTCACTGCGGCGCCTGCCACACCCCGCGCAACGTCTTGATGGCCGAGGACAACAGCCAATACCTGGGCGGGGCGAAACTGGGGGGTTGGGTTGCGCCCAATATCACCTCGGACAATGTCAGCGGCCTGGGTGACTGGAGCGAGGATGACCTGGTCGACTTCCTGAAAAACGGCCACCTGGCCGACAAGGTCCAGGCAGGCGGTGGCATGGCCGAGGCGGTGGAAAACAGTTTCCGCTACCTCAGCGACAGCGACCTGCACGCCATGGCCGCCTACCTGCACACGGTCCCGCCGATCCGCGATCCGCAGCAGAGTGAGCGCGTGGTTCGTGAGGTCAAGCCAGTAGACATGAGCACCCTGGAAACCGGCCAGGGCGATCAAGCGTCACTGTCCGATGCCAGTAGCCTGGATGGCGCGCGTCTCTACAACTCGGCCTGCTCCAGTTGCCACGGCCGCGATGGCCAGGGCACGGCTGACACGTTCTATCCGTCCCTAAGCCTCAACAACGCACTGAACGGCAACCAGGCCAACAACCTGGTGATGGCGATCATCGCGGGTATCGACCGCAAAGGCGCCGATGCCGCGGTTAGCATGCCCGCATTGGGCGGCGACCTGAACGATGCGCAAATTGCCGCTATCGCCAACTACAGCCTGCAAACCTTCGGCAACCCGGCGCTGAGCGTCAGTTACGATGAAGTGGCGAGCCTGCGTCGCGGTGGGGATGCGCCGTTGTTGATCACGGCCATGCCCTATCTGTTGTGGGGCGGTGGGTGGGTGGTGTTGCTGCTGATCATTGCGCTGGTGCTGTGGCAGCGTCACCGCAAACACCTGCGGGATGTGGAAGCCAAGCGGATCGCCTTGAATCGGCGTTTTCATTCCAAGTGAGCTGAAATTCAAGGCTGGAAAAAAGCCCCGCCTTCTGTATGAAGAGCGGGGCTTTTTGTTGACTGGGTAAATCCCCCGGCTTTTTTCTCGTCATACCCAACTGTATAAGCTGTTGTGAATCGCGCACCTGAACCCGCGAGCTGGCAAGGAGTAGTCACCATGGTCAACGTGAGTCGTCGTTCACTGATCGCGCTGGGCGCGGCCCTGCCGTTGCTGGGGCGGCTGGATTGGGCCTTGGCGAGCCCACCGGTCCCGACGTCCGACAAGGTGCTGCTCAACTACAACGAAAGCCCCTATGGCCCATCGCCGGCCGCGCGCGCGGCGATGCAGCTTGGGGTTGGTGCGTCGGGTCGTTATCCCTACAAGGATCTGTACGCGTTGGCCGAAGTGTTTGCCAATCAGCACGGTATTTTAGACGAGCACGTGATGGTTTGTGCCGGGTCCATGGCTGCTTTGCGCTACGCGGTACTGGCGTTTACCAGCGAAACCCGCGGCGTGGTGATGGCGACGCCTTCCTATGAAGTACCGCGCCAGGCTGCCGAAGCGCGCAAGGCACCGGTCCATGAAGTGCCGCTGACGGCCGACCATGCCCATGACATTCCCGGCATGCTCGCCGCCGACCCGAAGCCCGGTGTGATCTACCTCTGCAACCCCAACAATCCCACCGGCACACTGACGCCGACCAAGGCCATCGAGCACGCGTTGGCGAGCAAACCCAAGGGCAGCATCCTGGTGGTGGACGAGGCTTACATCGATTTCTGCGACGCGCCCAGCTGTGTGTCCTGGGTCAAGGACCACGACGATCTGCTGGTGCTGCGCACCTTCTCGAAAATCTACGGCATGGCCGGTGCGCGCCTGGGCCTGGCGCTTGGGCAGCCGGTGCTGCTGGAGCAGTTGGAAGCTTTTGGCGGCCACAACGTCCCGGCGGCCTCCAGCCTACTGGGCGGCCGTGCCAGCCTCGAAGAACCCTCGTTGGTGCCCGAACGCAAGGCGCTCAACACCCTTGTGCGCGATGAGACCGTGGCCTGGCTGAAGGCTCGAGGATTCACGTGCACGGCGTCCCACAGCAATTGCTTCATGATCGACGTGGGTCGCCCAGCTGAGCAGGTCATCGAGCGGCTGTCCGCGCAAAACGTCATGATTGGCCGGGTCTTTAGCACCTGGCCGAATTGGGTGCGGGTGACCGTGGGCAACGCCGGTGAGATGCAGCGATTTCGGGAAGCGTTTGCGGCGCAGGTGAGTTTTTTGTAGGCGCGAGCTTGCTCGCGAAAAACCTGAGAACGCCGCGTTAAACCAGGCACGCTGCGTTATCGTTGACGTTTTTCGCGAGCAAGCTTGCTCCATGGGAGCAGGCCCGGAGTTACTGCGCGGCGATGCTGTACCCATCAAACGCCGTCTGCTGCTGCAGCGCGGTGATGATACTTTTACGGGTCAATGGCTGCTCGGCACCGGCGTTATCCACAAAGGTCTCAACGTCCAGCTCTGCTTCATCGCCTTCACCGACAAAGGTGAACCCCAGGAACTCAAACGCCTCGCGGTCGACATTCGGCTTGGAGCGCGGCGAGCGCAGTGGCAAGGTGACGCTGATGCCGTCCTTGCTGATGGCGAACACTTCGACTTCCTTCTTCGCCCGTGCGGCTTTGCCTTTGCCGGCGCTCGGGTTACTGATGGCCTGGTGGGTCTGGTTCAGCACCTTGAGGGCCAGGCCGTAGACCAGCTCCTGAAACTCGGGGTCGTCCTTGAAGCTGGACAGGATGCGGCTGATGGAAAACTTACTGTTCAGGTCTTCCAGGGCGGCGTTGTCGGCGGCCTCGGCATCCTTGAGCTGCTTGAGTTCACCCATCAGGTCGTAGGCCTTGTCATCGTCGAAGGCATCTTGAGCCTGACGGATGGCAACGCGCAACTCGCGGATCTGGTCGCTTTCCTTGGAGGTGTGGAACGCGTCCAGCACCATTTCACTGATGCTCTTGGCTGCCGGCAGGTGCTGTGAAAGATTGATGGCGTTTTCGTATTCAGCTTTGGACTGCAAGGTGACTACGGATTCTTCGGTACGGGAATCAGACATTGAAATTTCACTACTTCAGTAAACGGGGAGACGGGAAAAACGTCGGGCATTTTCAGGGGGGAGGGGGATCAGGTCAAGGCAGGATGCTGAAGGGAAAAAGCGGCACATCAGGATTTTTATCCTTTCTCTCGGCCCTGATCCACATCAAAGGGCTTCCTCGAAAAATCCGCTACAACAAAGCTGGGGCTGACCATGCCCCGGTTATCGGCCTGATGACCTCATAAAAACGATTGCAGACCTGTACCCAGGGGCAAACCCCCAGGCCAGGTTATTAAAGGAATAATGCGATGGCCCTTTCCCTCTCACGTCTGGCCCTGATGGGGGCGACGTTTTGTCTGGCTCTTCCCCTATACGCCAACGAACCTGATACCGCTCTGATCGAACACGGCAAATACGTCGCGCAACTGGGCGACTGCATCGCCTGCCACACCGCCAAACAAGGTGCGGTGATGGCCGGCGGTCTGGAGCTGAGCACGCCGATGGGCACGATTTACTCCAGCAATATCACCCCGGACCGCGAGACCGGGATCGGTCAATATTCTTTCGAACAATTCGACCGGGTCATGCGCGAAGGCGTGACCCCGGCCGGCATGAACCTGTACCCGGCAATGCCATACCCGTCCTACGCGAAGATGAGCGAAGGTGACATGCGCGCCTTGTTCGCCTACCTGATGCAGGACGTGAAACCGGTGCGCCAGGCCAACCTGGACGCCGAGATGGGCTTCCCGTTCAACCAGCGCTGGGGCCTGGCGTTGTGGAATTTGGTCTTTCTCGACAGCCAGCCGTTTGAAGCCAATCCGGCCCAGGATGAAGTGCTTAACCGTGGCGCCTACCTGGTCCAGGGCCTGGGGCATTGCGGCTCGTGCCACACTCCGCGCGGCATCGCCTTCCAGGAAAAAGCCATGAGCGATGCCGGCCGCAGCGGCCAGCATTACCTGGCCGGGGAAACCGTCGAGCATTGGCGTGCCCTAAGCCTGCGCAACCTGTGGACCGTGGAAGACACTGTGCAACTGCTCAAGACCGGGCAGAACCGCTTTGCTACCGTCTCCGGCAACATGGCCGATGTGATTCACCACAGCACCCAGCATTTCAGCGACGCTGACCTGACGGCAATTGCTACCTACCTCAAATCTCTGCCACCGGGCAAAGACGACCTGCCGATGCCTACCGTAGCGCAGGCGCCCGCCGTACCGCCCCAAGACCTGTTCACCAGTCGCGGTGGCCTGGGCTACATGCAGTTTTGCAGTGATTGCCACCGCAGTGACGGCGGCGGTGTGAAGGGCTTGTTCCCGCCCCTGGCCGGCAACCCGAGCGTGGCCTCCAGCAACCCGACCTCGCTGTTGCACATCACTCTTACCGGTTGGGAAACGGCTGAAACCGCGACCCATCCACGGGTCTACACCATGCCGGGTTTTGCCCGTTTGGCCGACGAGGAAATCGCTGAAATCCTCAGCTTCGTGCGCACCCGCTGGGGTAACGAGGGCTCGCTGATCAGCGCCGCCCAGGTCAAGACAATGCGCGACCAACTTAACCCGGTCAGCACCGATTCCTCGACCTTTGAAACCCCGCGCCTGGCCACCCTGCTGGCGGCGCCGAACGCCGACCAAGTGGTGCGAGGCATGCGCCTGCACCTGCAAACCAAGGAGCTGCTGCCGGACAACGTCGGTAACTCGCTGAACTGCACCAGTTGCCATCTCAACGTCGGCACCGTGGCGGACGGTTCGCCCTTTGTCGGCGTCTCGGCGTTTTTCCCCGGCTACGCGCCGCGTGCCGGTAAGGTGGTGAGCCTGGAAGAGCGCATCAATGGCTGCTTGCGCCGCTCGATGAATGGCAAGCCCGTGCCGCCGCAATCGGCGGATATGCAGGCGATGGTTGCCTACTTTGACTGGATGAAAAACAACACCCGCCCCGAAGACAAAGTCGCCGGGCGCGGCGTCGGCAAGATTGACCCGGCCATCAAACCGGACCTGGCCAATGGCAAGCAGGTCTACGCCAAGCAATGCGCGGTATGCCACGGCGATAACGGCGAAGGCCTGGCCCGTGCCGACGGCACCTTGGTGTACCCGCCATTGTGGGGTGATCAATCCTTCAACATCGGCGCCGGCATGGCCCGCACTTACACCGCGGCGGCGTTCGTCAAACGCAACATGCCGATTGGCTTCCACGAGAAATTCCCGTTGGGGCAGGGCGGTTTGTCGGATCAGGAAGCGGTGGATGTCGCGGCGTACTTCTCCGGCCAACCGCGCCCGGACTTCCCGGACAAGGTGAAAGACTGGCCGAACGGCGGCAAGCCGGTGGATGCGAGGTACTAGAGGCTTTTACTTAAGGCGAGCGCCTTGCACAAATCGGTGACGATTAAATGTGGGGCTGCTTCGTAGGCCAAATATCATTCCTTGCTGAGCGGCTGCGAGGCATTGCGCAACTTCTCCTGCACAAAATCCATCACCTTCAACGACCGGTAGATGGCATTCGCCGCGAGCAGCCCAAACGGCCCGCCGTTCCAGTCCAGCAGGTAGGGTTTGAACAGCTCATGGCGGGTGCTTTCGCCGCACACTGCTTCGGCGATCACTCGCCCGCCGATGGAGCCGGTGTTCAGGCCATGGCCACCAAACGAGGTGCAGGCCCACACACCGGGTTCCAGCAGCCCCAGGTTGGGCATTTTGTGGGTGGCGTAGCCCATCAGGCCTGACCAGGCCAGTTCGATCTTTACCGCTGCCAATTGTGGATAAACCGAGACCATGTCGGCCTTGAGCATGGTCGCCAGGGCTTTTTCGTTCTGTTCGTTGCGGGTGGTAATACGCCCGCCCCACAGCAGGCGGTCGCCTTCGACGACGCGGTAATAGTCCGAGGCGCGCCGGTCGTCGGAGAACGCGGCGCTGGAGTCGAGGACGTTTTTGATGCTGTCGCCCAAGTGCTCCGTCAGCACCACATAGGTGGCGATGGGCAGGTAGGCGCGGTTGAGTTTTTGCAACTCCGGGCCGCCGTAGCCGCCGGCGCAGAACACCAGGTCCTTGCAGCACACCGTGCCCTCGGCGGTCTGCACGATGCGGTCGCTGCCTTCGCGGTGCCAGGCGAGCATTTTTGATTGTTCGAAGATGCGCCCGCCGGCTGTTTCGATAGCTTGGGCCAGGCCCAGGCAATAATTCAACGGATGAAAATGCAGGGCCTTGGGGTCTTCAATGCCCTGGAAATAACGTTGGGTGTGGGCCCGTTCACGCACCTGGCGGGTGTCGAGGTAGTTGAGTTCGTAGTTGAAATCCCGACGCATGCTTTCGATATGGTTTTTCACGCCCGCGCTGTCGTCGTAGCGCTTGACTCGAATGGTGCCGGGCGCAGGATCGCAACCGGGGAGCGCCAGGTTGGCGATGTTGTCGCGCACGATCTCGACGCCTTCCACCGAGAGGTTGAACAAGGCTTTGGCTTGTTGCAGCCCGAGTTTTTTGCCGATCGCCGCCGAACCTTCGGCCCAGCCCGGCGAGACCACACCACCATTGCGCCCGGACGCGCCCCAGGCGATGTGATGGGCGTCGAGAAGGATCACTCGTTTACCGCGCCGGGTCAGCTCCAGCGCAGCGGTGAGCCCGGCGATACCGGCGCCAATGATGCACACGTCGCAGGTTTCATCGGCGCCCAGGCTGGGGCGGGTGGTGCGTGGGAGCGAGGTTTGTGAATACCAGGTGGTGGGCATGGCCAATCCTTGAAAGTCTCTTTCTGTGAACACCGATCTCTGTGGCGAGCGGGCTTGCCCGCTCGCCACAACAACCGCCCGCTCGCCACAGGGGTTCGGCAGGTGTTATTTGACGGTGGAGTAATCGACGCCATACCACTTGGTCGACAGCTTGGTCAGTGTGCCGTCCGTATGCATCGCCCCAATGACTTCGGCGAGCTTGGCAGTAAGCTCCGGGTCACCCTTGTCGGTGGCAATCGCCAGCGGCTCGTAGAACACCACGCCGTCGATAGCCTTGAGCGGGTAGTTTTTCTTGATGGCTGCTTCCAGGGTGCTGCGCTGGGTGAGGATCGCGTCCAGACGCACACCGTCCCCCAAACGCAGGTCGTCCAGAGGCGCCAGGGAGCCGGCGTAAGTGCGCAGTTCGCCGGCCTTGATGTCGCAGGAGGCGGGCGGGATGTCGCTGGTTTCGATCGCCAGCGCCTGGTTCAGGCAGTCCTCGGAGGTGGTGCCGCCTTCCACGCCAATCTTCTTGCCGTTGAGGGCCTTGCGGTCGGTGACGGTCGATTTGTTGTGCACCGCGAATACATAGGGCACGTAGTAGTAAGTGGCCGGGAAGTCGAGAATCCGCGCGCGGCTTTTGGTGGCGGTCATGGAACCCACCGACATGTCCCAGCGCCCGTTCCACTTGCCGGCAGTGATCACGTCCCAGTCTGGGGTGATGAACTTGACCTCAACCCCCAGGCGCTTGGCGATCTCCTTGGAGACGTCGATGTCGAAACCGTCGATCTCATTCTTGTCGTTGATAAAACCCTGGGGTGGCCAGATGGCCGACGTCGCCACGGTCATGGTTTTGCTGCTTTGGATTTTGTCGAGGACGGCACCGGCGTTGGCCGTGCCGACGAACAGCAGCGACAGGGTTGCGGCCAGGGTGATTACGCGTTGTTTGCTGAGCATGTCCATCTCCACGTCTGGTTATTGTTATGGGTAAAGCGGCACTCAGTGACCGATGATTTGCGAGAGAAATTTCTGCGCTCGCTCGGTCTGGGGGTTGTTGAAAAACTCGGCGGGGGTGGCTTGTTCGATGACCTGGCCCTGATCCATAAACAGCACGCGGTCGGCGACCTTGCTGGCAAAGCCCATCTCGTGGGTCACGCAGATCATGGTCATGCCATCGGTGGCCAACTCGCCCATTACCTCCAGCACTTCGTGGACCATCTCCGGGTCCAGGGCCGAGGTGGGCTCGTCGAACAGCATCACCTTGGGTTTCATGCACAGCGCACGGGCAATCGCCACCCGTTGCTGTTGGCCGCCCGACAACTGGGAAGGGTACTTGTGGGCATGCTCGGCGATGCGCACTCGTTCGAGGTAAACCTGGGCACGTTTTTTTGCCTCTGCCGAGGACACGCCTTGCACCAGTTGCGGGGCCAGGGTCAGGTTGTCCAGCACGCTGAGGTGCGGGAATAGGTTGAAACTCTGGAACACCATGCCGATTTCCCGGCGCACGGCACTGACACTTTCCGCTTCGCTGGTGAGGTGGATACCGTTGACCTGGATCTGGCCTTTCTGGAAGTTTTCCAGGTGATTTATGCAGCGAATCATCGTCGACTTGCCCGAGCCGGACGGCCCGCACACCACCAGGATTTCGCCGGCGACGACACTCAGGTCGACATCGCGCAAGGCATGGAAATTGCCATACCACTTGTTCAGGCCGCTGATGGCAATCATCGACGGGGCGACTGCCGCTTGTTCGCTGATAGGAACGTGACTGGTCATGGCTCAACCCCTCGCTGTGGATCGGTTGACCCGTTTTTCGATCCGCGCCTGCACCCGTTCAAGGATGAACGACAGCGCCCAGTAAATCATCGCGGCGGTGATCAGCATTTCCAGGTGGCGGAAGTCGGCGCGGCCTTGGGTCTTGGCCAGGTACATCAGTTCCCAGACGCCGATCACCGACACCAGGGAGCTGTCCTTGAGCATGGCGATGAACTGGTTGCCGGTGGGCGGGATGATTACCCGCAAGGCCTGGGGCATGATCACCCGGCTCAGGGTTTTGAACGGGCTGATGCCCAGGGCGCGCGAAGCTTCCCACTGGCCCACCGGAATACTCTGGATACCTGCGCGGAAAATCTCGGTCATGTAGGCGCCGTAGCACAGCGACAACGCCAGGATGCCGGCCGGCACCGCATCGACCACATAGCCCAGTTGCGGCAACCCCAGGTAAATCAGGTAGATCTGGATCAGCAGCGGCACGCCGCGAAAGAATGAGGTGTAGAACGAGGCCAGGGCGTTGGCGATGCCGTTGTTCGACAGCTTGGCGACTGCGCCAATAAGGGCCAGGACGAAGGCAATCACGATGGCGATGGCGGAGATGTACAAAGTGGTGGCTGCGCCCTGGATGATCAGGAAACCGACCTTGTCGAGGATAAAGCTGTAGGAGAGGTTGAAGGTGTCGAAGAATGCCAGGAACAGAATCAGCAACTCGATCCAGACCACGGTGGTCTGCACCTTGAGTTTCAAGCGCCCGAGGACATGAAAGTTCAGTGTGCCGAGCACGGCAATCGCCAGGCCGATGGCGATGTTGCGCGCCGCCAGGCTGTCTGGAGCGTTGCCCAGCACTGGCTGCAAAAAATGGCTGATGGCGCTGTTACCCAGGTTCATCAGGTACGCGCCGAGGAACAGCACCACCGCTACGCCGAGCAGGAATCGAGGATCGTTGGACTTTTTCTTATAAATTATATTGTCGTGATACATGGATGCCTCTGGCTTGTCAGTGGTAATGATCTCGTCAGATAAAGGGGTGTTGACCAGTATTGCCGGGCGAAATTGCCCACGACAAGCGACCATAATTCGTTATGTCAGTCCCTGAGGTCATCCTGGTGATGGCCTCAGGGAGCAGTGAATCAGTCCAGTCTGGCCAGGCATGCCCCAAGGATATCCAGGCCTTCCTCCAGTACCTTTGCCTCGATGGTCAGCGGTGCGAGCAGGCGGATGATGTGGCGGGATTTGCCGCTGGGCATCAGCAGCAAACCGGCGTCACGGGACAGGGCCAGCAACTGGCTCAACTGTTTGGAGGCCGGTGTGCCGTCGGCGTTGGCCAGTTCGATACCGCGCATGGCACCGACACCGGTCAGGCGCCCCAGGTAGGGTGAAAGCTGGTTGGCGCGCCACGACTGATACCGGCTGACAATTGCCTCTTCCTGCTGTGCCCCCCAGGTGTGCAGGTGTTCATCCGTCATCACGTCCAAGGTGGCCAATGCCGCCGCGCAGGCGATGGGGTTGCCGGAATAGGTGCCGCCCAGGCCGCCTTTGGGCAAGGTGTCGAGCAACGATTTACGACCCACCACCGCCCCCAGCGGCACACCGCCGGCAATACTTTTACCCAGCAGGATCAGGTCCGGCTCGATGCCCAGCCGCGAGAAGGCGAAACGCTGGCCGGTGCGACCAAAGCCGGACTGGATTTCATCGGCGATCAACAGGATGTTTTTCTCATCGCACAAGCGTCGCAGTGCCTGGGCGAACTCCACGTCGAGGGTCAGGAAGCCGGCTTCGCCCTGCACCGGCTCGATGATGAAACAGGCCACGTCGTCGACGTCGATTTCCACGCTGAACAAGCGGTCCATAGCCTTCAGCGCATCGCTGCAGGTGACGCCGTTGTCCTGGCTGGGATAGGGCAGGTGGTACACGGGGCCGGGCAGTACACCGACTTTTTGTTTGTAGGGCGCGACCTTGCCGTTGAGATTGAGAGTGGCCAGGGTACGGCCGTGGAAAGCGCCATCAAAGGCGATAACCGCCGTGCGGCCGGTGGCGCCACGGACGATTTTCAGTGCGTTCTCAGCCGCTTCTGCGCCGCTGTTGGTAAGCATGCCGCTGACCGGGTAACCCACCGGGATGAAGGCGGTGAGGCGATCCATCAGTTTGATATAGGGCGCGTGGGGGGCGGCGTTGAAGGCGTAGTGGATGAGCTTGGTCGCTTGCTCGCGAATCGCCTCCACCACCGCCGGATGGCAATGGCCCAGGTTGAGTACGCCGATACCGCCGACAAAGTCGATGTAGCGCTTGCCCTCGGTGTCCCAGACTTCGGCATTTTTGCCATGGCTGAGGCTGATGGGGTGGACGATGGAAATCGACTGGCTGATGGTTTCGCGGCTCATGGATCTCGGACTCGGCAAGGGGTGCTTGCTTTTATCTAAGCCGCGGGACGCATTGCCCTGCAAACGAAATAAAGTCGCCGAGTCATTATTAAAAGTCGGGATGTGGGGTGATGTACCCCACCATCCAGGCCAGAAATGCCTTCACCTTGGGAATCTCCCCGGCATGTTCGGCATGGGCGATAAAGTGCGCGCCGGCACTGGGCATCGCGTAATCCCACGGGATCATCAAACTGCCCAGGGCCAATTCCTCGGCCACCAGATACTGTGGCACCAACGCCACGCCGTACCCCGATTGCGCTGCGCGGATGCACATGTAGAACGTATCGAAACGCGGCCCGTGGTAGCTGTTTTGCGAATGCAGGCCCTGTTCCAGAAACCATTCGTGCCAAGCCTCTGGCCGCGAGGTGCATTGCAGCAGGGTATGGCGGGACGAAGCATCGCTACCTTCGGCGACAAAGCCTGGCGCACACACTGGCACCACGGCTTCGCGAAACAGTTCAATGCAGGTCGCCCCAGGCCACGAACCCTGGCCGAAGAAAAACGCGATATCGGCCTTGGCCTGCAGCACGTCGAAGGGCTCCAGCTCGTTGCGAATGTCCAGGTGGATATTAGGGTGCAGCGCGGCGAAATCCCTGAGCTTGGGCACCAGCCAGCGATCACCGAAGGTCGGTTGGGTGGCGATGCGCAGCACCTCGGTTTCGCCGCCGTAGGTCAGGATGTAGCGACTGGAAATGTCCACCTGAGTGAGGATTTTGTGCACTTGCGCCAGGTACAGCGAGCCCGCTGGCGACAGGTACAAACGCTGGCGCACCCGCTGGAACAGGTTGTGGCAGAGCATCTCTTCGAGTTGCGCCACCTGCTTGCTCACCGCGCTCTGGGTCAAGTGCAGTTCTTCGGCGGCTCGGGTGAAGCTGAGGTGGCGGGCGGCGGCTTCGAAGCACTGCAAGGCGGTCATCGAAGGGGTTAAACGTTTTGAAATCACGGGATTACCTGACGGGTCTCTTGGGGGAGTTCATTCCAAATCGGAAGGAGCCCTTGCCTGAATGTCGTTTGTGGCCGAGGCGTAAAGCCGTTGATACTCTTCAATCACTATAAACCGGCGCGGGTTTGGGGCGCCGAATAATAAAGATCAACAGGGAGAGCCTTGCATGAAGAACCTGAAAACCACTTTGGCCGCACTCACCGCCGCTGCTGTACTGAGCATGACGGGCGCTGCGCACGCGGGCGCAACCCTGGACGCGATCCAGAAGAAAGGTTTTATCCAGTGTGGCGTCAGCGATGGTTTGCCGGGCTTCGGCGTGCCGGACGCTCAGGGCAAGATGACTGGCATCGACGTTGACGTCTGCCATGCCGTCGCCGCCGCACTGTTTGGTGATGCCTCGAAAGTGAAGTTCAGCCAGTTGACCGCCAAGGAGCGTTTCACCGCCCTGCAGTCCGGGGAAATCGACCTGATTTCGCGCAACACCACCTGGACCAGTTCCCGGGACGCCGGCATGGGCCTGGTATTTACCGGCGTCACCTACTATGACGGCATCGGTTTTCTGGTGAACAACAAACTCGGAGTCGCCCACGCCAAGGAGCTGGACGGCGCGACCATTTGCATCCAGGCCGGCACCACCACCGAGTTGAACGTCTCCGACTACTTCCGCGCCAGCGGCATGAAGTACACCCCCATCACCTTTGATACAGCCGATGAAAGCGCCAAGGGCCTGGAAGCCGGTCGTTGCGACGTGCTGACCACCGACCAATCGGGCCTGTACGCCCAGCGCATCAAGATGGTCCACCCGGACGAATTCATCGTGTTGCCGGAGGTGATCTCCAAGGAACCCTTGGGCCCGTTGGTGCGCAAGGGCGATGAAGAGTGGTTCAGCATCGTCAAGTGGACGCTGTTCGCCATGCTCAATGCCGAAGAAATGGGCATCACTTCGCAGAACGTCGAAGATCAGGCCAAGACCACCAAGAACCCGGATGTTGCCCGCCTGCTGGGTGCCGACGGTGAGTACGGCAAGGACCTGAAGCTGCGCAAGGATTGGGTGGTGCAGATCGTCAAGCAAGTGGGCAACTATGGCGAGGTGTTCGAACGCAACATCGGCCAGGGCAGCGTGTTGAAGATCAAGCGTGGCCTCAATGCCTTGTGGAACAACGGCGGCATCCAGTACGCGCCGCCGGTTCGATAAAGCCAACGGATGCGTGCGAAACGTTTACCGCGGTGCCCTCATCTTCGTACGCGGCGAGCCATTGGCGTTGTGCTGGTAAATCGCCTCAGGCTGGCCTTGTTCGTTGAAGAACACTTGGCCGATGCCTGCCGAGTTCCACAGCCGCTCGCCAGCCTCGGCATGTTCCGGGATATGCGGTACCACTTGCATGGTGCGCCGCCGGGTCAGCCAGTTCAGGGGTGAGCGGGGTGAATAGAGCCAGCGGTTGAGACGGTCGAACCATTCCAGCAGGCCCCTGGGGAATTCGTTCTTGATGCCGCTGCTGGTGATCTGCCAGATTTTTGGCCCGGCGTTGCGGTGGCGAATCAGCACTTCGTAAACGAATGAGTAATGTACGTCTCCCGACAGGATCACGTAGTTACCCGGCGTGCGCGAGTGACGGAAGATATTCAGGATCACCTGCGCCGCGCCGCGATGGGCCATCCAGTTTTCCGCGTCCACCAACAGCGGGTAGCCGCACCAGCTGAAGACTTTCTGTACGGTCTCGATCAGCTTTACGCCAAAGATTGGCGCCGGTGAAACGATGATGGCCGACGGGTGATCGAGCAGTTCCTGTTGCAGCTCACTCAAGGCTTCCCAGTCCAGCAGGCCGGACGGTTGCTTGAGGGTGAATTCGCTGCGCCAGCGCCGGGTACGGGTGTCGATCACCACCAGGGCGGGGGTGGTGGGCAAGACGTAGTGCCACTGCTGGAACTTCAACAGTTCATCCACCAGTTCGTCCTGGGCTGGCGCGTCCAGATAGTGGTCGTGCGCCGGGGCTTGCGTGGTGAGTGCCAGGGTCTTGCCCAGCAGCTGTTCAAACGCATCAGGATTATTACCCCAGCCCTGGCAGAGCATATAGACCAGCAAGGCATTGCCGATGATGCGCTTGGAGAACGGGTTGCCGTAGGCGGTTTCTTCCCATTGGGCGCTGAGGTTCCAATCGTCGGTAATGTCGTGATCATCAAAAATCATCAGGCATGAGATATGCGCAAACACCCTGGCCACGCCGCCCAGGCCGTCGCGAAACTTATCCACCTGCAGTTGTTCGTGGGCATAGCGTTTCTGTTCTTCGGCCTTCAGCTGCGGCGGTTGCGGGGCGATCAGCGTCCAGGGAGTGGGCGACCACACCAACAGGTACATCGCCAGCACTTCGGCGAAGGTCACTAGGTGATTGTCGGCGGTGCTGGTGGTGAAAATCGGCTTCTTCACGCCACCGAAAAACCGCTCGCGCAGTGTTTCGTTGCTCTCCAGGGCCGGCAACAGGTCGGCGCGATGGTAGTAACTGGCTGGATGGCCGTAGAGCATGGCGCTGTCGTCCACCACGGCGCCGTCCAGGTGTTCCTCGAACAGGCCCAGGCGGGTGATCAGTGCATGAATGGCCCGCAACATAGGCCCGGCCACATCGTCGGCGTAGACCTGATCGCCGCTCATCATCAACAGAGCCGGGCGTTGTGCCGGGCTGCGGCCTTCGGCCAGCAAACGATCGACACACAGCAGGCCTTCATCGGCGTAGTGGTGGGGTTTGCGGCAAGAACCGTGCATCAGTTGCTGGATACGGCTGTGCAGGACGAAGTCCGGGGTGCGTGCGTTGGCATGGAGCAGGTGGGGCGCCCATTCGGCGATGCCGCTGGGATGAGCGCCGGTCTCGTTGATCAGCAGGTCATAGCCGATGGTCACGTCCTGGGGCAGGGCGTTGCTCAGCGGCACGTCGATCAGGTGGATAAACGCGTGACGTCCCACGGGGACGACCTGGCAGAGTGTCGCGTCCAGATTGATATCGAGGGTGTGCTCGCGCTCGTCCTGGGTGAACTGCAACCTCAGGGTCAACGCAAGGGCTCGGCTGCCCACCAGCCACAACACCAGGCGCCCCGGTTCGAGGCGGCGCAGCAGGGGGCCAGCGAGGACGGCGGGCAATGTGTCGGCTTGAGGCATGAAACACGGCTCTGTGCAGGATCGGGTCACAAAGGATAGCGCAGTGGATGTCAGCGTTTTGTTAATGCACACGGCCTCAAATTATGACGTCGTGGCCGAACGTTCACCCTGGCTAATCAGCCAGCGCAGCACATCGTCCATCGCCACGCTGTGCTTGCACTCGACCCAGCGCACTCCTTGCGGGCTGTATTGTTCGATATACCGGCTGAGCACGAGCTGACCCTGGTCAGATGACATCTGCAAGCGAGTTTCCCGGCAGATCAGCGTGTTGGCGCCGCGTTTGCGGACCTGATGATGCAGCAGTAACGAGCTGGACTCAGAAGTCATCGCGGCCACCCTCTGCGCATCGATTGGCCGGCGGTGTGGTGGCCCCTTCCTTGCCTTCCCGCACGTAGGCGGCACGGTGTTCGGCCACCACATTACGCAGTGCGCTGTAATAATCCGGCAACTGCTGCAGGCTGTCGGTAAGTGGCAGCAATGAGGCGCGAGTATCCACCGTACCGCCCACCATGTTGATGGTTTCAAGAGTCTGCACCGTGTCGCTGTCCCCCAAAGGGGCCACCAGGAAGCTCAACACTTTGCCTGCGGCGTCGCGGCTGTTGCCGGTGCCCAACAAGGGCAGTTCGACGATCGGCCCGTTGCCGATGCCCCACACGCCAAAGGTCTGGCCGAAGTCGGCGGTGTGGCGGGGAATACCCAGCGAATCTGAAACATCCAGCAGGCCGACAATTCCCACCGTGGTGTTCACGGCAAAGCGTCCCAGGGTATTGACTGAGCGACGCGGGTTGCCCTGCAGCACATCGTTGATAAACACCTTGGGCTCGCTGAAGTTGCTGGAAAAGTTATGCACACCCTGCTGGAAAAACTCCGGCAGGTATTTATAGCCATGGGCTACAGGCGCCAGGGCATAGTCATCGACGGTGCGGTTGAAGGCGAACACCCCACGGTTGATCGGTTCGGCGGGGTCGTATACCGGGTAGGAAACTTGCGCGCAGCTTGTGGTACTCGCCACCGGTGCCGGGCTCGCACAGCCTGTGAGGTAAGACACGGTCAACAGCAGTACGGCCTGGCGAGCCAGGTGCTGGGGGTACGTCAGCGAGTGCATAAGCACAGTCTCCGGAAAAGGGAGGCGGATGCTGGCATTCGGGTTTTGCGCAAAGATGTCTGCTTTATTGCACGATTGAAATATATGACGGGCTGCGCCGAATGGTTTTAGATGTTGCCTCGACAAACTCAAGTGATGCCCACCGGTGAGCCATCTTTTGATCGTGGACGATGACCTTGAGGTCCTCGCGCTGCTGAAGAAATTTTTCCTGCAACATGGCTATACGGTGCAGACCGCCGCCAATGGCGCAGACCTGTGGGCGGCCATGGAGCAACAGGCCGCCGACCTGATCATTCTCGACCTGATGCTGCCGGGAGATAACGGCCTGCTGCTGTGCCAGCGCCTGCGTCAGCAATACGCGACGCCGGTGATCATGCTGACCGCCATGGGCGAGCTCAGCGATCGCGTAGTGGGCCTGGAAATGGGCGCCGATGACTACCTCAGTAAACCCTTTGATGCCCGCGAACTGCTGGCCCGGGTGCGTGCCGTGTTGCGCCGCGCCGGTGAAAGCGGGGCGCCGTCGGGCGATGTTTCGCGACCGTTGATCCGCTTCGCCGGCTGGCAGCTGGACCTGACTCGCCGGGAACTGCGCTCGCCGGACCAAGTGATGATCCCGCTGTCGTCCGGGGAGTTCGACCTGCTGCTGGTGTTCGTCGAGCATCCCCAGCGTGTACTGACCCGCGAGCAGTTGCTGAACCTGGCGCGGGGCCACAGCCATGATGCGTTCGACCGCAGCATCGACGTTCAGGTCAGCCGCCTGCGACGCAAGCTGGAGTTCGACACCAAGCGCCCGGCGATGATTCGCACCGTGCGCAATGGCGGCTACCAGTTCACCGTCAGCGTGAGCCGCTCATGAAAAATACGGTGGCCCGCTGGATCGCCCTCACCATCTTGATTGCCATGCTCACGGCCCTGGCGTTTAACGCACTGTTTGCCCAACTGGCGGGCGTCTGGGCCAGGCCGCCCCTGACCGAGACCGGTTTGTTGGACAAGGTTGCCGTTATCGTGCGGGTGATTGAGGCCGCAGAGCCGTCGCAGCGCTCACATCTGGCCCAGGCAGTCGGTGATGAAAGTTTCAGTGTCAGTTGGGCGGTCAGTCGAGAGGGGATTGATTTGCCTGTTTTGGACGACCCCGGTTTTCACTCTACCGAGGCCGAGGAGACGTTCAAGCACCTGCTCAAGGGACCGCAACGCCGGATGGAGGGTTATGAGCCGTCCGACTGGCCAGGCCCCGGCGGGCGCTATGCCTTGCTGGTTGAACTGGCGGACCATACCTGGCTGATGTTCAGCTCTGAGTCGCGCAGTTGGGGGTTATCGGAGGGGCCACGCAGTCTGGTGGTGTTGGTGCTGGTGCTGATTTCCACCGCGCTGGTCACGTTGATCGCCACCCGGCGACTGGCCAGGCCGCTGCAACATTTCGCCCAGGGCGCCCGACGTTTCGGTGCCGACTTCCGCGCCCCGCCCATCGACCCTGTCGGCCCCCATGAGATTCGCCAGGCAATCCTCGCCTTCAACGGCATGCAGGCGCAGTTGCAACACTTCATCCAGGATCGAACCCAGATGCTCGCGGCGATTTCCCACGACCTGCGCGCGCCCTTGACCCGCCTGCGCCTGCGGGGCGAGTTTATCGAGGATGCCGACCAGCAACAGCGGCTGTTCCGCGACGTCGACGAGATGCAGGCAATGATCAGTACGGCCCTGGAGTTCTTTCGCGACGACGCCCGGCTGGAACAGGCTACCCAGTTGGACCTGGCGGAACTGCTGCAAACCCTGATCGACGACTACCGTGACCAGGCCATCGACATCAGCTTTGACGGCCCGCCGCGCCTGGTTTACTTCGGTCGGCCCCTGGGCCTCAAGCGGGTGATGACCAACCTGATGGACAACGCCATCCACTATGGCCTGGCGCCGGAAATTGAACTGCAACAACGGCCGGGCCAGGTGACCATTCGCGTGCTGGACCGTGGGCCGGGGATTCCCGTCGACCAGCACGAACAGGTATTCCTGCCGTTTTTTCGCCTGGAAGGCTCGCGCAACAAAAGTACTGGCGGCGTCGGCTTGGGGCTCTCCACCGCACGGGCGATTGTGTTGGAGCACGGCGGCACGCTAACCCTGGTCAATCGCCAGGGTGGTGGGCTGGAGGCGGTGGTGGTGTTGCCGGTGTAATGGCAGTCCGCAGGTAGGTGATCAATACATGGATGCACCCTTGTCCAAGGCAGCCTGCACACAATCGAGCAGCCTTTGGGTACTCCACGGCTTGGGCAGGAACCGCACCGTGCTGCCCAACTGCTCCGCCATCACTGTGTCGCCTGAGGTCAGCACCACCGACACCGACGGCCAGCGATGGGCGACCACCTTGCTCAAGTCATAGCCATTAAGCAGGCCGGGCATATGGATATCGCTGACAATCAAATCCACCGGATCATCGGCCCGCTCCAGAAAAATCATCCCTTCGTCCGCAGAGGGAAAAGAGGTGACCACCGCGCCGAACTCCTCCAGCACGACGATCATCAGCGAGCGAATGATCTCGTCGTCCTCCAGCACCAAAATCGATGGCTGAGCCATGATCACTACTCCTCCATCAGGGTTAAGTAAGGTGGAGTGGGTGGTGGTTGGATAGGTTCGATTTGATGTGTTACTTGCGATGGGTGGTCATTTGGTAGCCTTTGGGTTGCGCTGTGTCATACGCTCGCCATGTGGGCGAGCATGGCGCTCCCTGTATCTACAGCGGGCAGCTGGAGGGGTATGCGTTCGTGAGCCAGACCTAAAAGCGCTCATCCAATATCGCCGGCAAGCCCGCCCTCTGTCACCTCTCGCTAATCAAGGAGCACCATGTTTATCCGCAATCCCCTGGTCCCTGAACTGGTGGTCACTGACCTCACCACCAGCCTCGACTTCTGGGTCACCCAGATGGGCTTCGACATCGCCTACCAGCGCCCCGAAGAAGGTTTTGCCTACCTTGATCTGCAGGGCGCGCAAATCATGCTGGAACAATACGAGCCCCAGGTCGGGCAGTGGCTCACCGGGCCTTTGGAAGCACCCTTGGGCCGAGGCATTAACCTGCAGATCGATGTTCCCGCCGTAGCGCCGGTCCTGCAGCGTTTGAACGCCATTGGCTGGCCGCTTTTCCGTGACGTTGAAGATGCCTGGTACCGGGCGGATGAGGTGGAGGCGGGGCAAAGGCAATTCCTGGTTCAGGACCCGGACGGTTACCTGGTGCGTTTGGTGGAACGGCTGGGGGAAAGGCCGCTTCAGCAGGCATAATTGACCACGACACCTGATCTGGAGCCCTCAATGACGCACGCCGCTTTACTGACCCTCGTCTTAGTCCTCAACGCCGGCCTGTTCAGCGCTCCGGCGGCAGCGGCGGGCGATGCCGAGGCCGGCGCCAAGCTGTTCAGCAAAACCTGTGGCGGTTGCCATAGCGTCGGGTTGAACGCGCGCGGTTCGTTCGGGCCGCAACTCAACGGCGTGATCGGGCGGCTTGCCGGGACCACCACGGACTATCAGTATTCCGACGCGATGAAAAACTCCGGCGTGGTATGGACCCGGGAGAAGCTGGCCGCGTATATCGAGGCACCGAAAAAAGTGATCAGCGGCACCCGCATGATTTTCTGGGGCATCAGCGATCAGGAAAAGATTGCAAACCTGTTGGCTTATCTTGAGACGTTTCAAACACCATAAGTAACGGGTCGCATACGACATCGAAAAGGACTTCACCACATGGCTGCACCTCGTATCCGGGCGCTCGCGCTCTGCATCTTTCACCGCAATGGACAAATCCTCGTCCATCAGTTCTACGACTCCACCAAACACCACCACCTCTATCGCCCCATCGGTGGCGGCATCGAATTTGGTGAAACCAGCGCCGAGGCCATCGTGCGGGAGGTCCAGGAAGAACTGGAACAACCCATCCACAGCCTGCGACTGTTGGGCACCCTCGAAAGTATCTTCATTTACGCCGGCAATCCGGGACACGAGATTGTCCAGGTCTACGATGGGCAATTCGAGGACCAGCGTCTGTACGAGCTGCCGCATATCGACGGTGAGGAAAGCAATGGTGCTGCGTTCAAGGTGAGCTGGCAGGACAGTTCAAGTTTCAGCGCTGACTCGCCGCTGGTTCCCGAAGGGCTTTACGATTTGCTCAAGGGCGCAGGGTTGCTGAAATGAGCCGCAGACAAGGAGTGAGTACACAGTTTTTTAAACCGGATTCAGCCCCCGCTTTGCAAGGCGGCTGACCCGGAGCCGTATTACGACCCGTGTGGCATTTCTCCCCGTGCGTGGGGCTCATTGTGTGTCCGGGTGTTGACTGAGCGATAGAGAGGGGGCTTGCCATTGGGTTCCTTTATGGCTGCTTGGAGGGTTGGGGCGGCCATGTACCTTGATAACGGAAAGATATTTGGTAGTAGAAATTGGCGGGTTCAATTAGGTGCTGGAAATGAGGTTGGAGGATCGCTATCCAACTTGGGAGGACGTCGAATCCGCCAGCATAGATTTGGGGCTCTTCGTCTAATCCGAGCGCGGTAAGGATGCTTTCGTTGTCCTCAAAGTTTGCTGAGTATTCATCGGCCTCTAAGTTTTCGGTGCGCTTGTCATACCATGCCAATCTGACTTTCATACTCATGAAGAAGTCTCCACTTATTTGTTTATACGGCGTTCATCTTTTGCTGGGCCCCGGCGTTCGCCGGTATAGGGATCAAAGGAGCCCGAGCGCAATGAAAATGCTGTCGTCAGCATGAAAATTTGCTGAGAACTCATCCGCTTTCAAGTATTCACCGTGCTTGTCGTACCGATCACAATCGGATTCTCATGATTGATTACCAAGACTCTCTGTAATCTAAAGCCAGGAAGTAGTCACTTTCAGGAAAGATGATTTTATGTAAGAAGTACGGCTGGATTGTTGTCAGCCATTCTTCACGTAGCTCGAAGACACCGTTGTTAACGTCCTCTTGAACTGACAGTCCTAGCGCCGTCACCACAGCATCATCGTCTCCAATATCTGTCGAACGTTCCATGCCGATACCACGCTCTGTGGTTTCATCGAACCATTGCAGCCTTAGTTTCAATCCCATACGTCCTCACAAATACTTTTTGATATTGCGTTTCTTCTTCATTTTTTTCAGCCGCTGACCAGTAACGTGGCTGAAAGCGCCCAAATGGCTCCCGTCGCTGGCTCTATAAACTTCAAGCTCGCCGTGCTGAGAGTCCCACTCGTAAACTCGTCTTCCCTTTTTATCGTTCCACCGTTCCCTGAGTCCGGCACCGCCTTGCTTGGGGGTTTTAGGTGTCACCGATATCAAATCCGGAAAGCCGACGATTTCGTTTGTATCGGGGGCGAGGTGGTACTTGTGATTCCCCGTCCGAACACTCACCACCACATACAGCGGCCGAACTCCTGAGTCCGCCGGAAACACCAGAATAAAATCCCGATACTCCGGCGGATAAATCGGGTTGACCAGAATCTGCCTGGCTACCTCTGTCGGCGGATAGATCCACATCACCGGCGCTTGCGGCGCAGCTTCCAATGCCGGAATGCCAAGGGTGTCGCCAGGATCAATGGCGGGTGTCCAAATCAGCTCCACGCCCTCGCCGAGCTCTGCCACGAATTGACTGTCGCGGCTTTGGAACTGAACCACGTCGATCATCTGCCAATCGGCATTGTTGCCGGTGTAGAAGCCATACCCTTTGAGCGTGCCGTCCGCCTGCTGCTCGATGTGCAGGCGCATGCGCGAGCGGGCTTGTTGCATCGAACGCAGCTGTTCTTCGCTATAAAGGGCGCTGTCACCCAGCTCCGACGACCAAGCCAAAGCCACCAGCCCTGTCAGCAGTCCGCTTGCCACGGTACCGACCGCCGCTGTAGCGGTTTGCAGTGCCGACCCGCCGAGTACCAATTGCCCGAGGCCTGCGGGCAGGGCATTGCCACTGATTTTGCTGAGAGGAACGCCGTCACCATCGGCCGCACGCCCACCCAATAGTGCGAAGTGGCCGTACTCCTTGACCAGTTCCAGCGGCACGTAACCGGTGGGGTTGTTGTAGCTGATGATGCCGTTTGGCAGTTGGCACGACTTGGCGAATATGTAGCCGGGAATCTTGGCGGGCTCAGGTGCTGGGACAGGCGTTGTGTTGATTAAATCAATGGACGGTGAATAAGGTGCCCGGGAAGGTTGCGGGGTCAGGATTCGTCGTCGAAGAAGTTCTTCTTCACTGATTGGATAGGCGCGTTCTGGCATGGCTGGCTCACTTCCCTGTGCGAGGAAGTGAGCCTATGAGAGCGGGCGAGAACCTGAAATTCTCATTGTTCGATGGTGTGTGTGGGAAAAGTCAGTTTATCAATGGATGCTAAATCCCAGCACTATGGAAAAACCGCCTGCGAATTTTTGGAGACGTCGCTCCGTGTAGAACCAGCGGCGCCAAGAACTTCAGCGATCAATGCGCTACTGGTGAGTCGGCGGCAGGATATTGCTTGTGCTCATGTAGTGAACCTCTGGCGCCAGGTCCGGGTAGTTGAGCGTCATGTCGGTGAGGCATTGCTGTAGCAGCCTCGCGTCTTGGGGCAAGTGTTCGGAGAAGATATCCCAGCCTGAGAGTTGCAGCGTGATGGGCATTTCTACCAGCCCGGTAATGGCATCCCAGAATGCATCCCAGTTTTGGCCGTACCAGTCCGGGAAGCCGAGAACATTGCTCAGGGTGGAGTGGAGTTCTTGGGAGTCCTTGATACTGCTCAAGTCTATTTTTATGACGGGTAATCTAGTCATGTATTCAGTGGGCGTCGGGGTGGGGGGTGTAAGTGTCCCGTCTTTCATGGGGCTTGTTCACTGGATGTCTTTCAAGTAGTCCTTGAGTGTGAGCAGCGGGGCGTTCAGTTTCTCAAGTGTCTGCGCCTGGCTGACTTCAGCGGCCAGCCGCTGCAGCTCGCGACCGAGCGGCTTATCCGTGCCGCCTAAAGCCACCAGTGCCAATCCTGCGCACTCCGAGACCTTAGATTGGATAGCGTCGATATCACCCTGACGCACGAGCAACCCAAAAACCTCCCTCTCATACTCACTCATGACCAGATCGTCCCGCAAAATCGGGCTGCCACCGTCTATCTCATAAGCCAACTTGAGGGCGAAAAGCGCAACCGTCTCCAGCGTCAATTCCATGGTCCAGGTTCCTCTACAGTCGTGTGCGTCTGCCAACAATCACTTTTCTACAGGCGAAAAAAAAGACCTTGAATTTCAAGGTCTTTTTTAAGATGGTGCCCCGAGGGAGACTCGAACTCCCTCAAAAACATCATAAGACCCAGCAATGCCGCGAGTTTAAAGGCTTTCAGTGGCTTTGGGTAGAAATTTTGGGTAGAATTTTGGGTAGAAATGACTAGCGAAGGCTTTTGCTATGACCGATTTTTTAGTCCTGAAATCCGGCACCTACTACGTCCGTCTGGACGTTCCAGAAGACGCACGGGAAGCCTTTTCCGGGCGTAAGGTTTTGACTAAAAGCCTCAAAACTGGCAATCGTTCGGAAGCCCATATTTTCAAACTACGATGGTTGCAGCAGTGGAAAACCGAAATCGAAAAAGCCCGTAGGGGTGAAATCGGCAATTTCCGTGATGATGTTCTTCAAATAGTTGAAAAGCATCAAAGGGCCATAAACCAAGATAAAATTAAGGGGAAACCCGCAAACAATGAAACAAAAATGGGTTTTGAAGTAATCCAATATACACAAGATAAGAAGTTAAGCATCGACCTTGTTAATGAAGCAATTGATATTGCAGCAGGTCGTTCGGACTACTCACCAAAAACCCCATTTTTCAAAAGTCGCCTTGATGGTTTCTATAACTATGAATTAAATCAACGAAAAGTAGACTTGAATACAGTTGATAGACATATAAAGAGAATTAAAGCACTTGATGCCTTTTTGAAAGCTGAGGACTTATTGCTGGATTATGAGGCAGTTGCTTCATTCTTGATTTCAAAAAATCTGGAATCGAAGACAAAGAAACAATATTTGTTTTCGTTTAATGCCTTCTATAATTTCTTGATTAAAAAAGAACCACCATTCAAAGAACGTTATCCAATCAATCCTTTCAAAAGTCATGAATTGAGCCAAGTTAGACGTGGAACACTCAAAAAAGATGAAAGACGTGCTTTTACGGCGGAAGAGGTTGAAACCTTGCATAGTAAAGCAGTTGAAAAAGGAAAGCGTCAATTAGCCGATTTGATTAAGATAGCGGCCTATACGGGAGCACGCATTGAAGAAATATGCCGTTTAAAAACATCGTCAGTTGTTAAAGAGGATGGTGTGGATTGTTTTCATATTACAGAAGGTAAAACACAAGCATCCGTTCGTTTTGTGCCAATTCATCCGGTTCTCATGGAAACGGTCAAACGGCTTGTTAGTTCATCGGACGATGGGTATTTGTTGAAGACAAGCAAAGGTGGGAAGTATGAAACCAAATCGAAAGGTTTAGGTAATCAATTTTCAATCTTCAAGACAGATTTAGGTTTTGATAAAAAATGTGTTTTCCATAGCATTCGCAAAACTGTAATCACTACATTAGAGCGTGCTGATGTTAAGAACCTTGTCATCATTTCGTTGGTTGGCCACAAAGCTGATGGACTGCTAAGAATGACTTTCGATAGATATTCGGAAGGCCCAACCCCAGCATCTAAAATGGATGCTGTTAAACACCTACAATATAAATTCTCAGTATAATTTTTTATTGTTGTCATCATTCATGAGGCTACCTAATTAGGTGGCCTTTTTAATGCCTGCTATACGTTGCTATACGTTGCTATACACTTTCATTCTTTGTTATCTGGCTTATTGAAAGCTATACAACTTGAAAACATTTTAATATATGTTAACTTGATATTAGTAGTTCGAAAACATTACAGGCGAGCAATGTAAATGTATAGCAAGTTCACTTCGTTCACTTACTAACATTTACGCTCGATTTTTCGCACTACGTTTGAAAAATGTATAGCAATCAATATGGAGGATTGTATGAGTGATAAAGAAAGAAAAAGTAATCAGTTAAATTTTAGACTTCCAAAAGATGATATTCAGCTACTCGAAACACAAAGAGCAGCATTAAAGATGACACAGGTAAAATTTATTTCCCATATTATAAATAATGGAATAAATGAAGTCATAGAAGTATGTAGTCCAAAGTTAAGAGAGGATATAGTCACCATTGAAAAAATATTCAGTCAGATTGGCAATAACCTTAATCAAATAGCAGCAGCGTTGAATTCAGGGAAGCAGCCAAACCAAGACATTTTAGATGTTCTGAGCAAATTAGATAAGAACATGGGCGTATTGACAAATAGACTTGAAAGTTTGAAAAAGGAGAAAATAACAATCAAAGGCGATATATGATAAGGAAAAGATTGAGCACCCAGAAAAGCAGGTCAGGAGTATATAAGGCTTCTAAATACTTTCACAAAGATGAGGGATGTGTATTGTTCGAAAGCAACATCTACACACCTATGAACTCATCCAAAAGACAAATTGCGAATGCTATTGCAACATCCATCGAAAATGATGTTGCTGTTAGAACAAAGGGCAGAAAGCAATCAGTTAGAAGTCAGCACGATATGGTCAGCTTTCATACCAATGATAACGTTACCCCTGAACAAGCGAAGCAGATAGTAAAAGAACTCTATGAACAAACGCACAACCTTTCAAATAGAAAGTATGCGTTGGGTGTTCACATTGATACAGATGAGGTTCATGTTCATATTGTGTGGGCTTTAAAAGATTTTAATGGCAAGTGTTACAACGTCAGCAATGACTACCGTGTTATTGAAAGAGAATGTGAAAAGCTTGAACAAAAATACAATCTAATAGTTCCCGAAAATCGAATTTCAAGAGACATGGATGAACTCGACAAAATAAAAGAGCTAACACTGCAAGATAAGAAAGACATTATCAACAAGAAATACAAAGACAAGCATCCATCAACAAAAGAAAGAATGCTTGACGTTCGTGGCGTTATTTCTAACAAGAAACAAATGAAAGACGCTTTGAGTGATTTCCTTAACAATGCTTCCAGCCCATCCGACTTCATCAACCAGATAACCGAGAATGGTTTCAATGTCATTCACAATGGCAAATCATCTTTCTCCATTCAACATGAAGACCAGATATTCAAAGCATCCGAGCTTGGCCTATCTTACAAAACACTTAAAGCGAAACTAGGTGATGACACTGGCTTTGAGCAGACTTTAAAAAATAAGCACAACGTAAAGGAATACGAAAATTGTTCAATCGCTTCAACCGAAGCAGAACCCGACTACATGAAAAAGATTAAACCAAACTCAGTGCTTGCTACTAAGTTCAAGTTTATTCAGCATAGTGACAAGGTTGAATATTTCTATAATTCAGCCAGTAGCAAGAAATCATTCGAGTATTACAAAGACCCATCAAAAGTTTCATTCCATGATTTATCAAGACAGTCAGCAAAGGCTGGCATTCAAAGACTTGTTGCCGACGCCAAACCACCACAATCATTTACAGTGAATGGCCCTGATTACTTCAAGAAGAATGTATGGCTCGAATTTCAGCTAATGGGATTGGAAGCCAAAGGCTTCAAGCTTGAAGGCTACAAACCTACCCCAGCAGATTTAGACGAATTGAAGAAAATTCAGGAGCAATATGCTTCGATGAATAAGAAGGCCGATCCTAAACCGCAACCAGCACCAGAAGCCCCTACGGTGGCCGTAGAAGCACCTAAACCAGTTGAGCCTGTCATGCCTATACCTCTTCAAAAAGCTCCTGAGAAGCCACCAGAGCCTACAAAGCAGGTTGAACAAGAACAGGTAGCACCTACCAACGATGACTTGATTGATGACTTGATGAAAGAGTTTGAGCCATCCAACCCTACACCTGTCGCAGAAGCTCCTACAAAGGCCTTAGAGACACCTACACCAGTAGAGCCTGCCGTAGATGACATTTACGCACCGATGACACCGGAGCCGATTCCAGAGCCTGAAAACCATAAGATTGATGGCGACTATTCAACATATTCGAATGATGAAATTGTTGAAGAATTTGAATGGTTGCAACCGAGACTAACGAAAAGTTTATTTCCGGGCAACAGCACACGAGACATCGCGGGGCATAGAGAAATGGACAACATTCCAGACAATCGTAATGGCATAAAAACTGGAGAGGTTAAGCGTCAATATGAATTAAGACAGAAATTATATAATCTATTTGATGAAATTAAAGAAAGAGACCCGTCAGCCGCAAAACAGCTTGAACAAGCTTTTAAAGCACAGATGGCAAACAAAAGAGCGGTTACGTTTGACTTAAAACCACAGTTAACAAAATAGCCCTATCAGGGCTTTTTATTTGTCTTGGATTTGAAAGTTTCTAATTCCAACTTGTAGCGTTACATCTTTGTTGAACCCGTTAACTTTGCTTACATTTAAGTATTCTTTCATACAATCATTTATAAAGCGTGACAACGGAAATTTGTGAGTATTGGCAATTTCTCTAAATTGATTATGTGTTTCAGCGTCGAGTGTGATGGTGCAAACTTTAAGATTTGCTTTTGCTTTTGGTTTTTTCATTAGTGTCCCTTTCTTATTTATATATATTTATTAGAGCACAAATAAAAGCAAAGTCAAATAAATACATATTTTTCTTGACAAAATTCAGGCACAAAAAAACCAGCATTAGCTGGCTTTGTTATAAGTCCCTTATACATTCGTCTTGATATTCGTAAGGAACTCTACTTTGGTCTACCAGCACCTTGAATGTGTAATCTAATGGGTCAAAAATCAAATGACAAACACTTTTGTCATGTGCATTCTTAACATCTTTATATAAACCATAAAGACCTAGTTTTTTTGTATATTTTAAGATTTCTTTTCTTTTGCTAGTTACCCTTATTAGTTGCATGCTCATAATCTCCTGTTCTTGATAACAATATAACATGCGATTATAAATAATCAATAGATAAGTATTTATTTATTGCAACTCGGCAGCATCAAGCAATGCAGTATCAACAATTTTGTAATTTGCTTTTATATCAATCATTTCTTTTGTGCTCAAATCAATTATGTATTTACCTATTAGTCTTTTTCCGAAAACATCACCGAGCAGGTCATTCTTAAATACTTGTATTTTGCTGTATAGCCTCATTATTTTTAGGTTTCCATTTACAAATATAGAGAACCCAATGAAATCGTTCTTGTCCACAAATGCGAACGCCTTATCAATAACGTCATTCTTGCCTTTCAAGAATGATTTTCTTTTCAGCTCTCTCCACAATGAAAGCGTATTCTTAACGCCGAACATTGCATATCTACGCACAGACCACAGTGCTTGAACTGCTCTAACTTTTTTGTGATTTGAGATTTCCAACTTATCTACATTTAGGACGCCGCCTTTTAACTCGAATTCCAAATTGAATGACTTAGTTAGATACTTCATCACGTATGATGTTGCCTTGCTTTTCTTTGCGTCAATTTCTTCAATTCTTACGGCGTTTTCCGAGTGTCTAAAATGCTTGTTAATCAAGATTACTAATTCGTCATAATGTTTCTTATTAACATACATTAAAGCGTGCTTATGAAAGCACTGGTCTTTGTGAGGTTCGACTGCCCAGAAACCATTCATCTCAATCTTATGTCTATGGATGTCTTTTCTAAAAGCATTCCATAAGCCTTTCAAGTAATCATTGCTATCCTTTGGGGTTGAACCGTCCCAAGAACTAACGCCTTTCGACGGCTTTGGATGAAATCTTGCCGGAGCGGTAAAAGTTATGAAAAGAGGCTTATAGTTAAGTTGTTTGGCATAGGCGTCCAACGATGAGACTTGGATAAATATCTCAGCAAATCTTTGCTTTTCAGTGCTTGCTACTTTCCATAGTGGGATTTTCTTGTTGTTTTCATTAACAAGAGATTTCTTCATTATGTAATCAAGCTGGCTGGCTTCGTCAGCTTCTCTATTGCGAACAACTTCATCACTACAAATCTCAAATGCTCGACCGGAACCAATCAAACCTGAGTGCAGCTTTAAAAGTTCGCTTCTTTGTTTTTGTATTCTTTTTATTTGTGATTTAAGTCTTTTCTCATCAGCAATGTTGATGAGCTTGTCTTTTATAGTTGACCCTTTAATGTCCTTTATTTTGATACCATAACCGATATCCCAATCATTCTTTATGCGTGAAAAAATACTCTCGCCGGAGTCATCGTTGTCGAGGTTTCTCTGCTTTATTATTAGTTGCTCTTGAATTCTCTCGAAAACAAACGTGATATTTTTGACGATTTCGTCCAAATCGCCAGCTAGAATGTATTTATGTCGTATCTTCCAGCATCTATATTCACTGCAAGTGGCAACCCAAGTGAATTTATTTTTGAGGTTTCTTATTTCTTTGGCTATGTTTTCACGCTTTCTTTTTGATGAGTTATTTAACTTATTTTCAAGACATTCCTTTGCAATCATCTTTTTTTCGATGGCTCGCTCAAAAAAATACTGCCTTTCACATTCTGCAAAGAAAAATTCAGGAGTAAGATTTTTAAGGATTATGCGTTGTGGAATAAATATCATGAAAGTTATTATTGTTCGTTACTAATACAAATACCATGCCGTGCATGGTTGTCAAATAAATAAATATTTTTACTTTCTAACCTGTAAAAAAGCTGATTTTTTTAAAAATCAAAAACGGTCAAAAAAACCTATAAAATCAACTTGCGACACTTATTTAAGAGTTATCCAAGAAGAGCAAAAGCAAAAGCCCGCCCTAACAGGCGAAAAGCATCTGGGTATTGCGAACAAAGTTCGCATATCAAAATCAAAAGCGTAGAACTCAAATTTTTATATTCAATAAATTTTGAGTAGCAAAACTTTCAAAAATCAAAACCTTTGAAATTGCCGTTTTTAGACGATTTACCATCTTGTGCGTATGGTAATACCGGGAATTAAAACACGCCGTTTTTAGCTTGTTTCTGTTGACGCACTAGAAAAGTGCATTGAGTTTTTTCTACGTTTTTTGTCGGTTTTTTGAGTTTCAATTTTCTTGGATAGTCGTTTTTTGGCTTAAAATCAATGAAAAACGTTGTCAATAGAAAACCGAAAATATATTTAAGGTGGGACCTTAATTATCAAATAGAGGTCAACCATATTCTTTAAATTTCACAGAATATGAAATGACCATCCACCGCGTTCATCTGGTAATTTTTCAAGCTTGAACAACTTCAACCGCTAAAAACGACCTAGCAGGCCAATATGTTGTATTCAGTCTTTGGTAGGCAGAACATAACTTGATAGCCCTGTATTCACGTAATTCCAGATTTTTTTTGATATTAAGCCGCGATCTAAAAAATACTCAGCAGCAAATAGAACTCTTGGAGCTAATTGTTTTGCATCTTGTATATGGCCATTGGCTGCCAAGTTAACACAATATCTGGTCACAACTTTTAATGCGACCTCTTCATCATTTATCTCATCACGAACAGCTTCATCAACTATGCTTTTATAATCGGATAGCGAAATAAAATTTGGATTCAACTCGTTATCAACTTTATAGTCTTGCCATAATATCTGTTTGACTATTTCGTAATGCTTCTGTCTATTTTTATAGTGCCCAAACATATTAGTTACCTACACCGATGAACCCAGCGAAATAACACAAACACTAACCCATGGCGTGTCATTTTGCCATCATGCTTTTTGTCGCTTTTTATGTAGAGATTTTTGCAGAGCTTAGTGGCAATCTAAATAGTAAATGGTCTGATAATCATTCTTAGGCTAATCCTCACCTGAGTATGAGACACATTCGATCCATGGTTGACCCTTTCCCGCACTGCTGCAGAGCCGCAGCACGTCAAACGGTCTGGATAAGAAGGATAGCTTCAATACACCGTTTCAGGTGTGCAGAGCGAAGCCGAAGCGGACGCCACCGGGAGGCGGTTTTTCCCAAGAAAAGGGTATGAGAAGGGTAGATTTTTTGGATAGAAAAAGGGGTAGAAATTTCTTTCTACCCCTTTTCTAAGTCCTTGATTTACAAGGAAAATTATGGTGCCCCGAGGGAGACTCGAACTCCCACTTCTTGCGAAAACGGATTTTGAATCCGCCGCGTCTACCAATTCCGCCATCAGGGCTCAATGGCGGCGAAGTATAGAGATGAGATTACCGTTGGTCAATCACGTTTCATGGTCAATTTTCACTATTTCCGCTAGACTTCCCGGCCCTGCTAGACGAACCCCATCATGCGCGTTGCTGACTTTACTTTTGAACTCCCTGATTCGCTGATCGCTCGCCACCCTTTGGCCGAGCGTCGCGCCAGTCGACTGTTGACCCTGGACGGGGTCAGCGGTGCCCTTGCACACCGTCAATTCACTGATTTGCTTGAGCATTTGCGCCCAGGCGATTTGATGGTGTTTAACAATACCCGGGTGATTCCGGCGCGGCTGTTTGGCCAGAAGGCTTCCGGCGGCAAGCTGGAGATTCTGGTGGAGCGGGTGCTGGACAGTCATCGCGTGCTGGCCCATGTGCGCTCCAGCAAGTCGCCGAAACCGGGGTCGAAGATTCTCATCGACGGCGGTGGCGAAGCCGAGATGCTGGCGCGTCATGATGCGTTGTTCGAGTTGGGGTTTGCCGAGGAAGTACTGCCGCTGCTGGAGCGGGTCGGGCATATGCCGTTGCCTCCTTATATAGATCGCCCGGACGAAGAGTCGGACCGTGAGCGTTATCAGACGGTGTATTCCGAGCGCCTGGGCGCGGTGGCAGCGCCGACGGCGGGGCTGCATTTTGATCAGCCGTTGTTGGACTCGATTGCCGCCAAGGGCGTCGAGTCTGCATTTGTGACCCTGCACGTGGGGGCCGGGACGTTTCAACCGGTGCGTGTGGATAACATCGAAGACCACCATATGCACAGCGAATGGCTGGAAGTCAGCCAGGACGTCGTGGACGCAGTCAATGCGTGCAAGGCTCGCGGTGGTCGTGTGGTGGCGGTCGGCACCACCAGCGTGCGTTCCCTGGAAAGTGCCGCCCGTGATGGCGTGCTTAAGCCCTTCAGTGGCGACACCGATATCTTTATCTTCCCAGGCCGGCCGTTTCATGTGGTCGATGCCCTGGTGACCAATTTCCATTTGCCGGAATCCACGCTGTTGATGCTGGTGTCGGCGTTCGCTGGTTATCCCGAAGCCATGGCCGCCTATAAAGCGGCCATCGAGCATGGATACCGTTTTTTCAGCTACGGTGATGCGATGTTTATCACCCGCAATCCGGCGCCGACTGCCCCTAAAGAATCGGGCCCAGAGGAACAAGCATGAGTCGTATGTCGTTTGAATTGTTGGCCACTGACGGCAAGGCCCGTCGCGGTCGCCTGACTTTCCCGCGTGGCACCGTCGAGACCCCAGCATTTATGCCGGTCGGCACCTATGGCACCGTAAAAGGCATGCTGCCACGGGATATCGTCGCCACCGGCGCCGAGATGATCCTCGGCAACACCTTCCACCTGTGGCTGCGCCCGGGCACGGAAGTGATCAAGAAGCACGGCGACCTGCATGACTTCATGCAGTGGAAAGGCCCGATTCTTACCGACTCCGGCGGTTTCCAGGTGTTCAGCCTGGGCGCCATGCGCAAGATCAAGGAGGAGGGCGTGACCTTCGCCTCGCCGGTGGACGGCGCCAAGGTGTTCATGGGGCCGGAAGAGTCGATGCAGGTCCAGCGCGACCTAGGCTCCGACGTCGTGATGATTTTCGACGAATGCACGCCTTACCCGGCCGATGAAGAAGTGGCGCGGGTGTCGATGGAGCTGTCGTTGCGCTGGGCCCAGCGTTCGAAGAATGCCCATGGCGATAACACCGCCGCGCTGTTCGGTATCGTCCAGGGCGGCATGCACCAGGGTTTGCGCGAGCGCTCCCTGGAAGGCCTCGACAAGATTGGCTTTGACGGTCTGGCTATCGGCGGTCTGTCGGTGGGCGAGCCCAAGCACGAGATGATCAAGGTGCTGGATTACCTGCCGGGTCTGATGCCGGCTGACAAACCTCGTTACCTTATGGGCGTTGGCAAACCGGAAGATCTCGTAGAGGGTGTGCGCCGCGGTGTGGACATGTTCGATTGCGTGATGCCAACCCGTAATGCCCGCAATGGGCATCTGTTCATTGATACAGGCGTGCTGAAGATCCGTAACGCGTTCCATCGCCATGATGATTCGCCGCTGGATCCCACCTGTGATTGCTACACCTGCCAGAACTTCTCCCGTGCTTATCTGCACCATCTGGACAAATGCGGGGAAATGCTGGGTAGCATGTTGAATACCATCCACAATTTGCGTCACTACCAAGTCCTGATGGCTGGTTTGCGCGAGGCTATTCAACAGGGTACATTGGCCGCCTTTGTCGATGCCTTCTATGCCAAGCGCGGGCTGCCTGTGCCGCCCTTGGACTGATTTTCCCGACCCTAAGATTCACTATTTGCAACTGGAGTGCTAAATGAGCTTTTTTATCTCTAATGCCATGGCTGATGCCGCTGCACCGGCCGCTGCCGGCCCTTTGGGTGGTGGTTTTGAGTGGATTTTCCTGGTCGGCTTCCTGGTCATCTTCTACCTGATGATCTGGCGTCCACAGGCCAAGCGCGCCAAAGAGCAGAAGAACCTGCTGGGCAGCTTGCAGAAAGGTGACGAAGTTGTGACCACTGGCGGCATCGCTGGCAAGATCATCAAGGTTTCCGACGCTTTCGTGGTCCTGGAAGTCTCCGACACCGTTGAAATGAAGTTCCAGAAAGGCGCCATCGCCGCCACGCTGCCAAAAGGCACGCTCAAAGCGATCTAAGTTCCTACCTTTACCAATCGACGGGGCGCGCAAGGCGCCCCGCGTTATAAGCGGGCGGCGTGATGCTGAACAAATACCCTCTGTGGAAATACGTACTGATCCTGGCGGTGCTGGCGATCGGTTTTATTTATTCCGCTCCCAATCTTTATCCTGATGATCCGGCGATCCAGATTACTGGCGCCAGCACTGCGTTGCAGGTCACTCAGGCTGATCTGGACCGCACGAGCAAAGCGCTCACTGCTGCGGGTATCCAGGTTAAAGCAGCCACTTTGGCGGCTGACGCGAAGGGCGGCTTGTTGCGCCTGACCAAGCAAGAAGACCAATTGCCGGCTAAAGACGTTGTGCGCAAGGTCATGGGTGATGACTACGTTGTCGCGCTGAACCTGGCACAGACCACGCCAGCCTGGTTGCGCAGCATTGGCGCGCACCCGATGAAGCTGGGTCTGGACTTGTCCGGTGGTGTGCACTTCCTGCTTGAAGTGGACATGGACAAAGCTCTCGATGCTCGCCTGAAAGTCTACGAGGGCGACGTGAAGAGCCTGCTGCGCAAAGAGCGCCTGCGTTATCGCAGCCTGCCGCAGCTCAACGGTGCCATCCAGCTGGGTTTTGCTGACGAAGCCACCCGCGAACAGGCCCGTGCCCTGATCCGCAAGAGCTTTACCGATTTCGATATCGTACCTGCCGACCTCAATGGTCAAGCGGTGCTGCGTCTGGCGATGACCCCGGCCAAGCTGGCGGAAATCCGCGAATACTCCATCAAGCAGAACTTGACCACGGTACGTAACCGCGTCAACGAGCTGGGTGTGGCCGAGCCACTGGTTCAACGCCAGGGTGCCAACCGCATCGTGGTTGAGCTGCCAGGTGTGCAGGACACCGCTGAAGCCAAGCGGATCCTCGGCAAGACAGCCAACCTTGAGTTCCGCCTGGCCGCCGAGCCGGGTGCTTCCAAAGCCACTTCCGAGACCTTCGAGTTTCGTGAAGGCAATCGTCCACCGGCGCAGATCGAGCGTAGCCTGATCATCACCGGTGACCAGGTTACCGACGCCAAGGCTGGTTTCGGTGAGCAAGGCACGCCTGAAGTGAACATCCGTCTGGATGGTCACGGTGGCGAACTGATGAGCCGCGCAACCCGCAGCAACGTCGGGCGCAGCATGGCGGTTATCTTCATCGAACAGCGTCCAGTCACCACCTACACCAAACAAATGGTCAACGGTGTCGAGAAAGACGTGGCGGTGCAGACCTTCAAGGAAGAGAAGAAGATCATCAGCCTGGCGACCATTCAGTCGCCGCTGGGTGCTCAATTTCGTATCACCGGCCTGAACGGCCAGGGCGAATCGTCTGAGCTGGCGCTGCTGCTACGTGCCGGTGGCCTGGCGGCGCCAATGTACTTTGCTGAAGAGCGCACCATTGGCCCGAGCCTGGGTGCCGACAACATCACTAAAGGTATCGACGCTTCCTTGTGGGGCATGCTGTTCGTGTCGCTGTTCATCATCGCCATCTATCGCTTCTTCGGCATCATCGCCACGGTTGCGCTGAGTGTGAACATGGTGCTGCTGCTGGCCCTGATGTCGCTGCTGGGGGCTACGCTGACCCTGCCAGGCATCGCCGGTATCGTATTGACCATGGGTATGGCGGTGGATGCCAACGTGTTGATCTTCTCGCGGATTCGTGAAGAGATCGCCGCTGGTATGACGGTGCAAAGGGCAATCAGCGAAGGCTTCGGCCGGGCATTTACCGCGATTCTTGACTCCAACTTGACCACCTTGCTGGTCGGCGGGATTCTCTTTGCTATGGGCACAGGCCCAGTCAAAGGCTTTGCGGTGACCATGTCCCTCGGGATCTTTACCTCGATGTTCACGGCCATCATGGTGACCCGCGCAATGGTCAACCTGATCTTTGGCGGACGTGACTTCAAGAAGTTGTGGATTTAAGGGGCTGCCATGTTACGTACAATCAACTTCATGGGCGTTCGCAACGTTGCGTTCGGCATCACTGTGCTCCTTACCGTTCTGGCGTTGTTCAGCTGGTTCCATAAGGGCCTGAACTACGGTCTGGACTTCACTGGCGGTACGCTCATTGAGCTGACCTACGAGAAGCCGGCCGATGTCGCCAAGGTGCGGACTCAGTTGGTCGAGTCTGGCTATCACGACGCCATCGTGCAGAGTTTTGGTGCGACCACAGACCTGCTGGTGCGGATGCCGGGCGAAGATCCACAATTGGGTCACCAGGTAGCTGAAGCCTTGCTCAAGGTGGGTGGCGACAACCCGGCCTCGGTCAAGCGCGTTGAGTTCGTAGGTCCGCAAGTGGGTGAAGAGCTGCGCGACCAGGGCGGCCTCGGCATGCTGATGGCTCTGGTCGGCATCATGATTTACCTGGCTTTCCGCTTTCAGTGGAAGTTCGGGGTCGGCGCTATTGTGTCGCTAATCCACGACGTGATCGTGACCGTGGGTATCCTGGCTTACTTCCAGATCACCTTCGATCTGACGGTATTGGCGGCGGTGCTGGCGATCATTGGTTACTCCCTCAACGACACCATCGTGGTATTTGACCGGGTTCGCGAGAACTTTCGGGTGCTGCGCAAGGCGACGTTGATCGACAATATCAATATCTCCACCACCCAGACCCTGTTGCGCACGATGGCGACTTCGATCTCCACCTTGCTGGCAATTACCGCACTGATGGTGTTCGGTGGCGACAACCTGTGGGGCTTCTCCCTGGCGCTGTTTATCGGCGTTCTGGCGGGTACCTACTCGTCGATCTACATCGCTAACGTGGTGTTGATCTGGCTGAACCTCAGCAGCGAAGACTTGATCCCTCCAGTTAGCACTGACAAGGAGGTTGACGACCGTCCTTGATGGGCGATTGTTGGTCCGCTGTTACAAAGAAGGCGCGAGTATTGAACTCGCGCCTTTTTTTTTGCTCCAAGGCTGGGTATAGCGCGGACGTTTCAGTCCGTTTGTGATGGTCAGGAGGTTCAAGTGAACAAGTCGTTACTGGTTGGTGCGGTATTGGGTGCTGTCGGTGTGACTGCCGGGGGTGCTGTTGCCACCTACAGCCTGGTAAAAAGCGGCCCTGAGTATGCGCAAGTGCTGGCAGTGCAGCCGGTGAAAACCCAGATCAAAACCCCTCGTGAGGTCTGCAAGGACGTTGCTGTGACCCGGCAGAAGCCGGTGCAGGATCAGCATCAGATCATCGGCAGTGTCGTAGGTGCCGTGGCCGGTGGCTTGCTGGGTAACCAGATCGGTGGCGGCAATGGCAAGAAGATCGCCACTGTAGCCGGTGCGGTCGGTGGCGGTTATGCCGGTAACAAGGTTCAGGAAGGCATGCAAAATCGCGATACCTACACAACCACCCAGACCCGTTGCAACACTGTGAATGACATCAGTGACAAGGTAGTGGGTTATGACGTGCGGTATCTGCTGGATGGTAAGGAAGGCTCCGTGCGCATGGAGCGTGATCCAGGCGGCCAGATTCCGGTCGACAAGGAAGGGCATCTGGTTATCGGTCAGAACCAGCAGTAAGCCAGCCGTTCAGGTAGAACGCCAGGTATAAAAAAAGCACCCCTAGGGGTGCTTTTTTGTGCTCGTTCGCTTAACGCTTTAGCGAAGCCGGCAGGTGCGGCTGGATCGCCGTCAGTACTGCCTTGAAGCATTTGGTGTTGCCAGCTACCACGTGACCCTTCTCCAGGAAGTCGTGACCGCCGGTGAAGTCGCTCACCAGGCCGCCTGCTTCTTGAATCAGCAGCGCGCCTGCAGCCATGTCCCACTCGGACAGGCCCGACTCCCAGAACGCATCAAAACGACCAGCGGCCACATAAGCCAGGTCCAGGCTTGCCGAGCCAGCGCGACGGATGCCAGCGGTCTGGCCTACCAGGGCGCGGAACATGCCCAGGTAGTTTTCCAGGTTGTCCATCTGGTCATCACGGAACGGGAAGCCGGTACCCAGCAGGGCGCCATCCAGGCTGGTACGACCGCTGACGCGCAGGCGACGACCGTTCAGCTGGGCGCCACGGCCACGGCTGGCGGTGAATTCTTCCTGGCGAACCGGGTCCAGAACAACGGCGTGTTCCAGGCGGCCACGGTATTTGCAGGCAATGCTCACGGCAAAGTGCGGGATGCCGCGCAGGAAGTTGGTGGTGCCGTCCAGTGGGTCGATGATCCACAGGTACTCTTCGCCTTCGCCGCTACCTTTGTGCAGGCCGGTTTCTTCACCGAGGATGCCGTGGGTAGGGTAGGCCTTGCGCAGAGCGTCGATGATTTTCTGCTCGGCCGCGCGATCGATCTCGGATACGTAATCCTTGGCGTCTTTTTCGTCGACCTTGATGGTATCCAGGCGCTCGATGGAGCGGAAGATCAATTCACTGGCGCTGCGGGCGGCGCGCAGCGCGATATTCAGCATGGGCTGCATGGATGTGTCACCTAAGGTTGTTAAAGAAAGCCGGGCATTCTAGCAGAAACTTTCTTCAGGTGGAGGGCGACGTTAGCTTTCATGGCATAACCTTGGGCTGTTCTGTAAGATTTGCCCCCCTTTCCTGTGTCCGAGAGCGCCTCCCTTGCTGCAAAACATTCGTGTCGTCCTCGTCAATACCAGTCATCCCGGCAATATCGGCGGGGTGGCGCGAGCCATGAAGAACATGGGGCTAACGCGCCTGGTGCTGGTCGAACCGCGCCTGTTTCCGCACCACGAGGCGGATGCCCGTGCCTCCGGCGCCAATGACGTCCTCGCAAGTGCCCAAGTGGTCGCCACGCTGGAAGACGCCCTGGTGGGCTGCAATCTGGTGCTCGGCACCAGTGCTCGCGACCGCCGCATCCCCTGGCCACTGCTTGATCCTCGTGAGTGCGGCACAAAAGTCGTCGAGGAAGCCGCTGGCGGCGCCGAAATCGCCTTGGTATTCGGTCGTGAAGATTCCGGCCTGACCAATGACGAGCTGCAGCGATGTCATTATCACGTGCATATCCCATCAGACCCCGAATTCAGCTCGCTGAATCTCGGGGCAGCGGTGCAGGTGTTGAGTTATGAAGTGCGCATGTCCTGGCTGGCGGTTCAAGGTCAGCCGAGTAAAGTGGAGAAGGACGAGGTAGCGTCGACCAAAAGTGGCGAGTTGGCCACCATGGACGAATTGGAGCGATTCTATGAGCACCTGGAGCAAACCCTGGTAGCCATCGAATTCCTCGATCCGGAAAAACCACGGCACTTGATGGCTCGCCTGCGCCGGTTGTACGGACGCAGCTCGGTCAGTCGGGCAGAAATGAATATATTGCGTGGCATCCTCACGGAAACCCAGAAAGCGGCCCGTGGCGAGCTTCTTAAGCGGAAGGATTAAAAATGTTCGAGCGTTTGCGAGAAGATATCCAGAGTGTTTTTCATCGTGATCCGGCGGCGCGTAACGCCTTTGAAGTGCTGACCTGCTATCCGGGCATGCATGCGATCTGGATTCACCGATTGTCCGGTGCTCTGTGGAATATGGGTTGGAAGTGGCTGGCGCGGGTGGTCTCCAACTTTGGCCGCTGGTTGACCGGCATCGAGATTCACCCTGGCGCAAAGGTCGGTCGTCGGTTCTTTATCGACCACGGCATGGGTATTGTGATTGGCGAGACCGCCGAGATTGGTGATGACGTGACGCTGTACCAGGGTGTGACCCTCGGTGGGACCACCTGGAACAAGGGTAAGCGCCACCCGACGCTGGAAGATGGCGTTGTAGTCGGGGCAGGCGCCAAGGTGCTCGGGCCGTTTACTGTCGGCGCCGGTGCCAAGGTTGGCTCCAATGCCGTGGTCACCAAGGCTGTGCCGCCCGGTGCAACGGTCGTCGGCATTCCGGGTCGGATCATCGTCAAGGCTGAGGCGAGTGGCGAGCAGGAAGCCAAGCGCAAAGCTATGGCGGAAAAGATTGGTTTCGATGCCTATGGCGTTAGCGAAGACATGCCCGACCCAGTGGCCCGAGCCATCGGCCAGTTGCTTGATCATCTGCAAGCGGTGGACGGCAAGCTGGATGGCATGTGCGGCGCGTTGAAGGAGCTGGGCAGCAGCTACTGCGCCAAGGACCTGCCGGAACTGCGCGAAGAAGACTTCGCCGAGATCAAGGACGAAGGCGCCAGCAAGGCGGGCTAATCCCCTCCCATCTGTAGGTGCGAGCTTGCTCGCGAAAAGCTTGAGAGCGACGCGGGCATCCAGACACCCCGCGTAATCGCTCGCGTCCATCGCGAGCAAGCGCGCTCCTACATTTGATCGGCGTGGCTTCAGCTCCGCTGTTCGATGCCATCTCGCCCTGCTATTATTCGCGCGCCCGTTTTGCGGGTATTCCCGACTAAGGTACTAGGTCTTATAGTTGACTTAAATACTCGGGAATTGCATACTTGCTCCTATTCTGAAACACCTTGGTACTTGTCCATGAGACTGACTACAAAAGGCCGATACGCAGTGACCGCCATGCTTGACTTGGCCCTGCACGCGCAAAATGGGCCGGTGTCCCTGGCCGATATCTCTGAGCGCCAAGGCATTTCCCTGTCTTACCTCGAACAGTTGTTCGCCAAATTGCGCCGCAGCAATCTGGTTTCCAGTGTTCGTGGGCCAGGTGGTGGTTATCAGTTGTCCCGCGACATGCAGGGCATCCAGGTGGCCCAGGTGATCGATGCGGTCAACGAATCCGTCGATGCTACCAAATGCCAGGGGTTGGGTGATTGCCATGCCGGCGACACCTGCCTGACGCACCACTTGTGGTGCGATCTGAGCCTGCAGATCCATGAATTTTTGAGTGGTATCAGCTTGGCTGATCTTGTGACTCGCCGTGAGGTGCAAGAAGTAGCCCAGCGTCAGGACCAGCGCCGCTGTAACACCAGGGCGCCGCGTCTGGACAAGATTGAAGCGTCCGCCGTCGAGTGACAGCCGAAGAGCTAACGGCACGCCAGCCAGCCTGATTTAGGAGAAAGTCCATGAAATTGCCGATTTACCTTGATTACTCAGCGACCACCCCGGTTGATCCGCGTGTCGCGCAAAAGATGAGTGAGTGCCTGCTGGTTGACGGAAACTTCGGCAACCCGGCGTCCCGTTCCCACGTTTTCGGCTGGAAAGCCGAAGAGTCCGTGGAAAACGCTCGTCGCCAGGTCGCTGACCTGGTCAATGCCGACCCGCGTGAGATCGTCTGGACCTCCGGTGCCACCGAGTCCGACAACCTGGCGATCAAGGGCGCAGCGCATTTCTACGCCACCAAGGGCAAACACCTGATCACCACCAAGATTGAGCATAAGGCTGTCCTCGACACCATGCGCCAACTGGAGCGTGAAGGGTTTGAAGTTACCTACATCGAGCCTACTACTGAAGGCCTGGTGACTCCTGCGATGATCGAAGCCGCGATGCGTGAAGACACCATCCTGGTTTCCATCATCCACGTGAACAACGAAATCGGCACCATCAACGACATCGCCGCGATCGGTGAGCTGACCCGCTCCAGGGGCGTGTTGCTGCACGTCGACGCCGCTCAGTCCACCGGTAAGGTCGATATCGACCTGTCGAAGCTGAAAGTCGACCTGATGTCGTTCTCTGCCCACAAGACTTATGGCCCTAAAGGCATCGGCGCCCTCTACGTGAGTCGCAAGCCTCGCGTGCGCATCGAAGCGACCATGCATGGTGGCGGTCACGAGCGTGGCATGCGTTCTGGCACCCTGGCGACCCACCAGATCGTTGGCATGGGCGAAGCCTTCCGTGTGGCCAAGGAAGACATGGCTGCCGAAAACGTGCGTATCAAGGCGTTGAGCGACCGCTTCTACAAGCAGGTCGAAAACCTTGAAGAGCTGTACATCAACGGCAGCATGACTGCCCGCGTACCGCACAACCTGAATTTGAGCTTCAACTACGTCGAAGGCGAGTCGCTGATCATGGCGCTCAAGGACCTGGCGGTTTCGTCCGGTTCGGCCTGTACCTCGGCTTCCCTTGAACCGTCCTACGTCCTGCGCGCCCTGGGCCGCAACGACGAATTGGCGCACAGCTCAATCCGTTTCACGTTCGGCCGTTTCACCACTGAAGAAGAAGTCGATTACGCCGCGCAGAAAGTCTGCGAGGCCGTCACCAAGCTGCGTACCTTGTCGCCGCTGTGGGACATGTACAAAGACGGTATCGATATTTCCAAGATCGAGTGGGCGGCACACTAACTATAGAAGCCGCCACCCAAGGGTTCTGTAAGTACGTGGCGGAAAACGCAGGCGTATTTACAGGGTTCCAGAGCGGCCCTGATGAGTGAGGATTCAGTACCATGGCTTACAGCGAAAAGGTCATCGACCACTACGAAAACCCGCGCAACGTCGGCAAGATGAACGCGGAAGACCCTGATGTCGGCACTGGCATGGTCGGCGCCCCGGCGTGCGGCGACGTCATGCGTCTGCAGATCAAGGTCAACGACCAGGGCGTCATCGAAGATGCCAAGTTCAAGACCTATGGTTGCGGTTCGGCCATCGCCTCCAGCTCCCTGGCGACCGAATGGATGAAAGGCAAAACCCTGGATGAGGCTGTCACCATCAGCAATACCCAGTTGGCCGAAGAACTGGCCTTGCCACCAGTGAAAATTCACTGCTCGGTACTCGCAGAAGACGCCATCAAGGCGGCTGTTCGCGACTACAAGCAGAAGAAAGGCTTGATCTAAGCATTTGGCGACGAGTAAGGAGTCACGATGGCTATCAGCATGACAGAAGCGGCGGCTAAACACGTGCGACGCTCCCTTGATGGGCGCGGCAAAGGTGAGGGGATTCGTCTGGGTGTTCGCACCACGGGCTGTTCCGGTCTTGCCTATGTGCTGGAGTTTGTCGACGAGGTGGTTTCGGAAGATCAGGTGTTCGAAAGTCACGGCGAGAAAGTGATTATCGACCCGAAAAGCCTGACCTACCTGGACGGCACCGAACTCGATTTCGTCAAGGAAGGGTTGAACGAAGGCTTCAAGTTCAACAACCCCAACGTACGCGGTGAATGTGGCTGCGGCGAAAGCTTCAACATCTGAGGCTGATTGTGGGTACTCCTTGTCATTTCGCTTTATTCGAGCTTCAGCCGAGTTTTCGCTTGGACCTCGAGCAGCTTGCCGCGCGCTACCGTGAATTGGCGCGTGGGGTGCATCCGGATCGCTTCGCTGACGCTTCCGAGCGTGAGCAACGCCTGGCGCTGGAGCAATCAGCCAGCCTCAACGAAGCCTATCAGACGCTTAAAACCCCTCCCAAACGCGCGCGCTACCTGCTCGCGATGGGTGGTCGCGAGTTGCCACTTGAAGTCACGGTCCAGGACCCTGATTTCCTGATGCAGCAGATGCAATGGCGCGAAGAGCTCGAAGACCTGCAGGACGAGGCCGATCTGGCTGGAATCGCAGTCTTCAAGCGCCGTCTGAAAGTGGCCCAGGATGAGCTTAACGAAAGCTTCGCAGCCTGTTGGGATGATGCGGCGCAACGCGAACAGGCCGAACGCCTGATGCGACGCATGCAGTTCCTCGACAAGCTCACCTACGAAGTGCGCCAGTTAGAAGAGCGCCTCGACGATTAACCCAGTGCTGCCCCGGTTGCACGCCTGATATACAGATAAGTCCTGATTACCATGGCCCTACTGCAGATCGCCGAACCCGGCCAAAGTCCTCAACCGCACCAGCGTCGTCTGGCGGTTGGGATCGACTTGGGCACTACCAATTCGCTGGTCGCTGCGTTGCGCAGCGGTCTTAGCGAGCCGCTGCCCGACGCCGATGGCCAGGTCATCCTGCCGTCCGCCGTGCGTTACCACGCCGATCGCACCGAAGTGGGCGAGTCGGCCAAGCTGGCCGCATCCACCGATCCCCTGAATACCGTGCTGTCGGTCAAGCGCTTGATGGGTCGTGGTCTGTCCGACGTCAAGCAATTGGGCGATCAGTTGCCGTACCGCTTTGTCGGCGGTGAATCCCATATGCCGTTCATCGACACTGTCCAGGGCCCGAAAAGCCCGGTGGAAGTGTCGGCCGATATCCTCAAGGTCCTGCGCCAGCGCGCGGAAACTACCTTGGGCGGCGAGTTGGTTGGCGCGGTGATTACCGTTCCTGCGTATTTCGATGACGCTCAGCGCCAGGCCACTAAGGACGCGGCAAAACTCGCCGGCCTGAACGTGCTGCGCCTGCTCAACGAGCCTACTGCTGCGGCGGTGGCTTACGGTCTGGATCAGCACGCAGAAGGCCTGGTCGCCATTTATGACTTGGGTGGCGGTACTTTTGATATTTCGATTCTGCGTCTGACCGGCGGTGTCTTTGAGGTCCTGGCAACCGGTGGCGACACTGCCCTGGGCGGCGATGACTTCGATCACGCCATTGCCGGCTGGATCATCGAGAGCGCCAGTTTGTCGGCTGACCTTGATCCGGGTGCGCAACGTAGCCTGCTGCAAACCGCCTGTGCCGCTAAAGAAGCGCTGACTGATACTGCATCCGTCGAGGTTGCCTACGGCAACTGGTCGGCCCAACTGACCCGTGACGCCTTTGATGCGCTGATCGAGCCCATGGTCGCTCGCAGCCTGAAAGCCTGCCGCCGCGCCGTGCGTGATTCCGGTATCGAACTGGAAGACGTGGCTGCCGTGGTCATGGTCGGTGGTTCTACTCGTGTGCCGCGCGTTCGCGACGCCGTTGCCGAGGCTTTTGGTCGTCAGCCGCTGACCGAAATCGATCCGGATCAAGTGGTGGCTATCGGGGCGGCGATCCAGGCCGACACACTCGCGGGTAACAAGCGTGATGGTGGCGAACTGCTGTTGCTCGACGTGATTCCGTTGTCCTTGGGGCTGGAAACCATGGGCGGCCTGATGGAGAAGGTGATTCCACGCAATACGACCATCCCCGTCGCCCGTGCTCAGGACTTCACTACCTATAAAGATGGCCAGTCGGCCATGATGATTCATGTGCTGCAGGGCGAGCGTGAGCTGATCAGCGATTGCCGCTCCCTGGCGCGCTTCGAATTGCGCGGCATTCCGGCCATGGTTGCTGGCGCCGCAAAGATTCGTGTGACCTTTCAGGTCGACGCCGATGGCCTGCTCAGTGTTGCCGCTCGTGAGCTCGGTTCGGGCGTTGAAGCCAGTATCCAGGTCAAACCGTCCTACGGCCTGACCGACGGCGAAATCGCCAAGATGCTCAAGGACTCGTTCCAGCATGCCAGTGACGACAAGGTCGCCCGTGTATTGCGTGAGCAGCAAGTCGACGCCCAGCGCCTGCTCGAAGCGGTGCAGGGAGCCCTTGATACCGACGGCGAGCGTTTGCTGGACGCTGAAGAGCGCATGGTGATCGATCTGCAAATGCAGGCGCTGTCCGAATTGATGAAAGGCACCGATGGTTACGCCATCGAGCAGCAGACCAAGCGTCTGTCGCAAGTGACCGATGCCTTTGCTGCCCGCCGAATGGACTTGACGGTGAAAACCGCCCTGGCGGGTCGCAACTTGAATGAACTTGAGGAATAACTGATGCCGCAGATCATTTTTCTGCCACACGCCGAGCATTGCCCGGACGGTATGGTCGTGGAGGCTGAGACCGGCAAGTCCCTTCTCGAAGTCGCTCATGACAACCACATTGAGATCGAAAGTGCCTGCGGCGGCGTCAACGCCTGTACCACCTGTCACTGTGTGATTCGCGAGGGTTTCGATTCGCTGAATGAAGCCGATGAGCTGGAAGAAGACTATCTTGATAGGGCCTGGGGTCTGGAACCGACTTCGCGCTTGACCTGCCAGGCGATCGTCGGCACGGAAGATATCACCGTCGAAATACCGAAATATTCGCTCAACCATGCGGCTGAAGCGCCGCACTGATTCAAGGGGTTGTTGTCATGAGTCTGAAATGGGTTGATGTGCTGGAAATCTCGATTCAACTGGCTGAAACCAAGCCTGATGTGGATCCGCGCTATGTGCGCTTCGTCGATCTTCACAACTGGGTTGTGGCGTTGCCGGAGTTTGATGACGATCATAGTCGTGGTGGCGAGAAGGTGCTTGAAGCCATTCAGGCCGCCTGGATCGAAGAAGCAGACTGAGCCCCCCTTACGCAGGTTAGGCAATACCCAAGAACCCGCGTATAATTCGCGGGTTTAATTTTTCGCAAATTACCGTTTCTGGAGTTACACCATGGCTGTTCAACGTACCTTCTCCATCATCAAGCCTGACGCTGTTGCAAAAAACGTTATCGGCGAGATCGTCACCCGTTTCGAAAAAGCCGGCCTGAAGGTTGTAGCTTCGAAACTGAAGCAACTGTCCAAAGCCGAAGCTGAAGGCTTCTACGCTGAGCACAGCGCCCGTGGTTTCTTCGGCGAGCTGGTTGCTTTCATGATCTCCGGTCCTGTTGTTGTTCAGGTTCTGGAAGGCGAAAACGCCATCGCTCTGAACCGCGAACTGATGGGTGCTACCAACCCTAAAGAAGCGGCTGCCGGCACCATCCGCGCTGACTTCGCTGAATCCATCGATGCCAACGCTGTTCACGGTTCGGACTCCGAAGCCGCCGCTGCTCGCGAAATCGCTTACTTTTTCGCTGCTACTGAAGTAACCACTCGCTAAGCATTGGCTTGAAGAGTGAAGGTGAATCCATGACTACATCGACTGCAAAAACCAACCTGCTGGGTCTGACTCAGCCGGAAATGGAAAAATTCTTCGACTCAATCGGGGAGAAGCGTTTCCGTGCCAGTCAGGTAATGAAATGGATTCACCATCTTGGCGTCGATGATTTCGACGTCATGACGAACGTCAGCAAGGCCCTGCGCGACAAGCTCAAGGTCATTGCCGAAGTTCGTGGTCCCGAAGTTGTCAGCGAGGACATCTCCACTGACGGCACCCGTAAGTGGGTGGTGCGCGTGGAGTCCGGCAGCTGCGTCGAGACCGTCTACATTCCCCAGGGCAAGCGCGGCACCTTGTGCGTTTCGTCCCAGGCAGGCTGTGCCCTGGATTGCAGTTTCTGCTCCACCGGCAAGCAAGGCTTCAATAGCAACCTCACCGCCGCCGAAGTCATCGGCCAGGTATGGATTGCCAATAAATCGTTTGGCAGCATTCCGGCGACCGCCGACCGTGCCATCACCAACGTGGTGATGATGGGCATGGGCGAGCCGCTGCTGAACTTCGACAACGTCGTCGCGGCCATGCACTTGATGATGGACGACCTGGGTTACGGCATCTCCAAGCGCCGTGTGACCCTGTCGACCTCCGGCGTGGTACCGATGATCGATGAGCTGGCCAAGCACATCGACGTCTCTCTGGCGTTGTCCCTGCACGCACCCAATGACGCATTGCGTAACCAATTGGTGCCGATCAACAAGAAGTATCCGCTTAAGATGCTGCTCGAATCTTGCCAGCGTTACATGGCGACCTTGGGCGAGAAGCGTGTGTTGACCATTGAGTACACCATGCTCAAGGACATCAACGACAAGGTCGAACACGCCGTCGAGATGATTGAGTTGCTCAAGAACGTCCCGTGCAAGATCAACCTGATTCCGTTCAACCCGTTTCCCCATTCTGGCTACGAGCGGCCGAGCAACAACGCCATCCGCCGTTTCCAGGATCAACTGCACCATGCAGGCTTCAATGTCACCGTACGCACCACTCGCGGTGAAGACATCGATGCGGCATGTGGCCAATTGGTAGGGCAGGTGCTGGATCGCACCCGTCGCAGCGAACGTTATATCGCCGTGCGCGAATTGAGCGCCGACAACGATATGCCAACCGCGACCTGAACCTGAGAGAGGACCTCTATGCCCTTGCGCCTTGCGCTGCTTTTGCTTGTTGCCAGCCTCACGGTTGGCTGTGTTTCATCGGGCCATGACAGCCCTTTGCAAACCAGTAAGGGCCGCGACGAAGCGCGTGCTGCTTATGTGCAGCTGGGGTTGGGTTACCTGCGCCAGGGGTTGAGCGAACAGGCCAAGGTGCCGTTGCAAAAGGCCCTGGTCCTCGACAGCCGCGATGCCGACGCCAATGCTGCGTTGGCCCTGGTGTTCCAGGCTCAGGATGAACCAGAGTTGGCCGACCAGTATTTCCACAAGGCACTGGCGGCGCGCTCCAATGATCCGCGTCTGCTCAATAACTACGGCAGCTTCCTGTTTCAGCAAAATCGTTATGCCGAAGCGTCCGATTATTTCCAGCAAGCGGCGGCCGATACCCTCTATCCTGAGCGTTCGCGGGTTTTTGAGAACCTGGGGGTGACCTCCATTCTTCTCGGGCAGCGCGATACCGCTCGCCAGCAACTGGAAAAAGCCCTGCACCTGAACCGTCACCAGTCACGGGCATTGCTGGAAATGGCTGAGTTGTCCTTCGAAGACAGGCATTATGTGCCGGCACGTGACTATTACGAACGGTTTAGCCTGCTCAGCGGGCAAAATGCACGTAGTCTATTGCTTGGCGTGCGTCTGGCGACGGTTCATGAAGAACGCGACAAGGCCGCACGTTTTGGCCAGCAATTAGAACGACTCTATCCCGGCTCGCCGGAATATCAGCAATACCTGTCGGAGCAATGATGAAAGCGGCGCACCCGGAAGTTGTAGCAGCTAATCGCGTAAACCCAGGCGAGACCTTGCGACAGGCCCGCGAAAGCAATGGTTGGTCGCTGGCAGACGTGGCCCTAAAGCTTAATTTAACCGTCACGTCACTGGGCAACCTGGAAACCGGCGCGTTCGACAAGCTGCCAGGGCATACCTTTGCCCGCGGCTATATTCGCGCCTACGCCAAGTTGCTGGGCATTGACCAGACCGTGTTGGTCCAGGAATTCGACCAGTTCACCGGCACCGACTCCCAGGGCAGCAATGTCCACGGCCTGGGTCGCATCGAAGAGCCGGTGCGGGTCTCCCACACTATTTTGCGAATTGTCAGCTTGTTGCTGTTGATCGCCGTGATCGGCGGTGGCTTCGTCTGGTGGCAGGATCAGACCTCCCTGCGCAGCAAGGACGTAGTCAGCAACGCCATGGAGCACGTCGAAGTCGAAAGCGCCGACGGCACCACTCAGATTCACCCGTTGGACGAGCCTGAAGACCAGGCCGTAGTCCAGGGCCAGACAGCGCCTGAAGGCCAGGCCAACCTGGATCTGCAGGCTGGCCAGTCGGCTGCCGAAGCCAGCGCTGACCCAGCCGCTATCGCTGCTGCGCCAGCCCCAGCTGCGCCTGCTACTTCACCGGCACCGACGCATACCCCAGCGGCCCCGGTCCAGGCCCCAGCCACAACGGCTCCGGTTGCACCGGTAGCACCGACGGTTGCAGCGCCAACAGCGCCTGCTCTTGTGGCGGGTGATGGACGTGTACAGATTACCTACCTCTCTGACTGCTGGACGCAAGTCACCGATGGCAATGGCAAAGTACTGTTTAGCGGTCTCAAGCGTAAGGGAGATACTTTTGACCAAGGCGGCAAGCCTCCCTTGACGCTGCGCCTGGGCTTTGCCCGTGGTGCGCAAGTGGCCTACAACGGCCAGCCTGTGGACCTGGCACCGTTCACCAGTGGCGAGACTGCTCGCCTGAAGTTGGGACAATAAAGTCATGCACGGCGAATCTCCAATCAAACGTCGCGTATCGCGCAAAATCTGGGTCGGCTCGGTGCCGGTGGGTGGCGATGCCCCCATCGCGGTACAGAGCATGACCAACAGCGACACCAACGACGTCGCGGCCACTGTCGCCCAGATCAACCGTTTGGAAGCGGCTGGCGTCGATATCGTGCGAATTTCCGTTCCGGACATGGACGCGGCTGAAGCGTTCGGCCGTATCAAGCAACTGGTCAAGGTGCCGCTGGTCGCCGACATTCACTTCGACTACAAGATCGCCTTGCGCGTCGCCGAACTGGGCGTCGATTGCCTGCGGATCAACCCGGGCAACATCGGTCGCGAAGACCGGGTACGAGCCGTGGTGAATGCTGCCCGTGATCGTGGCATCCCGATCCGTATTGGCGTCAACGCCGGATCCCTGGAAAAAGACCTGCAAAAAAAGTACGGTGAGCCCACTCCTGCGGCGCTGGTCGAGTCTGCATTGCGTCACGTTGAACACCTCGAACGCCTGAATTTCCAGGACTTCAAGGTCAGCGTAAAAGCTTCCGACGTGTTCATGGCGGTAGAAGCCTACCGCCTGCTCGCCAAGGAAATCGTCCAGCCGCTGCACCTGGGGATTACCGAAGCGGGCGGTTTGCGTTCAGGCACAGTGAAATCTGCGGTGGGTCTCGGTATGCTGCTGGCCGACGGGATTGGCGATACTATTCGCATCTCCCTGGCGGCAGACCCGGTAGAGGAAGTGAAAGTCGGCTACGACATTCTCAAATCCCTGCATTTACGCTCCCGTGGCATCAACTTCATTGCCTGCCCGAGCTGCTCGCGGCAGAACTTCGACGTGGTGAAAACCATGAACGAACTGGAAGTGCGCCTCGAAGACCTGTTGGTTCCGCTGGATGTCGCGGTCATCGGTTGCGTGGTCAACGGGCCAGGTGAGGCCAAAGAGGCTCATGTGGGCTTGACCGGTGGTACGCCAAACCTGATTTACATCGACGGCAAGCCGTCGCAGAAATTGACGAATGATAATCTGGTGGATGAGCTAGAACGGCTGATCCGCCAGAGAGCGGCCGAGAAGGTCGAAGCTGACGCAGCGGTTATCGCACGCGGCTGATCGAACGAATTTAAGGATTTTTAGTGAGCAAGTCTCTGCAAGCCATTCGTGGCATGAACGATATCCTGCCTGAGCAGACGCCCTTGTGGCGCTACTTCGAGAGCACTGTCGCACGCCTGCTGGATAACTACGGTTACAAGCAGATCCGCATGCCGATCGTCGAATTCACCGAGCTGTTCAAACGCTCCATCGGTGAAGTGACCGACATCGTCGAAAAAGAGATGTACACCTTCGAAGACCGCAACGGCGACTCCCTGACCCTGCGTCCGGAAGGCACCGCCGCGTGCGTGCGCGCCGTGCTGGAACATGGCCTCACCGGTGGTGGCCAGCCGCAGAAATTGTGGTACATCGGCCCGATGTTTCGCCATGAGCGTCCGCAGAAAGGCCGTTATCGCCAGTTCCACCAGATCGGCCTGGAAGTCTTTAACCTCGACGGTCCGGACATTGACGCCGAGCTGATCGTGCTGACCTGGCGGCTGTGGGGCATGCTGGGTATCCGCGATGCGGTCACGCTTGAACTGAACAGCCTGGGCACCAGCGAGTCCCGGGGCCGCTACCGCGAAGCCCTGGTGGAATTCCTGTCCGCTCATTTGGACAAGCTGGACGAAGACAGCCAGCGCCGTCTGAAGACCAACCCGCTGCGGGTGCTGGACACCAAGAACGCCGATACCCAAGCGGTACTCGTAGACGCGCCGAAAATGGCCGACTACCTGGATGATGAGTCACGTACACACTTTGAGGGCCTTAAGGCTCGCCTGGATGCAGCTGGCATTCCCTACATCATCAACCCCAAGTTGGTGCGCGGCCTCGATTACTACAGCAAGACCGTATTCGAGTGGGTCACCGACAAACTTGGCGCCCAGGGCACCGTGTGCGCCGGCGGTCGGTACGACGGCCTGGTGGAGCAAATGGGCGGCAAGCCGACCACCGGTGTAGGTTTTGCCATGGGCATCGAGCGGCTGATCCTGCTGCTGGAAACCCTGGAGCAGGTCCCCGAAGAAATTTCCCGTCAGGTGGACGTGTACCTCTGTGCCTTTGGCGAGGCTGCCGAACTGGCGGCCCTGACCTTGAGCGAGAAGGTTCGCGACCAGTTGCCGAACCTGCGCCTGCAAATCAATGCCGGTGCCGGTAGTTTTAAAAGCCAGTTCAAGAAAGCCGACAAGAGCGGTGCGCTGTTTGCACTGATCCTGGGCGATGACGAGTTGGCCCAGCAAGTGGTAGGTTTCAAACCCCTGCGTGGCCAGGGCGAACAACAAAGTATTGCCTTTGATGCGCTTGCTGCGCACTTGGCCACCTGCATCGTGCAGGGTTGAAGCTGTCAAACAGCCGAATTTAGCGATTAAGGAGTATTGGGGTGTCGAGTTCTGATGATGATCAGCTGGCCGAGTTCAAAGACTGGTGGCAGCGTAACGGCAAACCCCTGGTCACTGGCGGCTTGCTGGCTTTAGTAGTGGTGTTCGGCTGGCAGGCCTGGCAGAAGTATCAGGGCAATCAGTCGCAAGGCGCCTCGATACTCTATCAGCAACTGCTGGAAACCACGCTGACGCCTGACGGCAAGCCTGATCCTGCCCAGGTTGCAGGCTTGGCCGGCAAACTGAAAAGCGAATTTGGCGGTAGCGCCTACGCCCAATACGGCAGTCTGTTCGTCGCCAAGGTCGCGGTCGACACTGGCAGGCTGGATGACGCAGCCTCCGAGCTGAAAGCCATCACCGACAAACCGACCAACCCGACCCTGGGTGAAATCGCGCGTCAGCGTCTGGCTCAGGTACTGGCGGCACAGAACAAGGCTGACGAAGCACTGAAATTGCTCGACGGCGATGCTGACAAGGCATTCCTGGCTACTCGCGAAGAGCTCAAGGGCGACCTGCTGGTCCAATTGGGTCGTACCGACGAAGCCAATGCTGCGTACCAAAAAGCCAAGGCTGCGCTGTCTGATGAAGCGGCGGTCGGTGGTTTACAAATCAAGCTGGACGACTTGGCCAAAGGGGATGCGTGACGTGATCCGTTGGAAACATGCAGCATTGCTGGCTCTGGCCGTTTTGGCCGCGGGTTGCAGCAGCAACAGCAAAAAAGAACTGCCTCCGGCCGAGCTGACCAGCTTCAAGGAAGAAGTGGTCCTGCAAAAGCAGTGGAGCCGCTCTATCGGTGACGGCCAGGGCGACACCTACAACATGCTGGTACCGGCAATCGACGGTGACAACATTGTGGCCGCTGACGTGACCGGCGTGGTGATCTCCATGGATCGCATGAACGGCGACGTCAAGTGGAAGAAAGACCTCGAACTGCCAGTATCCGGCGCCGTTGGCGTGGGTTACGGCATGGTGCTGATTGGCACGCTGAAAGGCGAAGTTGTGGCCCTGGATTCGAGCAACGGTGAAGAGAAATGGCGCGCTCGCGTGACCAGTGAAGTCCTCGCACCGCCGGCCACCAACGGCGACATCGTTGTCGTGCAGACCCAGGATGACCGTGTGATTGGCCTTGACGCCAGCACTGGCGAGCAGCGCTGGTTGTATGACAGCACCCCTGCAGTCCTGACCTTGCGCGGTACCAGTGGTCCGGTTGTGACCAATCGTCTGGCACTGGCAGGCCTGTCCACCGGTAAAGTGGTCGCCCTCGACACCCAGAACGGCGTGCCGGCCTGGGAATCACGGGTTGCGATTCCTCAGGGTCGTTCGGAACTGGATCGCGTAGTGGACATCGACGGTGGCTTGCTGCTGTCGGGTGAAACCCTCTATGTCGCCACTTACCAGGGCCGTGTAGCGGCACTGGACCTGCAAAGCGGCCGCGTACTTTGGCAGCGTGATGCTTCCAGCTACGCCGGTGTCGCCCAAGGGTTTGGCAGCGTCTACGTAAGCCTCGCATCCGGCACTGTTGAAAGTGTCGACGAGCGTTCCACCACTGCACTGTGGAGCAACGACTCCCTGGCTCGCCGTCAATTGTCGGCACCGGAAGTGTTCTCCAGCTACGTGGCGGTCGGTGACCTGGAAGGTTACCTGCACCTGCTGAGCCAGGTTGACGGTCGCTTTGTCGGTCGCGAACGTATCGACAGCGATGGCCTGCGTGCCCGTCCGCTGGTGGTAGGTGACATGATTTACGTGTTTGGCAACAGTGGCAAGCTGGAAGCCCTGACCATCAAGTAAAGCTTTGACTATGCTTGGAGGTCGCCTCCAGGCAGCTTCACCTGTAGGAGCGAGTTTGCTCGCAATGGACGTCAACGATGACGCGTGTATTCTGAATAAACGCGTTGCCTTTGCGTTTTTGAGCAAGCTCGCTCCTACAGTCGAGCACCAGCCGCTGCCTTGCAGCGGCTTTTGTATTTTCTGAAATAACGAACTGGAGAGCCTCATGGTTCCCGTAATCGCCCTGGTGGGCCGACCAAACGTCGGCAAGTCCACCTTGTTTAACCGCCTGACCAGGACTCGCGACGCCATCGTCGGCGACTTGTCCGGTCTGACCCGTGATCGCCAATACGGTGAGGCAAAGTGGCAAGGGCGCTCCTACATTCTTGTCGACACCGGCGGTATCTCCGGTGACGAACATGGCATGGACGAAAAGATGGCCGAGCAGTCGCTGCTGGCCATTGAAGAAGCCGATGTCGTGCTGTTCCTGGTGGATGCCCGCGCGGGCTACACCGCTGCTGACCAGATGATTGGCGAGCACCTGCGCAAGCGCAACAAGCGTTCCTACGTGGTGGCCAACAAGATCGATAACATCGATCCGGAAATGGCCCGCGCCGAATTCAGCCCGATGGGCCTGGGTGACGCGATCCCGATCGCCGGTGCACACGGTCGCGGCATCACCCAGATGCTGGAAATCTGCCTGCGCGACTTCCCTCGCGATGACGTCGAGGAAGAAGAGGGCGAAGGCGAGATCGTTGCTGAAGGCGAGGAAGCCAAGCGCATTCCTGGTCCGAGCGAGAAAGACGGCATCAAGATCGCCATCATCGGCCGGCCGAACGTCGGCAAGTCGACTCTGGTCAACCGTATGCTGGGCGAAGACCGGGTTATCGTCTATGACGAACCCGGTACCACCCGCGACAGTATCTACATCCCGTTCGAGCGTAACGACGAGAAGTACACGCTGATCGACACCGCCGGCGTGCGCAAGCGCGGCAAGATCCACGAGGAAGTTGAAAAGTTCTCCGTGGTCAAAACCCTGCAGGCGATCAAAGACGCCAACGTGGTGATCTTCGTCATGGACGCCCGCGAAGGCGTGGTCGACCACGACCTCAACCTTCTGGGCTTTGCCCTGGAAGCCGGTCGGGCCTTGGTGATTGCGATCAATAAGTGGGATGGCATGACGCCGAGCGAGCGTGACTTCGTCAAGGTCGAGCTGCAGCGTCGTCTGTTCTTCGTCGACTTTGCCGATATCCACTTTATCTCGGCATTGCACGGCACCGGCGTGGGTAACCTCTACGCTTCGGTTCAGAACTCGTTCAAGTCCGCTGTGACCCGCTGGCCGACCAACCGCCTGACCCAGATCCTCGAAGACGCAGTTGGCGACCACGCACCGCCGATGGTCAACAACCGCCGGATCAAGCTGCGTTACGCCCACTTGGGTGGTGCCAACCCGCCGATTATCGTGATCCACGGTAATCAGATCGAGAAGGTGCCCAAGTCCTACGTCCGTTACCTGGAAAACACCTACCGCCGTGTCTTGAAACTGGTCGGCACGCCGATCCGTATCGAGTTCAAGGGTGGCGAAAACCCATACGAAGGCAACAAGAACAGCCTGACTGACCGCCAAGTGAACAAGAAGCGTCGCTTGATGAGTCACAACAAGAAGGCTGATAAAAAGCGTAAAGATAAACGCTGATCTCGATCAGCCGAAAGGGCGCCTCTGGCGCCCTTTTTTTATGCGCGCCGTATGGGCTATCCTCGGTCCTTCCCGTGCCGCCGTAGAGCCGGGTGTTCAGCAGGGACTCACCGATGATCACCAGTAAACTGCCGAATGTCGGCACCACCATTTTCACTACCATGTCCCAGCTCGCCGCCGAAACCGGCGCGCTTAACCTGTCCCAGGGCTTTCCCGATTTCAATGGCCCCCAAGCCTTGCTCGACGCGGTGGGCAAACACATCGCCAGCGGCCATAACCAATACGCCCCCATGACCGGCCTCCCTGCGTTGCGTCAGCAGGTGGCGGCCAAGATCGCCCGCAGCTACGGCTCCACGGTGAGCGCCGACAGCGAAGTGACCATCACCCCCGGCGCTACCCAGGCAATCTTCTGCGCGATCCAGACGGTGATCCGCAGCGGTGATGAAGTCATCGTATTTGACCCTTGTTACGACAGCTACGAGCCCTCGGTGGAGCTGGCTGGCGGTCGTTGCGTGCATGTACAGTTGGGCCTGCATGACTTCACCCTGGATTTCGAGAAGATCAAGGCTGCACTGTCGCCGCGCACCCGCATGATCATTCTCAACACCCCGCATAACCCCAGCGGTGCCTTGATCAATCGGGCCGAGCTGGACCAGTTGGCCGAACTGATCCGCGACCGCGATATCTACCTGGTCAGCGACGAGGTTTACGAACACTTGGTGTTCGATGGTGTGCCCCACGTCAGCGTGTTGGCCCATGAGGAGCTGTATCAACGTTCATTTGTGGTCAGCTCTTTTGGCAAAACCTACCACGTTACCGGCTGGAAAACCGGCTACGTGGTCGCGCCCCCGGCCCTGACTGCCGAACTGCGCAAGGTGCATCAATACGTCAGCTTCTGCGGCGTGACTCCTTTGCAGTACGCGCTGGCGGATTTCATGGCCGAACACCCGGAACACGTCGAAGAGCTGCCGGCCTTTTATCAGGCCAAGCGCGACCTGTTCTGCGACTTGCTGGCGCCGTCGCGTTTCAGTTTTACCCGAGTGACCGGTACTTACTTCCAGTTGGTGGATTACTCGCGGATTCGCCCCGACCTCAATGACGTCGAGATGTCGCTGTGGATGACCCGCGAGCACGGCGTGGCAACCATCCCGGTCTCGGTGTTCTACCAGAGCCCACCCCAAGGCCAGCGCCTGGTGCGCCTGTGTTTTGCCAAGCGCGAGGAGACGCTGCGCCAAGCAGCAGAAAAATTATGCGTGATCTGAGTGCGTTGCCCAACCTGAATATCGCCCTGGTGCAGACCACCCTTGTCTGGCACGACCGCCAGGCCAACCTGGAGCATTTTGAGCCGCTGCTGGACCAGACCAAGGGGGCGGACCTGATTGTGCTGCCGGAGATGTTCACCACCGGCTTTTCCATGGCGTCGCAAACCCTCGCCGAAGTGGAAAATGGTCCAACCCATGAATGGCTCAAGGCCCAGGCGAAGAAACACGACGCGGTGATCACTGGCAGCGTGATCATCCTGGCTGCTGACGGCAGCCACCGTAACCGCCTGTTGTGGGCGCGGCCTGATGGTGAGGTGCTGCATTACGACAAGCGCCATCTGTTCCGCATGGCCGGTGAGCACGACCACTACACCCCTGGCGAGCGCCAGGTGCAATTCGAACTCAAGGGCTGGCGGATTCGTCCGTTGATTTGCTATGACCTGCGTTTTCCGGTGTGGAGCCGCGATGCCCAGGACACTGACCTGCTGCTGTACACCGCCAACTGGCCTGGCGCGCGGCGTCAGCACTGGAACCGCCTGCTGCCGGCGCGGGCTATCGAAAACCTCTGCTACGTGGCGGCGGTGAATCGGGTGGGCACTGACGGCAAGGGCTTTGCCTACACCGGTGACAGCCAGGTCCTGGACTTTCAGGGCGAAAGCCTGCTGAGTGCAGGGGAGGCGGACGGGGTGTTTCAGGTGTGTTTGGATGCTGCGGAGTTGGTGGCGTATCGCACACGGTTTCCGGCGAACCTGGATGCCGACAGCTTCCAGTTTATCTGACGCTAACTTTCCCGTAGATACCGTCTGGAACCTCACCGCGCAATACCGAGTTGCACCTGACGCAGCTGCGGCCAAAACAAAAAGGCCCCTGGATTCTCACCCAGGGGCCTTTTGTCTTTCTGCGAAGGCTTACGCCGCTTTCGCTTCCGTCTGGCTCAGGGAGCGGTTCAGCGCACTGAACAACGCCTTGAAGCTGGCAGTGGTGATGTTTTCATCAATGCCCACGCCGTGCACCGCGCGCCCACCATTGACCCGCAGTTCAATGTAGGCCGCCGCCTTGGCATTGGTCCCCGCACCGATGGCGTGTTCGTTGTAATCCATGATCTCCACCGGAATCGGGAGGCCGGCCACCAGCGCTTCCAGCGCGCCGTTGCCCTTGCCCTGCCAGCGCAGGTTGGTTTCGCCCTGGCCCTTGCCGGAGACTTCAACTTCTACCGAGCTGTTGCCGTTTTCTTCCTGCAGGCGATGGCTGACCAGCGCGTATGGAGTGTTGGCTTGCAAGTATTCACGCTGCAACAAGCTGTGAATCTGCGAGGCCGTCATCTCCAGGCCCACGCGGTCGGTTTCCGCTTGTACCACCTGGCTGAATTCGATCTGCATGCGGCGTGGCAAGCTGATGCCGTATTCCTGCTCCAGCAGGTAGGCGATGCCGCCCTTGCCCGACTGGCTATTGACGCGAATCACCGCCTCGTAGCTGCGGCCGATGTCGGCCGGGTCGATCGGCAAGTACGGCACTTCCCACAAGGCATCCGGTTTTTGCTGGGCAAAGCCCTTGCGGATCGCGTCCTGGTGGGAGCCGGAGAAGGCGGTGTGAACCAGATCACCGACATACGGGTGACGCGGGTGCACCGGAATCTGGTTGCACTCTTCCACGACCTTGCGTACGCCGTCGATGTCGGAGAAGTCCAGCTCAGGGTGTATGCCCTGGGTGTAGAGATTCAACGCCACGGTCACCAGATCGACGTTGCCGGTGCGCTCGCCATTGCCGAACAGGCAGCCTTCGACACGGTCGGCACCGGCCATCAGGCCCAACTCGGTGGCGGCTACGCCAGTGCCACGGTCGTTATGGGTGTGCAGGCTGATGATCACGCTGTCACGACGGTTGATATGACGACCGAACCACTCGATCTGGTCGGCATAGATGTTCGGCGTGGCGCATTCAACGGTGGCGGGCAGGTTGAGGATCACCTTGTGCTCAGGTGTCGGGTTCCACACCTCGATCACCGCGTCACAGACTTCCTTGGCGAACTCCAGCTCAGTGGCGCTGAAGGTCTCTGGCGAGTATTCGAAGGTCCACTGGGTATCCGGCTGCTGGGCGGCGTATTTGACGAACAGCTTGGCCGCGTTGACAGCGATGGCCTTGACCCCGTCCTTGTCCTGATTGAAGACAATGCGGCGGAACGACGGCGAAGTGGCGTTGTACAAGTGAACGATGGCTTTTTTCGCCCCGCGCAGAGATTCGAAAGTACGGGCGATCAAGTCTTCACGGCCCTGGGTCAGCACCTGGATGGTGGTGTCCTCGGGGATGTGGTTGTCTTCGATCAGGGTACGGACGAAGTCGAAGTCGGTTTGCGAAGCGGCCGGGAACGAGGCCTCGATTTCCTTTACTCCGACCGATACCAGGGTTTTCCAGAAGCGCAGCTTTTTCACCGCGTCCATCGGTTCGATCAGCGACTGGTTGCCGTCGCGCAAGTCGGAACTGCACCAGATCGGCGCGGCGGTGATGGTCTTCGACGGCCAGGTACGGTCCGGGATATCAATGGTCGGGAACGCGCGGTATTTCGAAGACGGGTCTTTGAGCATGCTCATCGGGAGAATCCTTGTTGTAGGGCCGAGAAGAGGCGGCCTGCCAGAAATCTATTGTTGGGGATAAAGCTTGGGACGAGGCAGTTCGATTCAGCTTGGTAGTCGTGCGCTGACAAGGCACAGGCTGAGGTGCTGGCGAAGCTGAATGAGGGTGTGAGAGGTTTTCATAGGTTCAACCCTAACCGTAGGGGTGAAAGATGGCAAGCAGTCGGAAAAAATTGAGAGAAGTTCTGTTATTGGCGTAATAAACGAGATTTTATGGTTGAGAATTGTTTTGCGAGTGATTTTATTTGCGCGAGCTTTGTAAGGTGCGCAATTGAGGTTGCCGGTTGTGGCGAGCGGGCTTATCGGATCGCCGCCCCGCCGCGTTGGGCTGCGCAGCAGCCCCAAAAGAATCACCCTTTACGTCAAGGCTGAAACGACCCAATAAATATCGCCGGATCTACCCGCGCATCATTCAAGCTGATATTCCAGTGCATATGCGGCCCGGTCGCCCGTCCGGTGGAGCCCACCTTGCCCACTACCGCACCGCGAGCCAGTTGCTGGCCCACGCTCACATCGATCTTGGACATATGGCAAAACATGCTGATAAAACCCTGGCCATGGTCGACGAATACGGTGTTGCCATTGAAAAAGTAGTTGCCGGTCAAAATTACCTTGCCACCCGCCGGGGTCTTGATCGGCGTACCGGCGCCCACGGCAAAATCGAGGCCCGAATGAGGGTTACGCTCCTCGCCATTAAAGAACCGTCGCACACCAAACTTGCTCGACAGCGGCCCGTTGACCGGCTTGTCCAGCACCAGGTTGCTCGGCGTGTTCGGACTGAAACTGCGGTAAGCCTTAAGCTGAACCGCCAGTTCGCCTTCGATACGTTTGAGTTGTGCAGGGTCCGGGTTCACCTGGCTTTTGTTCTTCAAGGTGATGTGTTGTTCCGGGTATTTCTTGTTGCCCACGGTGAACGCCAGATTGCGGCTGCCACTGCTGATTTGCTGGCTGCCGGGTTTGACGGTTAGCGGGATGCCGACAATTGCCCGCCAGTTCTCCTGCTCCTTGACCACCAGCACCGGTTTACCTTGGTAGCTGGCTTTAGGTGCCACCGCTGAGGCGCCCAGGTCAATCACCGCGACACCACCGGGAACAGGCTTGTTCAGCACCCGAGTGATGTAGCTGTCGGCATGGGCATTGAAGGTCAGGCACAACAGCATCAACAAGCTAAGAAAACGTGGCATGAATCAATCCAGTAACGAGAGAGTGACGGGCGTGAGGTGGTTGTCTTCCACCCGAACCTGCAATTGACCTTCACCGAGTCTCGCGCTAAGGCGCTGGCCGGTGTGGGTTTGCGCGGCGTTGCGAATTGCCTGGCCGCGCTCGTCCAGCAAAATACTGTAGCCACGGCCCAGTGTTGCCAGCGGGCTGACCACTTGCAGCGTCTGCACCTGGCTTTGTAGCTGGAGGCGCCGCGCCTTGAGGCCTTCGCGCATAGCCCTGGGCAGGCGTTCGGCGAGGCTGTCCAGGCGTTGGCGCAGCAGCGCCAGTTGGCGGCCTGGATGTTGGCCGGCGAGGCGGGTTTCCAGGCGGATCAAACGTTCACGACGGGTATTGAGGCTGCGCTCGAAGGCGCGGCGCAGGCGCATATCCAGATCGTCCAGGCGTTGGGCTTGCTGGCGCAGACGTTCACCCGGATGACGCAGGCGGCGGGCCATGCCTTCCAGGCGCAGGCGGTCATGCATCAACCGGTTGCGTATGCGCATCACCAGGCGCCGGTGCAGGCTTTCGACCTGGCGCACCAGATCGCTGGAATCGGGGGCGAGGAGTTCGGCGGCAGCAGAAGGCGTTGGCGCGCGTACGTCGGCGACGAAATCACTGATGGATACATCAGTTTCATGGCCGATGGCGCTGACAATTGGCGTCACGCAGGCATCCACGGCGCGGGCTACGGCTTCTTCGTTGAAACACCAAAGGTCTTCCAGGGAGCCGCCGCCACGGGCCAGGATCAACGCGTCGAAGCCACGAGCGTCGGCCAGCTTCAAGGCGCGGACGATCTGCGTTATCGCTTCACGGCCTTGAACCGCCGTAGGGATCAACGTCAATTGCACTTGCGGCGCACGGCGGCGGAACACACTGATGATGTCGCGGATCACTGCGCCAGTGGGCGAACTGATAATGCCGATGCGCTGCGGATGGGCCGGCAGCGGCACCTTGCGTTCGGCGCTGAACAAACCTTCGGCGCTGAGCTTTTCCTTCAGCGCATCGAAGGCTAGGCGAAGGGCGCCGTCACCGGCAGGCTCCACGGTGTCGAGAATCAGTTGATAGTCGCCACGGCCTTCAAACAGCGAGACCTTGCCCCGCACCTTGACAGCCAGGCCATCCTTCAAGGCTTGGCGTACCCGTGCGGCGTTCTGCCGGAACAGCGCGCAGCGCACCTGGGCACCGCTGTCCTTGAGGGTGAAATACACGTGGCCGGAAGCCGGGCGGGCAAGGTTGGAGATTTCGCCTTCAACCCAGATATTGGTGAACACGTCTTCAAGCAACACCCGCGCGCGGCCGTTGAGCTGGCTGACAGTCAGGACTTCGCGGTCCAGGCCCAGACGGGCAAAGGGATCTTTAATCATGGGCGGCAGTTTATAGGCATTCGCCCAGTGTTTGACAGAATTGCTCCACCAGCGCAGTTGGCGCTTGCCGGAAGGCGAGGGCGATGGTGCTTAGGCAATCAGGATCAGCCAACGGCAGGAAGTGGATATTGGCCGGGGCGATGTCCTGCATCGACTCAGGCAACAGGGCGATGCCAAACCCGGCCTGAATCAACTGCAATTGCGTGGTCTTGCGTGACATTACCCGCGCCGCCTTGGGGAAAAATCCGGCACGCATGCACAACTCGGCCGACAGGTAACTCAGCCCGCCGCGCTGTGGGTGAGGGATCGAGATAAAGGCCTCGTCCTTGAGCTGGGCCAAGTCGATAGCCGTCTTGTTGAGCGCCAGCGGGTGGTCGGGCGGCACCGCCAACAACAATCGCTCGCTATATAAAGGCACGATTCGCACCCCCTCGCGCTGGCGCAATACCGGCAAGCGCAATAGCCCAACCTCCAGCCGCCCCTCGGCGATTTCTTCCAGTTGCGCTTCGGAGGACAGTTTGACGATGTCCATCGACACGTCAGGGCACTGTTGCAGGTAGGCGCTGATCCCTTGTAGCAGTCGACCGCTCATCGGCACCGTGCTGGAATGACTCAAGCGTAGAGTTCCTAGTTGACCGTTGCCCACTTGCGTGGCCATTTCACTGGCCTTGTGCAACTCGCCCAGCAGGTTGCGGGCTCGTGGATAAAACGCTTCGCCCGCTGCGGTTAGCCGTGGCTGGCGGGCGGTGCGTTCGAATAATGGGGTTTGCAGTTGAGATTCAAGCTCCTTGATCTGCCGGCTAAGGGCCGATTGCGCGACAAACAGCCGCTCGGCGGCGGCGCTGAAGCTGCCGCTCTCGGCGATCTCGACGAAGTAACGCAGTTGCCGGGTGGAAATCACAAGTCATGCCTTTTCGAGATGGGTAGTGGCCTTTGAAGATATTAGTCGCAACCCTCGCCAATGGCTAAAGTGATGGCCATCTTCATTAAGGAATACGGCATGAGCCCAGTCGAACTGATGAGTAGTTGGTCCTTTGGTGGCGTTGACTGGCTGGTGATTGGCTTGGGAGTCGTCGTGGCCTACATAGTGTTCGGCATTGCCGGCTTTGGCACGGCGCTGGTGGCGGGGCCGATTCTGATCCTGTTCATGCCGCTGTCGAAGATCATCCCGTTGCTGGTGTTGCTGGATTTTGTCGCGGCCTTTGGCAACCTCCTACAATCACGGCGAGATGTGGCGAAGCCGGAACTGTTGAGGTTGCTGCCGTGCATGGCGATTGGCTGCACCCTCGGGGTGATCTTTTTGCTCAACCTTCAATCGGATCTATTGCTGCTGCTGATGGGGCTGTTTATCAGCGCCTATGCGATCTATAGCCTGGCGGTGAAGGCCAAGCCCAGGCAGCTCGCTGTCGGCTGGGCGATTCCCATGGGCACCGTCGGTGGGCTGTTTGGCGCGTTGTTTGGCAGTGGCGGCTTTTTATATGCGATCTACCTCAACAGCCGCCTACCCAAGGAAGCGGCGCGGGCGACCCAGAGTGCGTTGATCAGTTGCAGCACGGTGGTGCGCCTGAGTCTGTTTTTGATCGCGGGAGTGTATGCCGAGCTATCCTTGTTGATGTTGGCAGTGTGCCTGTTACCGGCAATGGCGCTGGGGTTGTGGGCTAGTCGGCGGCTGACCCTGCGCATGTCCCGTGAGGCGTTCGTGCGGTTGGTGACCTGGCTGGTGCTGGCCAGCGGTATTGCCTTGATTGCCCGTTACTTGAGTACTTGACCTGTGGGTGTCAGGGATTAAGCTGCCGTCCTTTCGGCCAGAAGCCACACCGCAGGACATCCAGGCCTCATGAATTCCCAAAGCATCCTAGTCCCGAAAATATCCACATTGCCCGTCCACGAACCACGGGCCCGGGCGATTGTGCGCTGGCTGGTGCGCAAGAACATCGTCAAGGAAGAACTCACCACCTGCGGTCGCACTGGCAGCCGTATGGCCTACGCCATCGCCGACGGTGCCCGCGCCGTGGTGCTGCACCCCGAAGCGCTGCCGTTCAACGAACCGGTCAATGGCCTGGAGATTATCTACAAGCGCTGTATCTACACCCCGGCCAAGGGTTTTCTCGAAGAAGCTGGCTGCCCGGAATGCCTCAAGGAAGTCGGCGAAGCGCTGTTCGACAGCCTGGAAGACTGGATGCCCGGTCACACCGATAACTTCACTTGCCCGTTGTGTGGCCATGAAGACGACATCAACGGTTTCCTATTCCTGCAGGAATGTGGCTTTTCCAACCTGGGCTTCATCTTCAACAACTGGGCGGAGGCGGGGTTCAAGCAGAGTTTTATCGACGAATTTGCCGACTGGCTCGACCAGAAGATGAGCTGGGTCAAAGTCGAGCTTTAAACCAATATTTTCTCCTTCTATCAGTATTACCAATAATGTCAGAGTTTTACATTGAGCCCTGGTAGGTCTCTGAGTATAATGGCGCGCTTCCATTTTCCCGCTCGGGAGCCCCCGCGATGCTGCGTATCAGCCAAGAAGCTCTGACATTCGACGACATTCTCCTAGTGCCCGGTTATTCCGAGGTGCTTCCTAACGAAGTCAGTCTCAAGACCCGCCTAACCCGTGGCATCGAGCTGAATATCCCCCTGGTTTCCGCTGCCATGGACACCGTCACTGAAGCCCGTCTGGCCATCGCCATGGCTCAGGAAGGCGGCATCGGCATCATCCACAAGAACATGACCATCGAGCAGCAAGCTGCCGAAGTGCGCAAGGTCAAGCGTTACGAAGCCGGTGTGGTCAAGGACCCGATCACCATCGAGGCCGACGCCACCGTTCGTGAACTGTTCGAACTGACCAGCCTGCATAACATCTCCGGTGTTCCGGTGCTTCATAATGGCGACCTCGTTGGCATTGTCACTTCCCGTGACGTGCGTTTCGAAAACCGTCTGGAAGCCACTGTCCGCGAAGTGATGACGCCTAAAGAACGACTGGTCACGGTCAAGGAAGGCGCCGACAAGAACGACGCTCGCGAATTGCTGCACAAGCACCGCATCGAGCGCGTGCTGATCGTCGACGACAAATTCGCCCTCAAAGGCATGATGACTGTCAACGACATCGAAAAAGCCAAGGCGTACCCGCTGGCCAGCAAGGACGATCAAGGTCGTCTGCGTGTAGGGGCTGCGGTCGGCACGGGTAAAGACACCGGCGAGCGCGTCTCGGCCTTGGTGGCTGCCGGTGTTGACGTGGTGGTGGTCGACACTGCCCACGGTCACTCCAAAGGCGTGATCGACCGCGTTCGCTGGGTCAAAGAGAATTTCCCTGAAGTACAAGTGATCGGCGGCAACATTGCTACCGGCGCTGCTGCCAAGGCATTGGTTGAAGCGGGCGCTGACGCAGTCAAGGTCGGTATCGGCCCTGGCTCGATCTGCACCACCCGTATCGTCGCCGGTGTCGGCGTACCGCAAATCAGCGCCATCGCCAATGTCGCCGAGGCCCTTGAAGGCACCGGCGTGCCGTTGATTGCCGACGGCGGTATCCGTTACTCCGGTGATCTGTCCAAGGCCATCGTTGCCGGTGCTTCCTGCGTGATGATGGGCTCGATGTTTGCGGGTACTGAAGAAGCACCCGGCGAGATCGAACTGTACCAGGGCCGTTCCTACAAGGCTTACCGTGGCATGGGCTCCCTGGGAGCAATGTCCCAGGCGCAAGGTTCTTCCGACCGTTACTTCCAGGACTCCTCCGCGGGCGCCGAGAAGCTGGTACCGGAAGGCATTGAAGGGCGTGTTCCGTACAAGGGCACCCTGGGCGCTATCATCCATCAACTGATGGGCGGCCTGCGTTCCTCGATGGGCTACACCGGCAGTGCCGACATCGAAGAAATGCGCACCAAGCCAGAGTTCGTGCGGATCACCGGTGCTGGCATGGCCGAATCCCACGTCCACGACGTACAGATCACCAAAGAAGCGCCGAACTACCGCGTAGGTTGATGCTTCCAGAAAAACGTTAAGTAACCGGGGCTGTTTTATTCAGCCCCGAGTTGTTTCTGAATTCCATAGACGAGACTGACTCCATGGCCCTCGACATTCACGCCCACCGCATCCTGATCCTCGACTTCGGTTCCCAGTACACCCAACTGATCGCCCGCCGCGTGCGTGAAATCGGTGTGTACTGCGAACTGCATCCGTTCGACATGGACGACGAAGCGATTCGCGAGTTCGCTCCAAAAGGCGTCATTCTCGCCGGCGGTCCTGAGTCCGTGCACGAAGCCAACAGCCCGCGTTGCCCGCAAGCCGTGTTTGACCTGGGCGTGCCGGTTTTCGGTATTTGTTACGGCATGCAGACCATGGCCGAGCAACTGGGCGGCAAGGTCGCAGGTTCCGAGCTGCGTGAATTCGGTTATGCCCGTGTCGATGTGGTCGGCAAGAGCCGCCTGCTGGACGGCATCGAAGACCACATCGACGCCGACGGCCTGTTCGGCCTCGACGTGTGGATGAGCCATGGTGACAAGGTCACCAAAATGCCAGAGGATTTCCACATCCTCGCCAGCACCCCGAGCTGCCCGATTGCCGGCATGTTCAACGACGAGCGTGGCTACTACGGCGTGCAGTTCCACCCGGAAGTGACCCACACCAAGCAGGGCGGTCGCATCCTCTCGCGCTTCATCCTCGACATCTGCGGCTGCGAAGCGCTGTGGACCCCGTCGAAAATCGCTGAAGACGCCATCGCCAACATCCGTGCCCAGGTTGGCACCGACAACGTCCTGCTGGGCCTGTCCGGCGGCGTTGACTCTTCGGTAGTTGCTGCGCTGCTGCACAAGGCCATTGGCGACCAACTGACCTGCGTCTTCGTCGACAACGGCCTGCTGCGTCTGCACGAAGGCGAGCAAGTGATGGCCATGTTCGCTGAGAACATGGGCGTCAAGGTGATCCGCGCCAACGCCGAGGAGCAGTTCCTCAACAATCTGGCCGGCGAGTCGGACCCGGAGAAGAAGCGCAAGATCATTGGGCGCACCTTCATAGACGTGTTTGATGCCCAGTCCAACAGCCTGGACAACATCAAGTACCTCGCCCAGGGCACCATCTACCCTGACGTGATCGAGTCGGCGGGCGCCAAGAGCGGCAAGGCCCATGTGATCAAGTCCCACCACAACGTCGGTGGCCTGCCTGATGAAATGAACCTCAAGCTGGTAGAGCCGCTGCGTGAGTTGTTCAAGGACGAAGTCCGTCGTCTGGGTCTGGAACTGGGCCTGCCGTACGACATGGTCTACCGTCACCCATTCCCAGGCCCAGGCCTGGGCGTGCGGATTCTCGGTGAAGTGAAGAAGGAATACGCCGACCTGCTGCGTCGCGCCGACCATATCTTCATCGAAGAACTGCGTAAGGCCGACTGGTACCACAAGGTCAGCCAAGCGTTCGTGGTGTTCCAGCCGGTGAAATCGGTCGGCGTGGTCGGTGACGCCCGTCGTTACGCCTGGGTTGTGGCCCTGCGAGCGGTGGAAACCATCGACTTCATGACCGCCCGTTGGGCACACCTGCCGTACGAACTGCTGGAAACCGTCAGCGGCCGTATCATCAATGAAATCGAAGGCATCTCCCGCGTTACTTATGATGTGTCGAGCAAGCCGCCGGCGACCATTGAGTGGGAGTGATCCTGCGTTAGCGCCTGCTGAGCCAGGCGCTGGCTACACAACAAAACCCCAGCCTTGGCTGGGGTTTTGTGTTTCTGGGAAATGTATTGGGTATCAGCGCCGCGCAATATCCGAAAAGTAAAACTTGTCCAGCGTATGCCGCGACTCGGTGTACTCAAACTGCCGCCCATCCTGCAAAAACGTCTGGTTACTCACCACGATCACATGGCTCTGGCCGTCGAGGTCCAGGTGCAGTTGGTCGTCCTTGCCCCTCGGCAGTGCTTCGATGGTGCGCTGGGCGTAGCTGATGTGCAGTTGCAGGGTCTGTTCGATAAAGGCGTAGATCGACTGCTCGGCAATGGCCCGGTCCAGCCCAGGGATCAGGTCGGCGACGAAGTGGTTGATGTCCAGGATCACCCGCTTGCCGTCGATGCGCCGTACCCGCTTGATTCGGGTGATCAGGCTGCCGGCTGCGGCTTCGATGTGTTGCAGCAGCGAGCCTTCCAGGGGGAATTGGCTGAACTCGACGACCTCGGTGCTGACGTCATCTCCCAGGTCTGCATGGGTTTCGCGAAAGCTGACAATTCCGCCCAACTGAAATTCGATGGGGTTGGGCGACAGCACGAAGGTGCCCTTGCCGTGAATTTTTTGCGCAAAGCCGCGCTCCTGCAACTGCTCTATAGCCCGACGCACCGTGCCACGGCTCGCCTGGTAGGTGTCCATTAATTCGGCTTCGGAGGGGAGGCGCGTGCCGCGTTGCAGGCGTTCGGTGGTGATGTTGGCAAGCAGATCGGTATAGATCTGGTTGTATTTGCTCATGGGTAGGGCTCTGTGCCGCGTTTGCGTTTAAGGCAGGAACCTTAGAGGCAGAGGTGCGGTTTGTCCATCGGGCCCATGGATATTTGCGCCCTCTGTAGGCGCGAGCTTGCTCGCGAAGAACTCAAGGGCACCGCGTTTATCCAGGATGCACGCGTTATCGTTAACGTTGCTTCGCGAGCAAGCTCGCTCCTACAGGAAGTTTATAATTTGTAACTCGTACAGACGAGTTATTGCTTTAACTCGTCTGTACGAGTACTTTTCTCCTGGGCGTGCTGCCAATGACTGCCCCCAATAACAAAAAATCAAAGTGGATACCAAGCATGAGCCACGACTACCCCAATATTGCCCGCGAGATTCTGCAAGGCCTCGGTGGCAGCGACAACCTTGAGCAAGCTGCCCACTGCGTGACCCGCCTGCGCCTGGCCCTTAAAGACCCGAGCCTGGCCAATAGCGGCGAGTTGAACCAGATCGATCTGGTCAAGGGTTCGTTCTTCACTGGCGGCCTGTTCCAGATCGTCATCGGCCCCGGTGAAGTGGAAAAGGTCTACGCCGCCCTGCGGGAACAGACTGGTCTTGGCGCCTCGACCATCGCCGACGTGAAGCAGAAGGGCTCTGAAAAAATCAACCCGATGCAACGCCTGGTGCGGGTGTTTTCCGACGTGTTCATGCCGATCCTGCCCGCGCTGATCATTGCCGGTCTGTTGATGGGCGTGAACAACCTGATGGGCGCCAAGGGCATGTTCATCGAGGGCAAGACGCTGCTGGAGGCCTATCCGAACCTGGATGGCCTGTGGAGCCTGATCAACCTGATGGCCAATACCTCGTTCGTATTCTTGCCCGCGCTGGTGGGCTGGTCGGCGGCCAAGCGCTTTGGCGGCAGTGAAATCCTCGGCATCGTCCTGGGCCTGATGCTGGTTCATCCCGATTTGCTCAACGCCTGGAACTACGGCAAGGCGGTGGCCGGCCTCGACGGCCAGAGCCTGCCGTACTTCGATATTCTCGGCTGGTTCCAGATCGAGAAAGTCGGTTATCAGGGGCAAATCCTGCCGATCCTGATGGCTGCCTACGTCATGAGCGTCATTGAGAAATGGCTACGGGCGCGGGTGCCCAACGCGATTCAACTGTTGGTCGTCCCCATCACTACCATTGTCGTTACCGGCGTGCTGGCGCTGGCGATCATTGGCCCGGTGACCCGTCACCTGGGCATCCTGATCACCGAAGGCGTGGTCACCCTGTTTGACCTGGCGCCGATGGTGGGCGGAGCGATTTTCGGCCTGTTGTATGCGCCGCTGGTGGTCACCGGCATGCACCACATGTTCCTCGCCGTGGACCTGCAACTGATCTCCACCCAAGGCGGCACCTTTATCTGGCCAATGATCGTCATGTCCAACCTGGCCCAGGGCAGCGCGGCGCTGGGCGTGTTCTACATGAGCCGCAATGCCCGCGACAAAAGCATGGCGTCGACCTCGGCGATTTCGGCTTATTTCGGCATCACTGAGCCGGCGATGTTTGGCGTCAACCTGCGCTTCAAATTCCCGTTTTATGCCGCCTTGCTTGGGTCGGCGCTGGGCAGCATTTTCCTGTCGCTGAACAAGGTCCAGGCCACGGCCATCGGTGTTGGCGGCTTGCCTGGATTTATTTCGATCATGCCGCAGTACATCCCGGTGTTTGTCATTGGCATGGCTGTCGCGATTGTCGTGCCGTTTGTTTTGACCTGCGCGTTGAGCATGAAAATTGTTCGGCCCGGTTATCGCGTCGCTTGATCGACCGCTATCGCAGCCTCGTTGCACTCGACAGCTCCTACGCGAGGTTGCGTTTATCCAAATTGAGGAACCCACCATGCAAGACTGGCAACACTCGGTGATCTACCAGATCTACCCAAAAAGCTTCCATAGCCACGCGGGTAATGCCACCGGTGACCTGCTGGGCGTCGTGGACAAGCTCGATTACCTCAAGTGGCTGGGCGTCGATTGCCTGTGGATCACTCCGTTCCTGCGTTCGCCCCAGCGCGACAACGGCTACGACATCAGCGACTACTACGCCATCGACCCCAGCTACGGAACCATGGCCGACTGCGATTTGCTGATCAGCGAAGCGGCCAAGCGCGGCATCAAGCTGATGCTGGACATCGTGGTCAACCACACCTCCATCGAGCACGAGTGGTTCCAGCAGGCCCGCAGCAGCCTCGACAACCCGTACCGCGATTTCTACATCTGGCGCGACCAGCCGAACAACTGGGAATCCAAGTTCGGCGGCTCGGCCTGGGAATACGAGGCGCAAACCGGCCAGTACTTCCTGCACCTGTTCGACCACACCCAGGCCGATCTCAATTGGGAAAACCCCAACGTGCGCGCCGAGGTGTTCAAACTGATGCGCTTTTGGCGCGACAAGGGCGTCGGCGGTTTCCGCCTGGACGTGATCAACCTGATCTCCAAACCAGCGGACTTTCCTGAAGACAACAGCGACGGTCGGCGCTTCTACACCGACGGCCCGAACGTGCACGAGTACCTGCAGGAAATGCACCGCGAAGTCTTCGAAGGCCATGACCTGATCAACGTCGGCGAGATGTCCTCCACCAGTCTTGAGCACTGCATTCGCTATTCGAGTCCTGAGTCGAAAGAGCTGTCGATGACCTTCAATTTTCATCACCTGAAAGTGGATTATCCGAACCTGCAAAAGTGGGTGCGGGCTGACTTCGACTTCCTTCAACTCAAGCAGATTCTTTCCGACTGGCAACTGGGTATGCAGGCCGGCGGCGGCTGGAACGCGCTGTTCTGGTGTAACCACGACCAGCCACGGGTGGTCTCGCGCTTTGGCGATGACGGCGAGCACCGGGTGGTCTCGGCCAAGATGCTCGGCACCGCGCTGCACCTTTTGCAGGGCACGCCTTTTGTCTACCAGGGCGAAGAGTTGGGTATGACCAATCCGGGCTTCGACACAATCGAGCAGTACCGCGACGTCGAGACCCTGAACATCTATCGACTCAAGCGCGAAGCCGGTGAGTCCGAGGCCGACAGCATGGCGGCGATCATGCAGAAGTCCCGCGATAACGGCCGCACGCCGATGCAGTGGAATACCCAGGCGAACGCTGGTTTCAGCAGCGGCGAACCGTGGATCGGCATCCCCGCCAATGCGGCGCAGATCAACGTTGAAAGCCAGCTCGACGACCCTGAATCGGTGCTGCATCACTACCGTGCGCTGATTGCCCTGCGCCGCGTTGAGCCGCTGATCCAGGAAGGCGTGTATCGCCAACTGCTGCTGGAGCACACCCAGGTTTGGGCGTACCTGCGCGAAGGCCAGGGCGAGCGTTTGCTGGTGCTCAACAACTTCTACGGTACGCCGTGCCAGATCCAATTGCCGGACGGCGTGATCAACGTCGCGAGCCAGCAACGCGTGCTGATCAGCAACTACGACGATTGCCCGATGCGTACGGGCCAGATATCGCTGCGCCCGTATGAATCCTTCGTGCTGCACCTGAAGGATTGAGACATCGCATTACCCCCGGCGTGGGAGCGCAGGGAATGCTTCAAAAAAACACAATAAAAATAATGGAGTGCTTCATGAGAACAACAATAAAGCTGGGCCTCGTTGCATCCTGTCTAACGTTGCCATTGGCGGCCCAGGCTTTGGAGTTTGCAGGCTACTTGCGTAGCGGCGCGGGGACTTCAACGGGCAGCGGTCCACAGCAGTGTTTCCAACTGCCCGGTGCGCAATCGAAATACCGTCTGGGCAACGAATGCGAACAGTATGCCGAGCTGGAGTTGCGCCAGGACCTGTTCACCCTTGATGACGGCTCGGTGCTCAGCGTCGACGCCATGGCTTCGCTGTACAACAAGTACGATCGCGAGCTGAAGTTCCAGGGTGAAAACAACGGCTCGGCGCGCATGCCGCAGATGTATGCGCAGTGGTCGAATATGCCCAGCCTCAACGGTGGTTCGCTGTGGGCCGGTCGGCGTTACTACAAACGTAATGACATCCATATTTCCGACTTCTACTACTGGAACCAGAGCGCGACAGGCGGCGGTATCGAAGACGTGCTGATCGGCGATCTGAAATACAGCTACGCCATTTCCCGCAAGGACAACCTGTACCAGAAGGAATACGCCACCCGTCACGACTTCAACGTCGCAGGCTTCAAGACCAACCCTGGCGGCGAGCTGGAGCTGGGCTTGAGCTACATCGAAAAAGCCGGCGGCCGCGAAGCCAACAGCGGTTGGGCGCTGACTGCCCAGCATGTGCAGACGCCGTTTCTTGGCGGCAAGAACAAGTTCGCCCTGCAGTACGGCGAAGGTCCCGGCACGGGCTTGGGCTACACCGGTAATACTGCCCTGGACAACAGCAGCAAAAGCTACCGTGCGGTGGAGTTTTTCGACTGGCAGGTGACACCACGGTTTGGCGGCCAGATCGAGGCGGTCTACCAGAAAGACATTCGCCCCGGCAGCCAGGACCAGACCTGGATTTCCCTTGGTGTGCGCCCGGCCTATGCGATCACTGAACAGTTCAAGCTGGTCACCGAGTTGGGCCATGATCAAGTGGACGCCACCGGCGGCACCCGCAAGCTGAGCAAATTTACCTTCGCCCCGACCTGGTCGCCTAAAGGCCCGGATTTCTGGGCAAGGCCGGAGGTGCGTTTGTATTACACCTACGCTACCTGGAACGAAGCAGCCAAGCGTGCGGCCAATGAACTGGCGGCGGGCTCGGCACTGTCCGACACCGGCAGCTATGGCGCGGCGCGGCATGGTTCCAACTTTGGTGTGCAGGTTGAGTATTGGTGGAAGTAACAGTTTTCCGATCAATGATTTTTACAGAACAAAACAACAGGTGAAATCATGACCACAACCCAACTCCTGGAACTGCTGGCGCCCTTGTCCGGGGTGCTTGTGGCCCTGGATCAGGTGCCCGATCCAGTGTTCTCAAGTCGCCTGATTGGCGACGGCCTGTGCATCGATCCGACCTCGCAGACTCTCTGCGCTCCCCTTGCCGGGGTGATCAGTAATATCCAGGACAGTGGTCATGCGGTGAGCGTTACCAATGATCACGGAGTCCAGGTGCTGATACACATTGGCCTGGACACAGTGAACCTGGCAGGCAAGGGTTTTACCCGACTGGTCAAGGAAGGTCAGCGTGTTGAGGCCGGCCAGCCGTTGATTGAATTCGATGCCGATTTTGTTGCGCTCAACGCCCGTAGTTTGCTGACCCTGATGTTGGTGGTCAGCGGCGAGACCTTCACGCTGCTGACACCGGGCAGCGGCCTGGTGGTGCTTGGGCAACCCTTGTTGCGCGTGAGCTCTGAAGGCTGCACGGATGAAACCGTGGAAGAAGAGGGCGACGTCCTGTTCTCCAAACCCCTGATACTGCCCAACGCCAATGGCCTGCACGCCCGTCCGGCGGCGATTTTTGCCCAGGCGGCGAAGGGCTTCAAGGCGAGCATTTACCTGCACAAGCAAACCCAAAGCGCGAATGCCAAGTCGTTGGTGGCGATCATGGCGTTGCAGACCGTACGGGGCGATACCTTGCAGGTGAGTGCGGCGGGGGAGGATGCCGATGCGGCCATCAAGGCCCTGGTGGTGTTGCTGGCTGAAGGATGCGGGGAAACGGTAATTGCCCACGTCGAGATTGCCGAACCAGTGGCACCGCTTGGCTCGGCGACCTTGCTGCGGGGCGTGTGTGCATCGCCTGGTTCTGCGTTCGGCCAAGTGGTGCAAGTCGCCGAGCCTGAATTGAACATCACTGAAGCCGGTACTGGCGAAGCGGCTGAGCGCGTCGCGCTGGATCGTGGCCTGCTTCACGCGACCGAGGCGCTGCAAGGCTTGCAGGCCAAGGCCATCGGCAGCGCCCAGGCGGAAATTTTTCGTGCCCACCAGGAGTTGCTGGAAGACCCAACCCTGCTGGAGCAAGCCGATGCACTGTTGGCGCAAGGCAAAAGCGCCGCCTTCGCCTGGAACGGCGCCACTGAAGCGACTGCCAGCCTGTTCCAGGGGTCGGGTGACACGTTGCTTGCCGAGCGCGCCGCCGACCTGGCAGACGTCGGCCAACGTGTCCTGAAACTGATCCTTGGGATCAAGGACAGCGCCTGGGACCTGCCGGAGCAGGCAATCCTCATCGCCGAACAACTGACGCCGTCACAAACCGCCAGCCTCGACACCCGCAAGGTGCTGGGTTTTGTCACCGTCGGTGGCGGCGCCACCAGCCACGTCGCAATCCTCGCCCGTGCCCTGGGGTTGCCCGCCATTTGCGGCGTGCCGGCCCAGGTGCTGAGCCTGAGCAACGGTAAGCAAGTCCTGCTGGATGCCGACAAGGGTGAATTGCACCTGGAGCCGGACCTGGCCGAGATCGAGCAACTGCAGGTCGCCCGCCAACAGCAGGTTCTGCGTCGTCAGCAGGAGGTGGCGCAGGCCTCACTGGCCGCCATCACCCGCGACGGTCATCGCGTCGAAGTCACCGCCAACGTCGCCTCGCTGCAAGAGGTGGAGCAAGCCCTGGCCCTGGGCGGCGAAGGTGTTGGCTTGCTGCGCTCGGAATTCCTCTACCTGGATCGCAACCGCGCGCCCAGCCCCGATGAGCAGGCCGGCACCTACAGCGCCATCGCCCGGGCCCTGGGGCCGGAGCGCAACCTGGTGGTGCGCACCCTCGACGTCGGTGGGGACAAGCCCCTGGCCTATGTGCCGATGGACAGTGAGACCAATCCGTTCCTTGGCCTGCGGGGCATTCGACTGTGCCTGGAGCGTCCGGAACTGCTGCGCGAACAGTTCCGGGCGATCCTCGCCAGTGCCGGTTTTGCTCGTCTGCACATCATGTTGCCGATGGTCAGCCTGCTCTCGGAGCTGCGCCTGGCGCGGCAGATCCTTGAGGAGGAAGCCTTGGCCATGGGGCTTACGCAACTGCCTAAGCTGGGGATCATGATTGAAGTGCCGTCGGCGGCGTTGATGGCCGACCTGTTTGCGCCCGAGGTGGATTTCTTCTCCATCGGCACCAACGACCTGACCCAATACACCCTGGCCATGGACCGCGATCATCCGCGCCTGGCCAGCCAGGCCGACAGCCTTCACCCGGCGGTACTGCGCCTGATCGCCAGCACCGTCAAGGCCGCCCATGCCCATGGCAAATGGGTGGGTGTTTGCGGCGCGCTGGCGTCGGAGGCGCTGGCGGTGCCGGTGTTGATTGGGCTGGGAGTGGATGAGTTGTCGGTCAGCGTGCCGCTGATCCCGACCATCAAGGCCGCCGTGCGCGAGCTGGACCTGGCGGACTGCCAGTTGATCGCCCGCCAGGTGCTGGGCCTGGAAGAGGCCGTCCAGGTACGTGAGGCCATGCGCCAATACCACGCGGCCACCGTCGAAACCTCATTGGTTGTGGAGAACTGAGTATGTTCGAGAAAATGCAGCGGGCGTTCTGGAAGGCCCTGACGCCGGATTTGATTGCAGAGACGCCACAGGCAGTGGTTGCACCTGTGGGCGAAACGCCGTTGTCGCCGGGCGTATTGAGTGCGTTGGGGGGGGCTGACAACCTCAAGTCGCAACAGCGGGTGGCGCTGACTCGGGTGCGGGTGCAGTTACTAAATTCGGAGAGCTTGGATGAGGTGGCATTACGAGCGGCGGGAGTACCAGGGGTGATGGTATTGGCGGGTGGGGTGGTGCATTTGATTACGGGACTTTAACGTTCAAATCAAATGGCGAGCCCGCTCGCCACAAAGCCTGGCTTCCACAGACTTTTACATTGTTTGAGGGGCCGCATTTTTATAGTTGCGGGGTTTCTTCGGCCGGTTTTGTCTTGTCTACACCCGGCACATGCAGGTTGCCTTCAACCACCTGGTTCCCCTCCAGCTGCGGCTGCGTCACCCAGGTCAGGATGTCGTAATAGCGCCGGATGTTGGCCACAAAGTGCACTGGCTCGCCGCCCCGGGCGTAGCCGTAGCGGGTCTTGCTGTACCACTGCTTCTGCGCCAGGCGCGGCAGCATTTTCTTCACGTCCAGCCACTTGTTCGGGTTCAGGCCTTCTTTCTCGGCCAGCTTGCGGGCGTCGTCCAAATGGCCGCCGCCCACGTTGTAGGCTGCCAGGGCAAACCAGGTGCGGTCCGGTTCCTGGATCTTGTCGTCCAATTCACCCTTGATCATGGCCAGGTACTTGGCGCCACCCTTGATACTTTGCTTGGCGTCCAGGCGGTTGGACACGCCCATCGCCTGGGCGGTGTTCTGGGTCAGCATCATCAAACCGCGCACGCCGGTCTTGGAGGTGACCGTCGGTTGCCATAGGGATTCCTGATAACCGATGGCCGCCAACAGCCGCCAATCGACTTTTTCTTCCTTGGCCGAAGCCTTGAAGTGTTTCTCGTACTTGGGCAGGCGCTGCTGCAAATGCTGGGCGAAGGTGTATGCGCCGACATAGCCAAGGACATCGACGTGCCCGTAATAGCGATCTTTTAGACGCTGCAGGGTGCCGTTCTTCTCCACCTTGTCCAGAAAGCTGTTGACCTCGTTGAGTAGGCTGTTGTCTTCACCGGCGGCCACGGCCCAGCTTTGGTTGCGGGCGTCGCCCAGGTCGAAGGCGACCCGTACGTTGGGGAAGTACACCTGGTTCATTGCCACTTCGTTGGAGTCCACCAGAGTCAGGTCGATCTGGCCTTCGTCGACCATGCGCAAAAGGTCGACCACCTCAACGGCGTCGGATTCTTCGTATTCAATGGCGGGATTTTTCTGCTTCAGCTCGGCCAGTTGTTCGGCGTGGGTGCTGCCCTTGAGCACCATGATCTTCTTGCCCACCAGGTCCGTCGCGTTGGTAGGGCGGGACTGGCCGTTGCGGTAGATGATCTGCGGGGTGACTTCCAGGTAAGGGTGGGAGAAGCGCACCAGTTGGCGGCGCTGCTCGCTGCTGACCAGGCCGGCGGCGGCCAGTACCGGGCCGTTGGGTTTGCCAAGCTGACCGAACAGGTCGTCGAGGTTGTCAGCCGTTTCTATCTCCAGCTTCACCCCCAGGTCTTCGGCAAAGCGCTTGACCAGTTCGTATTCGAAACCGGTTTCGCCGTTGCGGTCCTGGAAATAGGTGGCCGGGCTGTTTCGGGTGATCACCCGCAATACGCCATCCTCCTTGATCCGCTCTAGCGCGCTGGGGTTATCAACACAGGCGCTGAGCATCAGGAAGAGTCCGATTGCGAAGAGCCATTTGGCGCAACGCGGGCATAAAGCAGTTGGGGAGAACATCTGCGCAGTATACGCAAAGGACCCCCGGCGCCATATATCGACAGCGTGGCTGTTGTCTGCTAGCGCCCGAAAACCTAAGCTGCAGCCCGCAGAAATGGGCCTTGGCGCGCGATTGTGACGGTTAAAATAACTGCCTGAAATGACCGGGATGGCGTCCTGGCAGCCGTGCAGTCGGGCCAACTGACGTCCGGCAGCGGCCACAGGTAGCGTTTCGGGTGCCGTTGGCGGCGGTTTACGCTAGAATGCACGGCCTCAAAGCACACCCCTTCCCGAGGCTGTCCCGAAGATGTTGATCCTGCGCGGCGCTCCTGCCCTTTCTGCCTTTCGCCACAGCAAACTCCTTGAGCAACTGAGCCAGAAAGTCCCGGCTGTCAGTGGCTTGTATGCTGAATTTGCTCACTTCGCCGACGTTACCGGCGTCTTGACCGCCGACGAACAGCAAGTGCTGGCGCGTCTTCTGAAGTACGGCCCCAGCGTTCCCGTTCAAGAGCCCACCGGTCGCTTGTTCCTGGTCCTGCCACGGTTCGGCACTATCTCGCCCTGGGCGAGCAAGGCCAGCGATATCGCCCGCAACTGCGGCCTGGAAAAAATCCAGCGTCTGGAACGCGGGATCGCCTTCTATGTCGCCGGCCAGTTCAGCGATGCCGAGGCCGAGCTGATCGCCAGCAGCCTGCATGACCGCATGACCCAGATTATCGTCAGCCAGTTGGAACAGGCCGCCGGCCTGTTCAGCCACGCCGAGCCCAAGCCGCTAACCGCGATTGACGTGCTCGGCGGCGGTCGCCGCGCCCTGGAAAAAGCCAACACCGAACTGGGCCTGGCCCTGGCTGAAGACGAAATCGACTACCTAGTCGATGCCTTCACAGGTCTTGCGCGCAACCCCCACGACATCGAATTGATGATGTTCGCCCAGGCCAACTCCGAGCACTGCCGCCACAAGATCTTCAACGCCAGTTGGGACATTGACGGCCAGAGCCAGGAAAAAAGTCTGTTCGGCATGATCAAGAACACCTACGTGATGCACAGCGAAGGCGTTCTGTCGGCTTATAAAGACAACGCCTCGGTCATCGTCGGCAGTGTTGCCGGCCGTTTCTTCCCGGACCCTGAAACCCGCCAGTACGGCGCGGTGCAGGAGCCGGTGCACATCCTGATGAAAGTCGAGACCCACAACCATCCGACCGCGATTGCCCCGTTCCCGGGCGCAGCCACCGGTTCTGGTGGTGAGATTCGCGACGAAGGTGCCACCGGTCGTGGCGCCAAGCCAAAGGCTGGCCTCACCGGCTTCACCGTGTCCAACCTGCAGATCCCGGGCTTTGAACAGCCGTGGGAAGTGCCGTACGGCAAGCCTGAGCGCATCGTCACCGCACTGGACATCATGATCGAAGGCCCGCTGGGCGGCGCCGCGTTCAACAACGAATTCGGTCGTCCGGCCCTGACGGGTTACTTCCGTACCTTCGAGCAGTCCATCACCACCCCTCACGGTGATGAAGTGCGCGGTTACCACAAGCCGATCATGCTGGCCGGCGGCCTGGGCAACATCCGCGCCGAACACGTACAGAAAGGCGAAATCATCGTCGGCTCCAAGCTGATCGTCCTCGGCGGCCCAGCGATGCTGATTGGCCTGGGCGGTGGCGCCGCTTCCTCCATGGCCACCGGCACCAGCTCGGCGGACCTGGACTTCGCTTCCGTACAGCGCGAAAACCCAGAGATGGAGCGTCGCTGCCAGGAAGTCATCGACCGTTGCTGGCAGTTGGGTGACAAGAACCCAATCAGCTTCATCCACGACGTCGGCGCAGGCGGTTTGTCCAACGCCTTCCCGGAACTGGTCAACGATGGCGACCGTGGCGGCCGCTTCGAACTGCGCAACATTCCAAACGACGAGCCGGGCATGGCCCCGCACGAAATCTGGAGCAACGAATCTCAGGAACGCTACGTATTGGCCGTTGGCCCTGCGGACTTCGAGCGTTTCCAGGCGATCTGCGAACGTGAGCGTTGCCCGTTTGCCGTGGTCGGCGAAGCCACTGCCGAGCCGCAATTGACGGTCACCGACAGCCACTTCGGCAACAGCCCGGTGGACATGCCCCTGGAAGTGCTGCTGGGCAAGGCCCCGCGCATGCACCGTTCGGCGGTCCGCGAAATCGAACTGGGCGACGACTTCGATCCGTCGACACTGGCCATCACCGATTGCGTGGAGCGCGTCCTGCACCACCCGGCTGTTGCCAGCAAAAGCTTCCTGATCACCATTGGCGACCGCACCATCACCGGTCTAGTTGCCCGTGATCAGATGGTCGGCCCGTGGCAGGTTCCTGTGGCCGACGTTGCCGTCACCGCCACCAGCTTCGACGTCTACACCGGTGAAGCCATGGCCATGGGGGAGCGCACGCCGCTGGCCCTGCTGGACGCTCCAGCGTCGGGCCGCATGGCCATCGGTGAAACCCTGACCAACATCTGCGCTTCGCGCATCGGCAAGATCTCTGACATCAAGCTGTCGGCCAACTGGATGTCCGCTGCCGGTCACCCAGGTGAAGACGCCCGTCTGTACGACACCGTTAAAGCCGTCGGCATGGAGCTGTGCCCTGAGCTGGGCATCACCATCCCGGTGGGCAAGGACTCCATGTCCATGGCCACTCGCTGGAACGATGACGGCGTGGACAAGAGCGTCACCTCGCCGCTGTCGCTGATCGTTACCGGCTTTGCGCCGGTCACCGATATTCGTCAGACCCTGACCCCGCAACTGCGCATGGACAAGGGCACCACTGACCTGATCCTCATCGATCTGGGCCGTGGCCAGAACCGCATGGGCGCCTCGATCCTTGCCCAGGTTCACGGCAAACTCGGCAAGCACGCGCCGGACGTTGACGACGCCGAAGACCTGAAAGCCTTCTTCGCCGTGATCCAGGGCCTGAACGCCGACGGTCACCTGCTGGCTTACCACGACCGTTCCGACGGTGGTCTGCTGACCAGCGCCGTGGAAATGGCCTTCGCCGGTCACTGCGGCCTGAGCCTGAACCTCGACGGCCTGGCGGAAACATCTGCGGACATCGCCGCGATTCTGTTCAACGAAGAACTGGGCGCCGTAATCCAGGTTCGCCAGGACGCCACCCCGGACGTGCTCGCGCAATTCAGCGCGGCCGGCCTGGGCGACTGCGTGGCAGTGGTTGGCCAGCCGATCAACAACGGCGAAATCAACATCGTCTTCAACGGCGAAACCGTCTTTGAAGGCCAGCGCCGTCTGCTGCAACGCCAGTGGGCCGAGACCAGCTACCAGATCCAGCGCCTGCGGGACAACGTCGACTGCGCCGAGCAGGAATTCGCCGTGATCCTGGAAGAAGATAACCCGGGCCTGAGCACCAAGCTCAGCTTCGACGTCAACCAGGACATCGCTGCGCCGTACATCAAGAAAGGCATTCGCCCACAGGTTGCCGTACTGCGTGAGCAGGGCGTCAACGGCCAGGTGGAAATGGCGGCCGCGTTCGACCGTGCCGGCTTCAATGCGATTGACGTGCACATGAGCGACATCCTCGCCGGTCGCGTTGATCTCAACGAGTTCAAAGGCCTGGTGGCCTGCGGCGGTTTCTCCTACGGCGATGTGTTGGGTGCCGGTGAAGGCTGGGCTAAGTCGGCGCTGTTTAACAGCCGCGCCCGCGATGCGTTCCAGGGCTTCTTCGAGCGCAACGACAGCTTCACCCTGGGTGTGTGCAACGGTTGCCAGATGATGTCCAACCTCAGCGAACTGATCCCAGGCAGCGAGTTCTGGCCGCACTTTGTGCGCAACCGTTCCGAGCAGTTCGAAGCCCGTGTGGCCATGGTCCAGGTGCAGGAATCGAACTCGATCTTCCTGCGTGGCATGGCCGGTTCGCGCATGCCAATCGCCATCGCCCACGGTGAAGGCCATGCCGAGTTCGAAAGCGAAGAAGCGTTGCTGGAAGCTGACTTGTCCGGTTGTGTGGCCATGCGTTTCGTCGACAACCACGGCAAGGTCACCGAAGGCTACCCGGCCAACCCGAACGGCTCGCCGCGCGGGATCACCGGGCTGACCAGCCGCGACGGTCGCGTCACCATCATGATGCCGCACCCGGAGCGTGTCTTCCGTGCCGTGCAGAACTCCTGGCGCCCGGAAGAGTGGAACGAAGACGGCGCGTGGATGCGCATGTTCCGCAACGCTCGTGTGTGGGTGAACTAAGGCCGTGTACAAGCTCAGCTTCTTTGTGCCCGACAGTCACGTGGACACGGTGAAAACCGCCGTCTTCGCAGCTGGCGGCGGGCGCATCGGCCACTACGACAGCTGCGCCTGGCAAGTGCTGGGCCGCGGCCAGTTCCGCCCGATGGACGGCAGCCAGCCGTTTATCGGCCAGGTGGGGCAGGTTGAAGTGGTTGAGGAATGGAAGGTTGAGTTGGTGGCGGCGGATGAGTTGATCAAGGCCGTTGTGGCTGCGTTGAAGCTTAGCCATCCCTATGAGACGCCGGCTTATGAGGTGTGGCAGTTGGCGGATTTTTGATTCGCTGGCTGTAAAAACAAGAAACCCGCTGGGCCTGAATGGTCAGCGGGTTTTTTGTTGGCTGTGAGGGCCTCATCGCGGGCCAGTAGAGATTTAGGCTCTGGCCCCTATTTCACGGTCACGGACCAACCGCTCCAGGGCCTCACCCAACCCCGATGCCTTGTCACCAATCAGCAAGTGCCAAATGCCGCTTTCCAGCTGGCTTACACCCTGGCAGCCAAGCGCCCTGAGCTGGGATTGCGACAACACCGAACCATCCCCTAATTCCACCCGCAACCGCGTCATGGCTACGGTATTCAGTTGCAGCACATTGGCCCGACCGCCCAGGGCATTCAGCCATTTCTCGGCCTCGTGAACATTGACCTGTGCGCTCTTTTCAACAGGCGCAGCAATCACTGGTGCCGTTCCGACAAACGACGGCATGGCCAGGCGAATCTCGTCAGCAATGCTGTCGGCCATCGGCCCTACCACCACCTGCAAGCTGCCGCCGTTGCCGGGACGAACCACGGCCATCGCACCCAATGCCTTGAGCTCGGCGTCCACCACCTTGTTGCGGTCCACCATGTCCAGGCGCAGACGCGTAGTGCAGGCACCCACGCTGAGCAGATTGTCAGCCCCGCCCAGCGCACGAATGTAGGCACCGGCACGCTGGTTGTCGGTCATGGCTTCGGTGCGCACGACCTGTATGTCTTCGCGCCCCGGTGTCTTCAAGTTGAAGCGACGGATGCAGAAATCAAACACCGTGTAGTAGACCACCGCGTAGGCCAGGCCCACCGGCACCACCAGCCAGCCATTGGTGGACTTGCCCCAGCCGAGGACCATGTCGATAAAACCACCGGAAAAGGTAAAGCCCAAGTGGATGTTCAGCAGGTTAGTGATGCCCATCGACAGGCCGGTTAATAGCGCATGCAGCAGATACAGCAGCGGCGCGAGGAACATGAAGGCGAACTCGATGGGCTCGGTGACGCCGGTGAGGAACGAGGTCAATGCCATCGACAGGAAGATCCCGCCCATGATCTTGCGCCGCTCCGGCAAGGCATTGCGGTACATCGCCAGGCAGGCTGCGGGCAGGCCGAACAGCATCACCGGGAACATACCGGTCATGAACTGGCCGCCCTTGGGGTCGCCGGCAAAATAGCGGGTCAAATCGCCAGTGACCACCGCGCCGGTCACCGGGTCGGTGAAGCTGCCAAACACAAACCAGGCCATGTTGTTGAGGATATGGTGCAGGCCAGTGACGATCAGCAGGCGGTTGAATACGCCGAAGATGAATGCGCCGAAGCTGCCACTTTCCAGCAGCAATACGCCGAAGCTGTTGATGCCATGCTGGATCGGCGGCCAGATCAGGCCGAACACCACGCCCAGGCCGACCGCCGAGAAACCGGTGACAATCGGCACAAACCGCCGCCCACCGAAGAACGCCAGGTATTCGGGCAGCTTAATGTCCTTGAAACGGTTATACAGCGCGCCGGCCATCAGCCCGCTGACGATCCCGGCGAGCATGCCCATATTGATGCTGGCGTCCATCACCTTGAGGGTAGAGATCATCACCAGGTAGCCAATGGCCCCGGCCAAGCCTGCGGTGCCGTTGTTGTCTCGGGCAAACCCCACGGCGATACCGATGGAGAAGATCAACGCCAGGTTGGCGAAGATCGCTTGCCCTGCGTCGTGCATCACGGCGATGTTCAGCAGGTCGGTGTCGCCCAGGCGCAGCAGCAGGCCGGCGATCGGCAGGATCGCGATCGGCAGCATCAGCGCGCGGCCCAGGCGTTGCAACCCTTCGATGAAATATTGGTACATGGCGTGTCTCCCTTTTCTTGTTGTTGTCAGCTCAGCGGCCAGTGGTGTTGACAGGCTTGGCGAACGGCTTTGGCGCTGCTCAGGTTAAGCAGGCCTTGGCTCAATTGCCGGCATTGCGCCGCGTCCAGGTGGCGGACGCGGTCCTTGATTTCTCCGATTTGCAGCGGGCTTACCGACAGCTCGTTGATGCCCAGGCCGATCAGCACCGGTGTGGCCAGCGGGTCGGACGCCAGGGCGCCGCATACGCCGACCCAACGGCCGTGTTTGGCCGCCCCGGCGCAGGTCTGGGCGATCAGGCGTAGCAACGCCGGGTGCAGGGCGTCGACCCTGGCGGCGAGGCCGGCGTGGTCGCGGTCCATGGCCAGGGTGTACTGGGACAGGTCATTGGTGCCGATGGACAGGAAGTCCGCATGCTCGGCCAGTTGCTCGGCCATCAAGGCGGCGGCCGGTACTTCGATCATTACCCCCAGCTCCGGGCGTTGGGTCAGTTTCAGCTCAATGCACAGCTCATCCAGGCGTTGGCGGATGTGCAGCAACTCGTCCACTTCGCTGATCATCGGCAACAGGATGCGGCAGCGCTGCAACGGGCTGACCTGGAGCAGGGCGCGCAGTTGCTGGTCCAGCAGTTCCGGGCGGACCTGGGCCAGGCGTATGCCCCGCAGGCCCAACACCGGGTTGGCTTCGGCGGGCAGCGGCAGGTAGTCCAGTTGTTTGTCGCCGCCGACGTCGATGGTGCGGATGATCACCGACTTGTCGCCCATGGCATCCAGTACGGCTTGATAGGCCTGGCGCTGCTCTTGTTCATCGGGCGCGGTGCGGCGGTCGACAAAGAGGAATTCGGTGCGCAACAGGCCGACGCCGTCGGCGCCGTTTTCATGGGCCATCTGCGCTTCAGCGCTGGAGGCGACATTGGCGGCCACCTCGATACTTACGCCATCCAGGGTGCGGGCGGGCGCCTGGGCTTGGGTTTGTTGCTGCTGGCGGCGGAGTTTTTGTGCCTCGCGTATCTGATGGACTTGTGCGTGGCGCGCGTCATCGGGGGCCAACTCCAGGCGACCGTTGATGGCGTCGAGCACAACCCGTTGGCCTTGGGGCGCATCCAATACGGCCGAGCCCAGTGCGACCACGCAAGGCAAGCCTTTGCCCCGTGCCAGAATCGCCACATGGGAGGTCGCGCCGCCTTCGGCCATGCAGATACCGGCGGCGTTTTGTGCGCTCAGTTGCAGCAGGTCCGACGGTGTCAATTCATGGGCCGCAACAATGGCGCCGGCGGGCAATTCGAAGTGCCAGGCTTCACCCAGCAGCACCCGCAGCACGCGCTGCTGCAAATCCCGCAAGTCATTGGAGCGCTCGGCCAATAAGGGTTTGCCCAATGCCAGCAGTACGGCGCACTGGGCCTGGATCGCATCGCGCCAGGCGTGGGTAGCGGCGCGGCCCTGAGCGATGGCGACACCGGCGGCCACCAGCAGCGCCGGGTCTTCCAGCAGCGCCAGGTGGGCGGCGAAGATTTCCTCTTCTTCAATGTCTTTGTGCCGCCGGGCTTGGGCCAGTGTGTCGCGGATATCGTTGCGCACTTGTTCCAGGGCGTTGTCGAGCAAACGCAGTTGCTCCTCGGCGACGTGGTTGCCGGTGTCTTTCGGCAGCTCAATGCCATTGAGTCGAAACAGTGGCCCACACACCAATCCAGGCGCGGCGCATACACCTTGCAGCACGCCGGGTTCACTGTTGGCGCGACGAGTAGCGACGGCCACCGGCGCATGGGTTTGTGCATGGACCGCCACCGACAAGGCGGCGATCAGCGCTTGCAGCGCCGCGTCGCAATCCTTGCCACGGCAAGTGACCTGAACGTCGTCCTGTTCACCGATACCCAGGCCCATCAAGCCGATCAGGCTGTCGCAGGACGCCGACTTGCCGGCGAAATGCAACTGCGCCTGGCTGCTGAAACCCTGCGCCGTTTTGCGGATCAAGGCTGCGGGGCGGGCATGCAAACCGCCACGGTGAGTGATGCGAATGCTGGCGCTGGCTTGCGCGATTGAGTCATCGACCGCCTGCTGTTGCGCTGGCGAAGAACCGTGTGCGACCACCTGCAACAGCGGTTCCCCGACGTTCACCGCGTTCAATGCAAGCGGTCGCAGCGCAAATTGATCACTGTTGGTGAGAATGATCAGGCTGATAAGACTTTTGCACTGGCGGGCGATGCGATCCAGTTCGAAGCGCACCAGCGGCTGGCCATTACGGACCCGCGCGCCTTGTTCGACCAACAGCTCAAAACCTTCGCCGTTCAACTCCACGGTGTCGATGCCCACGTGCAGCAGCAGTTCGGCGCCGTTATCGGCGCGAATCGTCAGCGCATGCCCGGTACGGGCGACATGAATGATGACCCCATCGCAGGGCGCATGCAGGCAATCATTAATCGGGTCGATGGCGATGCCATCGCCCATGGCGCCGCTGGCGAACACTTCGTCGGGAACGCTGCCCAGGGTCAGTACCGGCCCGCTGAGGGGGGCGCTGAGGGTGAGGTCATTATTATTGTGGGACATGGGCACGGTACTCATCAGGAATGCGCAAAAATCAACTCAGTGGGTACGGGTCACTTTGCTCAGGTGACGCGGCTGGTCCGGGTCCATGCCTCGGGCTTCGGCCAGGCCTGCGGCCATCACGTAGAAGCTCTGGATGGCAAGAATCGGATCAAGGGCCGGGTGTTCGGCGCGGCTCAAGGTCAGGTCACGTTCGGCGATGTCATCGGGTGCGGCCAGCAACACGCGGGCGCCGCGTTGGCGCATATCGGCGGCCAGGCTCAGCAAACCGGCCTGTTCGGCACCGCGTGGGGCGAACACCAGCAGCGGGTAGTTGTCACCGATCAAGGCCATCGGCCCGTGGCGTACTTCGGCGCTGCTGAAGGCTTCGGCCTGGATCGCCGAGGTTTCCTTGAGTTTGAGCGCGGCTTCCTGAGCGATAGCAAAACCGGCGCCACGGCCGATGACCATCAACTGCTGGCAGTCGCGCAGGGCGTCGATGGCCAGGCTCCAGTCCTGTTTGGCGGCTTCACGCAAGCCGTCGGGCAGGGCTTTGCAGGCTTGCAGCAGTTCGGTTTCCTGGTTCCAGTGACCGATCAGTTGGGCGCTGGCGCTCAAGGTGGCGATAAAGCTTTTGGTGGCGGCGACGCTGCGTTCGGGCCCGGCACACAGCGGCACATGGAATTCGCAGGCTGCTTCCAGTGGTGAGTCCTCGGCATTGACCAGCGAAATGCTCAAGGCGCCACGCTTGCGCAGCAGGCGCAGGCTGTTGACCAGGTCCGGGCTTTGCCCCGACTGGGAGAAACCGAAGGCCACCTGGCCACTGACCTTGAGCGGCGATTGCAACATGGTCACCACCGACATCGGCAACGACGCCACGGGAATCCCCAGGTGCTGCATGGTTAGGTAGGCAAAGTAGCTGGCGGCGTGATCCGAGCTGCCACGGGCGATGGTCAACACCACTTGCGGCGGCTGGCGACGCAAGCGTCCGGTAACCTCCACCAGCATTGGTTCCAGGCGTTGCAGTTGAGCCTCGACGGCGTCGCAGGAGGCCAGGGCCTCTTCAAGCATTTTTGAAGTCAATGGTTTCTCCTTCGACCATTACGTCGGTGAGGTTCAGGGAGCGATCCAGGCGCACGCAGTCGGCAAAACTGCCGGGTTGCAGGCGGCCGCGTTCTGTAAGCCCCAGGTAATCGGCGGGAAATTGCGACAGGCGTTGTGAGGCTTCGCTGATGGGCAGGCCGATTTTCACCAGGTTGCGCAGCGCCTGATCCATGGTCAGCGTGCTGCCGGCCAAGGTGCCGTCGGCCAGGCGCACGCCGCCCAGGCATTTGGTCACGGTGTGGCTGCCCAGCTTGTATTCGCCGTCGGGCATGCCAGCGGCAGCGGTGGAATCGGTGACGCAGTACAGGCACGGAATCGCCCGCAAGGCCACGCGCATGGCACCGGGGTGAACGTGCAGCAAGTCGGGGATCAGCTCGGCGTATTTGGCGTGGGCCAATGCAGCGCCAACGATGCCCGGCTCGCGGTGATGCAGCGGGCTCATGGCGTTGTAGAGGTGGGTAAAACTGGTGGCACCGGCAGCGAGGGCGGCGACGCCTTCTTCGTAGCTGCCCAGGGTATGGCCGATCTGCATGCGCACGCCGCGTCCGCTGAGGGCGCGGATCAGACCGTCGTGGCCAGCGATTTCCGGGGCAATGGTGATCACCCGGATCGGCGCCAGGCGCAGGTATTCCTCAACTTCGCTCATCAGCGCGGTGTGGGCGAAGTTCGGTTGTGCGCCGAGTTTTCCGGGGTTGATATAAGGGCCTTCCAGGTGCACACCAAGCACGCGGGCGCTGCCCGCCGGGCGGTTTTCGCAGAAGCGGCCGAGGGCGTCGAGCACGCTGGAGATTTCGTCCACCGGCGCGGTCATGGTCGTGGCCAGCAGCGAGGTGGTGCCAAAGCGCACGTGGGTGCGGGTGATGGTCTCGAAGGCGCTGGCGCCTTCCATGATGTCCTTGCCGCCGCCGCCGTGAACGTGCAAGTCGATAAAGCCCGGCAGCAGGTACGGCAGGTCGTTGTCGCCAGGGTCGCACGGGCTGCCTTCAACGGCGCTGACTTTGCCGTGCTGGTGCACCAGGCGGCCGCGAATCCAGCCTTGAGGCGTGAGGATATTGTCTTCGGACATGGGCAGTTCTCTAAGGCCGCAATTCAGCGGCAAAGTCATAGCGGCGCAGCTCTGCGACAAAGTCGTAGTAGTCGTTGCGGCAGTAGGTATCGGTGATTTCGATCGGAGTGTTGTCTTCGATGTAGCCGACTCGGGTCATCAGCAGCATGGCGGTGCCGGGGGCGATGCCCACCAGTGCGGCGAACTCGTCCGAGGCGTTGATTGCCTGGATGTGCTGCAGCGCGCGAACGATGGGCTTGCCGATGCCCTCCAGGTATTCGTAGAGGGAACTGCCAATGGCCTGCGGGTTGGGGATGATCGAGGCGGGCAGTGCGCTCATTTCGATAGCCATCACCGTGTCATCGGCCTTACGCAGGCGCTTGAGCCGCACCACCTTGTCAGTGGGCGATAGGCACAGGCGGATCAGTTCTTCGTGGGTGGGCGGGGTGATTTCCCGCTCCAGCCATTGGGAGCTTGGGACAAAACCCTTGAGCCGCAACATCTCGCTGAACCCCGAAAGGCGTGACAACGGCTGTTCCAGGCGCGGGGTAATGAAGGTTCCGGAGCCTTGGCTGCGACGGATCAGGCCTTGTTCGAACAGCACTTCCAATGCCTTGCGGGCGGTTACTCGGGAAATGCTCAACAGTTCGCTGAGGGTGCGTTCCGACGGCAACGCCTGCTCGGATTTCCACTGGCCAGCATGAATCGCCGCTTCCAGCTTGCGGGCCAGTTGCAGGTACAGCGGCGTGGATTGTTTACCGTCGGGGCGCAGGGCCAGGATGGGATTCATCTGTAGGGTTTCCGATGCGTTATTGGAGTGTTGTCGCCCGGTAGTGGCTGGAAATTAATACCACTTAAATACCATGTCAATGCTGCCTAAATGGTGCGGGCAAGTGTTTACGGGCGCCTTTATAGTGCGCTTGAGCAAGTGGTATTAGAGAGGTCTTTATTTGGCGCAGAAGTGCGCAGCCTGCGGGGGTGAAATGGTATTCACCGGCAGGCGCTGCCGAGGGCAGAAATTTATTTGGATTTATTTTACGGACGGTTGAAAACTACGGACGAATCTCGATCATCGTGCCGTCCTTGACCAGGTTCCAGACTTCGCGCATGTCGACATTGCGCATACCGATGCAGCCGTCGGTCCAGTCCAGAGTGTGGAACCACTCCTCGGGGTAATCCTCGGCGTCGGGGGTGCCGTGGATCATGATCATGCTGCCCGCCCGCACACCTTCACGGCGCGAGCGGGCGGCGTCGCTGATGTTCGGGTAGGAGATGTGCATGGACAGGTTGAAACGGTCGCTGGTCTTGCGCCAGTCGATCCAATAGAGGCCTTCCGGGGTCTTGCGGTCGCCTTCCACGAGCTTGTGGCCCTTGGGGTTTTTGCCCAGTGAAATGCGGTAGGTCTTAAGGGGCTTGCCGTCGTTGATCAACTGCAACTGATGGGCGGACTTGAGGACCAGGATTTTCTCGACAGGTTTGCCGCCCAGGGTTTCCAGGGTGGAGGCTGACGACAGCGTGGCGAACGACAGGCAGAGCAGAGCAAGCAACCAACGCATTAAAACGGTATCCCTTCAGGTGCTGCCTGGATTGTTATTTTGCCAACTGGGCCAGTGGCGGCACGGACTCGCTGCGCACCGGGAACAGCTGTAGCCGACGGTCGGCGAAAAAGCATTCTAAGGTACGCCCCACCGTGCGGAAAGCCAGCTCGGACCAAGGGATGTCGGCTTCATTGAAAAGCTTCACTTCCAGGCTTTCGGGCCCTGCGCAGAAGTCCAGGTCGATCAGCTCGGCGCGATAGAAAATATGCACCTGGCTGATGTGCGGCACGTCGATCAGCGTGTAGATGCTCAGGTTGCGCACCTTGGCACAGGCTTCTTCCATGGTTTCGCGCATGGCCGCCTGTTCGACGGTCTCGCCGTTTTCCATAAACCCAGCGGGCAGCGTCCAATAGCCCTGGCGCGGTTCGATGGCGCGACGGCACAGCAGCACCTGATCGCCCCAGACCGGCACGGTGCCGGCGACGATATTGGGGTTCTGATAGTGAATGGTCTGACAGTGATCACAGACATAACGCAGGCGCGCGTCGCCTTCGGGAATGCGCTGGGTGACCGGTTTACCGCACTGGCTGCAGAAGTTCATGCTGGGGTTCCTGGAGAGTGCGCCTATCTTGGCGTGGCGGCGTGCCTGCCTGCAAGTTGTCGTTTAGCGACACGGTCCAGGTTTTGGGGTTGGGCGCCCGCACGCTTTGGTGCATGATGCAAGGTAGCCAACAGATCGAGATGACTCATGCTGGACGAGCTACTTCGCCGGGTAAGCAATCATACGCCACGCACGCTGGAGACCGACGCTCGTTTCCCGGAAGCCGCGGTGCTGGTGCCGATTACCCGCAGTGACGAACCCGAACTGATCCTGACCCTGCGGGCCAGCGGCCTGTCGACCCACGGTGGCGAAGTGGCTTTTCCCGGCGGCCGCCGCGACCCGGAAGACCCGGACCTGGTGTTCACCGCCCTGCGTGAGGCCGAAGAAGAAATCGGCCTGCCACCGGGACTGGTGGAAGTGATCGGCCCCTTGAGTCCCTTGATCTCCCTGCACGGTATCCGCGTCACGCCTTATGTCGGGGTCATCCCCGATTACGTCGAGTACCTGGCCAACGACGCCGAGATTGCTGCCGTGTTCAGCGTGCCCCTGGAGTTCTTCCGCCAGGACCCACGCGAACACACCCACCGCATCGATTACCAGGGCCGCAGTTGGTACGTGCCCAGTTATCGTTTTGGCGAATACAAGATCTGGGGCCTTACGGCGATCATGATCGTCGAGCTGATCAACCTGATCTATGACGATGCCGACATCAGCCTGCATCGTCCACCGAAAAGCTTCATCAATACCTAAGCCATCGTTTCGTATGGCAAGCCTTGAGGACCACACCATGAAATACCGCCTGGGCGACGCCCACGTCGAGACCCATCCCCAAAGCTGGGTGGCCCCCAATGCCACGCTGGTGGGCAAGGTCAAGCTGGAAGAGGGTGCCAACGTCTGGTTCAACGCGGTGTTGCGCGGTGATAACGAATTGATCCTGATCGGCAAGAACAGCAACGTCCAGGACGGCACGGTAATGCACACCGACATGGGCTACCCGCTGACCCTGGGCACCGGCGTGACCATCGGCCATAACGCCATGCTGCACGGCTGTACCGTCGGCGATTACAGCCTGATCGGCATTAATGCGGTGATTCTCAACGGGGCGAAGATCGGCAAAAATTGCATCATCGGCGCCAATTCGCTGATCGGCGAAGGCAAGGAAATTCCCGATGGCTCGCTGGTGATGGGCTCGCCCGGCAAAGTAGTGCGGGAACTGACCGAGGCGCAGAAGAAGATGCTTGAAGCCAGCGCTGCGCACTATGTGCATAACGCTCAGCGTTATGCCCGTGATCTGGTCGAGCAAGAAGAATGAACGCCCCTGAACGACCGGTGGCCTCGCCCTGTGTGAATATTTGTGCGCTGGATAACGATGATATCTGCACCGGCTGCCAGCGTACCGTGGACGAAATCACCCGCTGGAGCCGCATGGACAATGCCGCGCGGCGGGTGGTGCTGGGGTTGTGTCACGAGCGGGCGAAGGTGAGTGGGTTGGTGTGGATGATTCCTGGAAAATCTGGCGCCTGATCTTGTGGCGAGCGGGCTTGCCCGCGTTGGAGTGCGCAGCACTCCCTGGCCGGTCGCTGTGATCTATCAGAAAGACCGCAGTGATTGGTTTTATGGCCGCTTCGCGGCCCAACGCGGGCAAGCTCCCTCGCCACATTGCTTCGTTGTGCAGTACCCTGTCGCCTTGTCCACAGGTCTCTCGCCCCATGCTCTTCCTGATCGCCTATATCAGCAGCGTCGTGCTGATCAACTACGCCTTTTCCACCGCTCCCCACCTGGACGTCATCTGGTCCGCCTGGGGCGGGTTGGTGTTTGTCCTGCGCGACATGGTGCAAACCCGTTTCGGTCACGGCGCGATCATCGCCATGCTGGCGGCGTTGGTGCTGTCTTACATCACTTCCGATCCGTCCATCGCCCTGGCCAGTGCCACGGCGTTCGCGGTGTCCGAGTGCATCGACTGGCTGGTGTTCAGCATCACCAAGCGCCCGCTCCACGATCGCCTGTGGATAAGTTCGGCGCTGAGCATTCCCCTCGATACCTTTATCTTTTTCGGCCTGATCGGCGCGCTGACGCCCGCCGTGGTGGGGACCGCTCTGGCCTCGAAATTTGCCGGAGTGACCGTAGTCTGGCTGGCCATGGCCTGGCGCTTGCGCCGCCAGCGCATCGCCAACTGAGGCCAATCTTTACAGTTCATGTAAAATGCCGGCCTTTCCCCCATGATCCGCTCCCCTGAGGACCTGAGATGACCCGAATCGGAACTCCATTGTCGCCAACCGCGACCCGCGTTTTGCTGTGTGGCTGCGGTGAGCTGGGCAAGGAAGTGGTAATCGAACTGCAACGCCTGGGCGTTGAAGTGATTGCCGTGGATCGCTACGCCAATGCGCCGGCGATGCAGGTTGCCCATCGCAGCCACGTCATCAATATGCTCGACGGCGCGGCCCTGCGCGCAGTGATCGAAGCGGAAAAGCCGCATTTCATCGTGCCGGAAATCGAGGCCATCGCCACCGCCACCCTGGTGGAACTGGAAGCTGAAGGCTTCACCGTGATCCCCACCGCACGTGCGGCGCTGCTGACCATGAACCGTGAAGGTATCCGTCGCCTGGCCGCTGAAGAACTGGACCTGCCGACTTCGCCTTACCACTTTGCTGACACTGTAGAAGACTACCGCAAGGCCGTCGAAGACCTCGGCTTCCCATGCGTGGTGAAGCCGGTGATGAGTTCGTCGGGTAAAGGCCAGAGCCTGCTGCGCAGTGCCGATGACGTGCACAAAGCCTGGGACTACGCCCAGGAAGGTGGCCGTGCCGGCAAAGGTCGGGTGATCATCGAAGGCTTTATCGACTTCGACTACGAAATTACCCTGCTGACCGTGCGTCACGTCGGCGGCACCACCTTCTGTGCGCCAGTTGGTCACCGCCAGGAGAAGGGCGATTACCAGGAATCCTGGCAGCCCCAGGCCATGAGCCCGATTGCCCTGGCCGAATCCGAGCGTGTCGCTAAAGCCGTCACTGACGCCTTGGGTGGACGTGGTCTGTTTGGTGTTGAGTTGTTCATCAAGGGTGATCAGGTGTGGTTCAGCGAAGTGTCACCGCGCCCGCACGACACCGGCTTGGTGACGTTGATTTCCCAGGACTTGTCGCAGTTTGCCCTGCATGCGCGGGCAATCCTCGGCTTGCCGATCCCGTTGATTCGTCAGTTTGGGCCTTCGGCTTCGGCGGTGATTCTGGTGGAAGGGCAGTCGACCCAGACGGCATTCTCCAACCTGGGTGCTGCGCTGAGTGAGCCGGATACCGCGCTGCGTCTGTTCGGCAAACCAGAGGTTAATGGTCAGCGTCGCATGGGTGTGGCGTTGGCGCGGGATGAGTCGATCGAGGCTGCTCGGGCCAAGGCGACCCGAGCGTCACAGGCTGTTGTTGTAGAGCTGTAACTGCGGCGCACCCATCGCGGGCAAGCCCGGCTCCCACATTTGACCGCATTGCCATGTAGGGCAGCGATCAAAGTGTGGGAGCGGGCTTGCCCGCGATAACGATCTATTAGCCGACCCGATTTAAATCGTTATTGCGCGTCTCCTTCAGGCACAGCACAGCAATCAAGCTGATCACCGCCGCTGCCGACACATACCCGCCGACATAGCTCAAGCCACCCATTGCTACCAGCTTCTGGGCGAAGAACGGTGCCGCCGAAGCACCGACAATCCCTCCCAGGTTATATGCCGCCGAAGCACCGGTATAACGCACTCGGGTCGGAAACAGTTCCGGCAACATTGCCCCCATCGGTGCGAAAGTCACACCCATCAGAAACAGCTCCAGGCACAGAAACAGCGCCACGGCCCAGGTTGAGCCGTGAGTCAGCAGGGGTTCCATGGTGAAGCCCGACAGGATGGTCAGCACTGCGCCGACGATCAGTACCGGCTTGCGCCCATAACGGTCACTGGCCCAGGCGGCCAGTGGGGTCGCCGCGCCCATGAACAGCACGGCAAAGCACAGCAGGCCGAGGAAGGTTTCGCGGCTGTAACCCAGCGTGGTTACACCGTAACTCAGGGAAAACGCCGTAGTGATGTAGAACAGCGCATAACACACCACCATCGACGCAGCGCCCAGAAATACCGGCATCCCGTGTTGGCTGAACAGTTCCACCAGCGGCATTTTTACCGGCGCCTCTTTGGCCACGGCGTTGGCGAAGACCGGCGTTTCATGCAGTTTCAGGCGCGCATACAGGCCAACCATGACCAGCGCCGCGCTGAGCAGGAACGGAATACGCCAGCCCCAGCTGCGGAACTGCTCGTCGTTCAGGTTCATGGCCAGGATCAGGAACAAGCCGTTGGCCGCCAGGAAACCAATGGAGGGCCCCAGTTGCGGGAACATGCCGAACCAGGCGCGTTTGCCCTTCGGTGCATTCTCGGTGGCCAGCAGTGCCGCCCCACCCCATTCCCCGCCAAGCCCCAGGCCCTGACCGAAACGCAGCACGCAGAGCAGTATCGGTGCCCAGGCGCCGATGGAGTCGTAGCCGGGCAACAAGCCGATCAGCGTGGTGCAAACCCCCATCAACAGCAAGGAAGCGACCAGCGTCGACTTGCGGCCAATGCGATCACCAAAGTGGCCGAACAGCGCCGAACCCAATGGCCGGGCGATAAAGGCAATGCCGAAGGTCAGAAATGACGCAAGCATCTGCGCCGTGCCGGACGTCTGCGGGAAGAATACCGGGCCGATCACCAGCGCAGCGGCGGTGGCATAGATATAGAAGTCGTAGAACTCGATGGCAGTGCCGACGATACTCGCGGTAGCGACTCGGGCGGTCGAGTTGGTCGGGGCGGCGGTCGCCGCCTCGTTATAGGTGGTGCTCATTGAGGTATCCCTGACGGTCATTGCGCGTTTTGACGCGGATTATTATTGGTATTGCACCCATGGATCAGGGCAGTGCGCGGCCGCGGCTCGGGATGGGAGCAAGCATCGGTCAGACACGATAATGCAGTGCTCGGACGCGTTGAGTGCGGGTAGCACGCGGTCGGGCTGGGGCTTGGGTAAGCCGGTTCGATTATAGGAAGGGGGGTGCGGCGTAAACAAGCGCTGAAGTGCGGTCTGGAAGGTTAAGCAGATCTAATGTGGGGGCTGGCTTGCCTGCGATGGTGGTCTGTCAGCTCACATCTTTGGGACTGGCACTCCGCTATTGCCGTGTGGGTATCTACACATTGTTGTGGACAGAGGATGGGGTGCAGATCCGTTATTTTGGTCAGGGCGGATTAGGGTTACGCCCTTACGGCGTGTCACTTTCGAAAAGCCGGAATGCCGGCCCAGACGAAAGTAACCAAAGCGCTCTTGCCCCACCACTTGGTGCCTCGCTTAGGCTCGGCATGCCTTCACTCCGGCATTGCTCCGTGGGCCGCCGCGATGGGCCATCCTTGGCCCAGCGCGGCTAAACCGGCGTCCTGCCGGTTTACCCACGTATCAATACCTGCGTTCAGCCATCGTGGTTAATGGGGCGCCTTAGATCAAAAGCAAAAGCACGGCGGCCTGGTAGCCGACCTGAGTGGTGAAAAGCAAAAGCGGATTTACTGCCCACTGCCCACTGTAGGAGCGAGCTTGCTCGCGATGGTCGTTAACGATGACGCTGGCATCCTGAATCACCGCGGTGCCCTCAGGTTCTTCGCGAGCAAGAACTAGGCGTCCCCCTCGCTCCTACAGAAAAGCGGATTGGTACTGGCGTTGCTCTGTTTTTGATCTGGCTCTTGATCTGCCTGCCCATAAAACTAGAGGCCGAACGTAGGTATTGCGCAGTGGCTAAAGCGGCAAGGATGCCGGTTTAGCCGCGCTGGGCCAGGGATGGCCCATCGCGGCGACCCACGGAGCAATGCCGGAGTTGAGGGCACCCTGAGCCACAGCGAGGCGCCGATAGGTAGGGCAGGAGCGCTTTGCTTACTTTCGTCTGGGCCGGCATTCCGGCTTTTCGAAAGTGAGTCGCTGTAAGAGCGAAACCGCCAGCAGCCGTTACCGCAACAACGGATATGTACTCAATAGCCCCCCTAGAACCCAGCCATCAGCAACCTCAACAGATGTGTCGATACCTATGGCTATCGCAGGCAAGCCAACTCCCACATCGACCGCGTTTCTTCAGGGAAGTGAAGCCGCCATCGGCACCAAGCCGGTATGCCAGATCAGTACCTTGCTCACCCGGTTGTCCTCGGTCTCCAGGGTTTCCAGGCGATAGCGGCCAATTTTCAGGCATACCGAGCAATCAGGAATGGTCTCCAGCGCTTCAGTCACCAGCCCACTGAGGGTCTTCGGCCCGTCGCTGGGCAGGTGCCAGCCCAGGCTTTTGTTCAATTCGCGGATCGAGGCGGCGCCGTCGATCACGTAGCGGCCGTCCAGCTGTGGCTGGATGTGCGGGTTATCCACACTGTGCTCGCTTTCGAATTCGCCGACGATTTCTTCAAGAATATCTTCCAGGGTGACAATCCCCAGCACTTCGCCGTATTCGTCCACCACCATGCCCAGGCGGCGCTGCTGTTTGTGGAAATTCAGCAGTTGCAGTTGCAGGGGCGTGCTTTCCGGGACGAAGTAGGGCTCATGACAAGCGGCCAGCAACGCCTCCTTGGTCAGGCTGGCGTCCGGCAGCAGGTGCTGGATCTGGCGGGTGTTGAGCACCGCCTCGACCTGATTGATGTCGCTGTGGAATATCGGCAGCCGGGTGCGCTGGGAGCTGCGCAGCTGTTCGATGATGTCTTCGATGGGGTCATCCAGGTTGATGCCGTCCACTTCACTGCGGGGCACAAGGATGTCATTGACTGTGATGCTGTCCAGCGCGTGGATGCCCGAAAGGCCCGGCGTACGGCCATTGGGTACTTGCGGTTCCTGCTCGTCATCGTTATCTGGTTGTGGCTCGTCGCTTTTCTTGACTACGCCAGACTTGCGAGCGAAGGGCTTGAGCAGCAACAGGCTGACGCCGTTGAGCAGCCAGGCCAGTGGATAGAGGATTTTCAGCGGCACGCCCAACAGCGTATTGCCAAAACCCAGCACCGCTTGCGGATAACGGGTGGCCAGGGCGCGAGGCAAGTAGTCGGCCAGCACCAGCAACGCGGCGCTGGAGATCAGCCAGCCGAGCCAGGGGCCGTTATCGGCCCAGGCATAGATCGCCAACAGGGTACAGAGGATCACCATCACGGTGCGGCACAGGGTATTGCAGAGAATCAGGCTGTTGCGCGGGAAGTTCAGCCGGGCTGCGGCCTTGTCACCCTGGCGAGTGCCGGGGCGCTGGGCCAGCAAGTGGTGTTGCGCGGCCTCGATGGCGGTAAACAGCGCCGACCATAAAATCAGCAGGGTCACTACCGCGAGCATCGGCCCTAGGGGCAAGTTGTCCATGTTGGCTGCCCGTCAGATATGCAGGATGAATTCGCGGACCAGCTTGCTGCCGAAATACGCCAGCATCAGCAGGCAGAAACCGGCCAGGGTCCAGCGGATCGCCTTGTGCCCGCGCCAGCCGAGGCGGTTGCGGCCCCACAGCAGCACGCTGAACACCACCCAGGCCAGGCACGCCAGTAGGGTTTTGTGCACCAGATGCTGGGCAAACAGGTTTTCGACGAACAGCCAGCCGGAGATCAGTGACAGTGACAGCAAGGTCCAGCCGGCCCAAAGGAAGCCGAACAGCAGGCTTTCCATGGTTTGCAGCGGCGGGAAGTTCTTGATCAGCCCGGAAGGGTTCTTGTGCTTGAGTTGGTGATCCTGCAACAGCAGCAACAAGGCCTGGAACACTGCAATGGTGAACATGCCGTAGGCGAGGATCGACAGCAGGATATGCGCGAGGATACCCGGCTCCTCGTCGATCACCTGCACCGTGCCGGTGGGGGCGAACTGAGCCAGCAGCACCGTCAACATCCCCAGGGGAAAGAGCAGCAACAGCAGGTTTTCCACCGGTATCCGCGCGCAGGCCAACAGGGTCAGGCCGATCACTGCGGCGCCGATCAGACTGGCGGCACTGAAAAAATCCAGGCCCAGGCCAACCGGCGTCAGCAGGTGGGTGAACAGGCTGGCAGCGTGGGCCAGCAGGGCGAGGACGCCAAGGCCTACGAGCAGGCGTTTGTCTGCCTTGGAGCCTTGGGCCAGACGAGTGCCCTGATAGATGGTCGCAGCGGCATACAAGATAGCGGCGGCGAGACTGGGTAGTAAACTGGGTGACAAGGGGAGCATAAATCCTGTTAGGCAAGCCCGAAAGACGCCGAGTTTGGCATACACCTGCGTTCCACGAAAGGCTCCTGGGCCAGACAGCGGGTGTGCATGACGACAGTCTTCGCTATAATCCGCGACCTGCCCACGCCGCAGGCTCGCCTAGCGCTGTTTTTAATAGCGATTTATCACAGCCTGGGCCGCCATTACCTCGGTCTACCATAGGGCCTGAAAGGATCGCGCATGTTTGAAAACTTGACTGACCGTCTCTCGCAGACGCTGCGCCATGTCACCGGCAAGGCCAAGCTGACCGAAGACAATATTAAAGACACCCTGCGTGAAGTACGCATGGCGTTGCTGGAAGCCGACGTCGCCTTGCCTGTGGTCAAGGACTTCGTCAACGCAGTCAAGGAACGTGCGGTCGGCACTGAAGTGTCCCGCAGCCTGACGCCGGGCCAGGCCTTTGTGAAGGTCGTCCAGGCCGAGCTCGAAAGCTTGATGGGCGTGGCCAACGAAGATTTGAACCTCAGTGCCGTGCCACCGGCCGTTGTGCTGATGGCCGGTTTGCAAGGTGCGGGTAAAACCACCACCGCCGCTAAACTCGCGCGCTTCCTTAAAGAACGCAAGAAAAAGACGGTGATGCTGGTGTCGGCCGACGTTTACCGTCCGGCAGCCATCAAGCAACTGGAAATGCTCGCCGGCGAAGTAGGCGTGACCTTCTTCCCGTCCGACCTAAGCCAGAAGCCGGTTGATATCGCCCAGGCGGCTATTAACGAAGCCAGGCTGAAATTCATCGACGTGGTTATCGTCGATACCGCCGGTCGCCTGCACATTGATGAAGAGATGATGGGCGAGATCAAGGCGCTGCATGCCGCGATCAACCCGGTGGAAACCCTGTTCGTGGTCGACGCCATGACCGGCCAGGACGCGGCCAACACCGCCAAGGCCTTCGGTGATGCACTGCCGCTGACCGGCGTGATCCTGACCAAGGTCGACGGCGATGCCCGTGGCGGTGCCGCGCTGTCGGTGCGTGCCATCACCGGCAAACCGATCAAGTTCATCGGTATGGGCGAGAAGAGCGAAGCGCTCGAACCATTTCACCCTGAGCGGATTGCCTCACGTATCCTCGGCATGGGCGACGTGCTCAGCCTGATCGAGCAGGCCGAACAGACCCTCGACAAGGACAAGGCCGACAAACTGGCCAAGAAACTGAAGAAGGGTAAGGGCTTCGACCTCGAAGACTTCCGCGATCAGTTGCAACAGATGAAGAACATGGGTGGCCTCGGCGGCCTCATGGACAAGCTGCCGAATATCGGTGGAGTCAATCTGGCGCAAATGGGCAACGCCCAGGGCGCGGCAGAGAAGCAATTTAAACAGATGGAAGCCATCATCAATTCCATGACCCCGGCCGAGCGCCGCGACCCTGAGCTGATCAGCGGTTCGCGCAAGCGTCGGATCTCCATGGGTTCCGGCACCCAGGTGCAGGACATCGGTCGCTTGATCAAGCAGCACAAGCAGATGCAGAAGATGATGAAGAAATTCTCCGCCAAGGGCGGAATGGCCAAAATGATGCGCGGCATGGGCGGAATGATGCCTGGTCGCGGCATGCCAAAAATGTAAAGAATTCGCGCAAGAGCTTGCTCTTGCTCCGACCCACAGGGATGTGGGATCTCCAGCAAACCCGCACGTGCGGGAGCTGACTGGCCGTTTTTAACGACGGCTCCATTGCAGATCTGAATGGCACGCCGACTAGGCGCCAGAAAAAGACATTTGCAAAAGTCCGGATATTCCTTAGAATATGCGGCCTTTCGGGCACCTATGCCCGCTGTGCATTTAGTTTTGCAGCACCGACTACAGGAACGATCTTCACATGCTAACAATCCGTCTTGCCCTCGGCGGCTCTAAAAAGCGCCCGTTTTACCACTTGACCGTAACCGACAGCCGCAACCCGCGCGACGGTTCGCACAAGGAACAGGTTGGTTTCTTCAACCCGATCGCTCGTGGTCAAGAAGTCCGTCTGTCCGTGAACCAAGAGCGCGTAGCCTACTGGCTGAGCGTTGGTGCACAGCCTTCTGAGCGTGTTGCTCAGTTGCTGAAGGATTCGGCTAAGGCTGCGGCCTGAGCAATATGAACGCGACGCCTGTTGTTGCTGATGATTTGATCGTTATCGGCAAGATTTACTCTGTTCACGGCGTTCGCGGCGAAGTAAAGGTGTACTCCTTTACTGATCCGACTGAAAACCTGTTGCAATACAAAACCTGGACGCTCAAGCGCGAAGGTAGCGTTAAGCAGGTTGAGCTGGTCAGCGGACGTGGGAACGACAAGTTCCTGGTCGCAAAGCTCAAGGATCTTGATGATCGTGAAGAAGCTCGTCTTCTGGCCGGTTACGAGATCTGTGTGCCGCGCAACCTGTTCCCTGAATTGACCGACGGCGAGTACTACTGGTACCAGCTGGAAGGTCTGAAGGTCATCGACCAACTCGGGCAATTGCTCGGGAAGATTGATCATCTTCTGGAAACCGGCGCCAATGATGTAGTGGTGGTCAAGCCTTGCGCTGGCAGCCTGGATGATCGCGAACGCCTGTTGCCCTATACCGAGCAATGCGTGTTGAGCGTCGACCTAGCAGCGGGCGAGATGAAGGTGGAATGGGACGCGGACTTCTAAGCGTGGCTAATTTGCGCGTAGAAGTGATCAGTTTGTTTCCCGAGATGTTTTCCGCCATCAGCGAGTACGGCATCACCAGTCGGGCGGTGAAACAGGGGCTCTTGCAGCTCACCTGTTGGAACCCGCGAGACTACACGACGGATCGACATCACACTGTGGACGATCGCCCATTTGGCGGTGGTCCGGGCATGGTGATGAAGATCAAGCCCCTGGAAGATGCTCTGGTTCAGGCCAAGGCAGCAGCCGGGGAGAAGGCGAAGGTAATTTACCTGTCCCCTCAAGGCCGTCAGCTGAATCAGTCGGCGGTACGCGAGTTGGCGAATCAGGCAAGCTTAATCCTGATTGCCGGTCGCTATGAAGGCATTGACGAGCGTTTTATTGAAGCTCATGTCGATGAAGAGTGGTCGATTGGAGACTATGTCTTGTCTGGTGGCGAGCTGCCGGCGATGGTCCTGATAGATGCGGTTACACGACTGCTGCCTGGAGCTTTAGGGCATGCGGACTCCGCGGAGGAAGATTCCTTCACGGATGGTTTGCTGGATTGCCCGCACTACACCCGACCGGAGGTGTATGCGGATCAGCGTGTTCCCGACGTATTGCTAAGTGGCAATCACGCACACATCCGGCGTTGGCGTTTACAGCAGTCCCTCGGGCGGACCTATGAACGACGCGCCGATCTTCTGGAAAGCCGCTCGCTTTCTGGAGAAGAGAAGAAGCTGCTCGAGGAATACATCCTCGGGCGGGACGATAGTTAACAACGTATCGATGGTAGATCCGACGATCTACCTTAGGAGCACAGCATGACTAACAAAATCATCCTTGCACTCGAAGCAGAGCAGATGACCAAAGAGATCCCTACCTTTGCCCCGGGCGACACTGTTGTCGTTCAGGTGAAAGTGAAGGAAGGCGACCGTTCGCGTCTGCAAGCGTTCGAAGGCGTGGTAATTGCCAAGCGTAACCGTGGTGTGAACAGTGCTTTCACTGTTCGTAAAATCTCCAACGGTGTTGGCGTAGAGCGTACTTTCCAGACCTACAGCCCGCAAATCGACAGCATGGCCGTTAAACGTCGCGGTGACGTACGTAAAGCCAAGCTGTACTACCTGCGTGACCTGTCCGGTAAAGCAGCTCGCATCAAGGAAAAACTGGCTTAAGTCCAGCTTCCCGATGCAGAAAAAAGCAGCCTTCGGGCTGCTTTTTTGTGCCCGCGATTTGAACCCAGCCTTGGGGAAAAATCCGGGCAACTGCTACGCTGGGCGCGATAGGATCTACCACATCACATGAATCCCCACCGAGCCCTCATGCCCGCCATTGATCATCCCCTGATAGACCGTTTCCTCGATGCCCTCTGGCTGGAAAAAGGCCTGTCGGACAACACCCGTCAGGCCTACCGCAGCGATCTGGCCTTGTTCAACGGCTGGCTGCAGGAGAAAAACCTGGAGTTGATCAATGCCGGTCGTGAGCTGATCCTCGACCATCTGTCCTGGCGCTTGGAACAGAACTACAAGCCGCGTTCCACCGCGCGATTCCTCTCCGGTGTGCGTGGCTTTTATCGTTATTTGTTGCGGGAAAAGTTGATTGCCGTCGACCCAACCCTGCAAGTTGATATGCCGCAACTGGGTAGGCCTTTGCCCAAGTCCCTATCAGAAGCTGACGTCGAAGCCCTGCTGGCGGCCCCCGACCTGAGCGAAACCATCGGCCAGCGTGATCGAGCCATGCTGGAGGTGCTGTATGCCTGCGGTCTGCGAGTTACCGAATTGATCAGCCTGACCCTGGAGCAGGTTAATTTGCGCCAGGGCGTACTGCGGGTGATGGGCAAGGGTAGCAAGGAGCGGTTGGTGCCCATGGGCGAAGAAGCCATCGTGTGGATCGAGCGCTACATGCGCGATGCCCGCAGCGAACTGCTCGGTGGGCGTCCCAGTGATGTGCTGTTCCCAAGCCAGCGTGGCGAGCAGATGACCCGCCAGACTTTCTGGTATCGCATCAAGCATCAGGCCAAGGTCGCCGGCATCAGTAAGTCGTTGTCGCCCCACACCTTGCGCCATGCTTTCGCTACCCATTTGCTCAACCACGGCGCGGATTTGCGGGTGGTACAGATGCTGCTGGGGCATAGCGATTTATCCACAACCCAGATCTACACCCATGTGGCCCGGGCGCGCTTGCAGGATATGCACGCCAAGCACCATCCTCGCGGGTGAAATAGCTTGCGAAAAAGACCAATTTACCTGCGACAGTCTGCCCCCCGGCCCAACTGTGGTAGGCTTTGCCGGTTCGCAAAGGGGACGGCCCAAACCCGTGTTTTTAGATCGGTATTCTTGCTCCCGTCCCTGCATCTGCCTTCAGGAGTTCCCATGCGTTTGACCCAGATTTTTGCCGCCGCAGCCATTGCGTTGGTATCAACCTTTGCCGTCGCCGATGACGCCGCCGAGAAGGCGATCCGTAAGAGTCTGGAAAGCCTCCAGCTCGAAACCCCGGTGGAAAGCATTAGCGCCAGCCCCATGGCTGGCCTGTATGAAGTCAAGCTCAAGGGCAGCCGCGTGCTGTACGCCAGTGGCGACGGCCAATACATCGTCCAGGGTTACCTGTTCCAGTTGAAAGACGGCAAGCCGGTCAACCTGACCGAGAAAGCCGAGCGCCTGGGTGTGTCCAAGTTGATCAACGCCATCCCGGTAGCGGAAACCGTGGTCTACCCGGCCATCGGCGAGACCAAGACTCACATCACCGTCTTTACCGACACCACCTGCCCGTACTGCCACAAGCTGCACGCCGAAGTGTCTGAGCTGAACAAGCTGGGTGTGGAAGTGCGTTACGTAGCGTTCCCGCGCCAGGGCCTAGGCTCGCCAGGCGATGAGCAGTTGCAAGCGGTCTGGTGTGCGGCTGACAAGAAAGCGGCCATGGACAAAATGGTCGACGGCAAGGAAATCAAGTCCGCCAAGTGCGCCAACCCGGTTTCCAAACAGTTTGCCCTGGGCCAGTCCATTGGCGTGAACGGTACGCCGGCCATCGTTTTGGCTGACGGCCAGGTCATTCCGGGCTACCAGCCTGCACCACAAATCGCCAAACTGGCGCTGGGTGCAAAATAAACAGTATCGTCGAGCCTTTGACGATCATGCCCCGCCGACAGATCGACGGGGCATTAATAGAGAGCCGCAGTTGTGCGGCTGTTTTTCACGGCCGACCTTGAGTCGGCCGTTTCATGGGGAGTTCTTCAGTGAAACCGGTCAAAGTAGGCATCTGTGGGTTAGGGACCGTCGGTGGCGGCACCTTGAACGTACTTCAGCGTAACGCCGAGGAAATTTCCCGCCGTGCAGGGCGTGGGATTGAAGTGGCGCAAATTGCCATGCGTACGCCAAAGCCCCAGTTCCAAACGACCGGTATTGCGATTACCAACGATGTCTTTGAAGTCGCCACCAACCCAGAAATCGATATCGTCATCGAGCTGGTGGGCGGTTACACCATTGCCCGTGAACTGGTGCTCAAGGCCATCGAAAACGGTAAGCACGTGGTCACCGCCAACAAGGCGCTGATCGCCGTGCACGGCAACGAGATCTTCGCCAAGGCCCGCGAGAAGGGTGTGATCGTGGCCTTCGAAGCAGCAGTCGCTGGCGGTATCCCGGTGATCAAGGCCATCCGTGAAGGCCTGTCGGCTAACCGCATCAACTGGGTCGCCGGGATCATCAACGGCACCGGTAACTTCATCCTTACCGAAATGCGCGAGAAGGGCCGTACCTTCGAAGACGTGCTGGCCGAAGCCCAGGCACTGGGTTATGCCGAAGCCGATCCGACCTTCGACGTCGAAGGCATCGACGCCGCCCACAAATTGACCATCCTGGCGTCCATCGCCTTTGGTATCCCGCTGCAGTTCGACAAGGCCTACACCGAAGGCATCACCAAGCTGACCACCGCTGACGTGAACTACGCCGAAGCCCTGGGCTACCGCATCAAGCACCTGGGGGTAGCGCGCAGCACTGCGGCCGGTATCGAGTTGCGTGTACACCCGACGCTGATTCCGGCCGATCGCCTGATCGCCAACGTCAATGGCGTGATGAACGCCGTGATGGTCAACGGTGACGCTGCCGGCTCGACCTTGTTCTACGGTGCCGGCGCCGGCATGGAGCCGACGGCTTCGTCGGTGATCGCCGACCTGGTGGACGTGGTTCGCGCCATGACCAGCGACCCGGAAAACCGCGTGCCGCACCTGGCCTTCCAGCCTGACTCGCTGTCGGCTCACCCGATCCTGCCGATCGAAGCCTGCGAAAGCTCCTACTACCTGCGCATCCAGGCCAAGGACCATCCGGGCGTGTTGGCCCAAGTGGCCAGTATCTTGTCGGAACGCGGCATCAACATTGAATCGATCATGCAGAAGGAAGTCGAAGAACACGACGGCCTGGTGCCCATGATTCTGCTGACCCACCGTGTGCTGGAACAGCACATGAACGATGCCATTACCGCGCTGGAAGCCCTGCAGGGCGTGGTTGGGTCGGTGGTGCGGATTCGCGTCGAACACTTGAACTAACCGCTTTGTTCCAAGGGCCCCGCGCGTTCGGCGGCCCTTGTTCGAGAACGCTTTAGAGGAGCCAGTCATGCGCTACATCAGCACCCGCGGCCAGGCACCGGCCCTGAATTTTGAAGACGTCCTGCTGGCCGGTTTGGCTACTGACGGCGGCCTGTACGTGCCGGAAAACCTGCCACGCTTCACCCAGGAAGAAATCGCCTCCTGGGCCGGCCTGCCGTACCACGAGCTGGCGTTTCGGGTCATGCGCCCGTTCGTCACCGGCAGTATTCCGGATGCCGATTTCAAGAAGATTCTGGAAGAGACGTATGGCGTGTTTTCCCACAGCGCCATCGCCCCATTGCGTCAGCTGAATGGTAACGAATGGGTCCTGGAGTTGTTCCACGGCCCCACCCTGGCGTTCAAGGATTTCGCCCTGCAATTGCTGGGTCGCCTGCTCGACTACGTGCTGGAAAAGCGCGGCGAGCGCGTGGTGATCATTGGTGCTACCTCCGGTGATACCGGCTCGGCGGCCATCGAAGGTTGCAAACACTGCGAAAACGTCGACATCTTCATCCTGCATCCGCACAACCGTGTATCGGAAGTGCAGCGCCGGCAGATGACCACGCTCTTCGGCGACAACATCCATAACATCGCCATCGAAGGCAACTTCGATGACTGCCAGGAAATGGTCAAGGCCAGCTTTGCTGACCAGAGCTTCCTCAAGGGCACGCGCCTGGTGGCGGTGAACTCGATCAACTGGGCGCGGATCATGGCCCAGATCGTCTACTACTTCCATGCAGCCCTGCAGTTGGGCGGCCCGGCGCGTTCGGTGTCGTTCTCGGTGCCGACCGGCAACTTCGGCGACATCTTTGCCGGCTACCTGGCGCGCAACATGGGCCTGCCGATCAACCAACTGATCGTCGCCACCAATCGCAACGACATCCTGCACCGCTTCATGAGCGGCAACCAGTACGTCAAGGAAACCCTGCACGCCACACTGTCGCCGTCGATGGACATCATGGTTTCGTCCAACTTCGAACGCCTGCTGTTTGACATGCACGGTCGTAATGGTGCGGCCCTGGCTGGCCTGATGGACAGCTTCAAGCAAGGTGGCGGCTTCAGCGTCGAGCAAGAGCGCTGGACCGAAACCCGCAAGCTGTTCGACTCCCTGGCCGTGGACGACGCCCAGACCTGCGAAACCATCGCCGAAGTCTACGCCCAGACCGGCGAGTTGCTGGACCCGCACACCGCCATCGGCGTCAAGGCCGCGCGGGAATGCCGTCGCAGCCTGGACATTCCGATGGTGATCCTCGGCACCGCCCACCCGGTCAAGTTTCCGGAAGCGGTGGAAAAGGCTGGTATCGGCAAGGCGCTGGAACTTCCGCCACACCTGGCGGACCTGTTTGAGCGTGAGGAGCGTTGCACGGTATTGGCTAATGACCTGAAAGCAGTGCAGGCGTTTGTCAGCCAGCATGGTAATCGTGGCAAGCCGCTCTGATCCCAAGGCTTTACGTGGTTGATCAAGCCCGTCTTCGTGACGGGCTTTTTCATTGTGGCGAGTCATACTTGCGTAGGCGACTGACAAGAACAATCAAGGAACCAACACGGTGTGTTTATCGACCCGAGGGTACGTATGGCTGGTGTGTGTGCTGTTGCTCGGCCATGGGCCTGCAAGCCTGGCCGCCGTCAGTCTGCCCTTCAAGCTGGTGCCGGCGTTTATCCCGCTGGAGCCTTTGCCCCTGACCCCCGCCGAGCAGCAATGGATGGCGGCCCATCGGACCTTGAAGGTGGGCATCTCCATTGATGACTACCAGCCGATTGATATCACCCGCGACCACAATCGCTACCAGGGCATCAGTGCCGATTACCTGAGCCTGATCGGTGCGCGTCTCGATGCGCCGATGCAAGTACTGGGCTTCGCCGAACGAGCACAGGCGGTAGAGGCCTTGCGTACCGGAGCTATCGATATTCTCACCAGCGCCAACGGCTACGAGCGCGACGTGCCCGGGCTGCGATTTACCCGTGACTACATGCCGGATCGCTCGGTGGTGGTCGTGCGCCGGGACGACACCACCCAGAACGACGACCTCAAGGACAAGAGGGTGGTATTGCTCGACGGCTACGCCAACGTCAATAACGTCCATAGGGCGTATCCCACCAGTCATATCATGCTGGCGCCCAATCTCTACAGTGGCCTTGAAGCGCTCAAGCAAGGCGATGCCGATGCGTTTATCGGCAACGAAGTGATCGTGCGGGCCTACAAGTCGCTGCGTCCCTACCTGGGCTTGCAGATCAAGGTGGAGAGCAGGCTTGCGCCCATTGGCTTTGCCTTTGCCACGCGTGAGGCCGACCCGCTATTGGGGACGATGATGGACCGGGCGCTGTCGAGTATCGATGAGTCGGTGCAGCGGGAAATACTGGCGCGCTGGACCACCGGTCTGGGCGTCGGCATTGCGGCGGAACGCATAGCCTTGTCGGCCTCGGAGCGGGCGTGGGTGCTTCGGCATCCTCATGTGGTGGTGGCGTCCCAGCAACTGTCGCCGTATGTATTCAAGGACAAGGAGGGCCAGTGGGTGGGCCTGAATGTCGACCTGCTCAACCGGATTTCTCGCATGACCGGCGTGCAGTTCGTCCTGGAGGAAGTGTTTTCCACCACGCAAACCCTGGCGTTGCTGGAGACGGGCAGGGCGGATATGAACACCACCTTGGTCGAGAGTCAGGAGCGCAAGGGATTTCTCAATTTCAGTCATGGTTTTGGTGGCTCCGGATGGGTGTTTATCCAGCGCGTCGACGCACCGCCATTGACCGGTTTGAGCGAGCTTTCCGGCAAGGTGCTTTCGCTGCCGGCACGCCATGTTCTGGAAAGTTACATTCGCCGTGAGCATCCCGAGATTGAGCTGCGGTCGGTGGATAACTATGCCCAGGCCCGTGAGCTGGTGATCCGGGGTAACGCGGCGGCGACCATACAGAGCGAAGTGGAGGTGCAGAGTTACCCGGCCGATGAGTTGCGCGTCGGTCGCAGTGTCGAGGGCAAGTGGTCGGTTAACAGCCTGTCGGTGCGCAAGGACCAACCCGAGCTGCTGAGCATTTTGAACAAGGCGCTGGAGGCGCTGCCCGTAGCCGAGTTGAGCGCTTTGCGCCTGCGCTGGCTGGGCGCCGTGCCGATCCCTGTGCCGGCCTGGCAGCGTGTGCCACCTTGGGCTTATTGGACGGTCGCCATGGCGATCCTTTTTGTGCTGGTGTCCCTGGCCTGGAACAGCCGGCTCAAGCGCCAGATCCGCCAGCGGCTTGAGGCTGAGCATCGGCTCAACGATCAGTTGGCCTTCAAGAGCGCTCTGCTCGATGGCATGCCCAACCCGGTGTTTGTGCGTGATCTGGCCGGCCGCTTGGTGACTTGTAACACCAGCTATGAGCAGCAACTGGCCACCCGGCGTGAACAGATTCAAGGCCTGACGCTGATGGAAAGCGGCCTGATGCCCGAGGCGACAGCCGCGCGCCTGCACGCCGGTCACATGGAGCAACTGGCGACGCAACAGTCGCTGTTTGTCGATCGGCAACTGGAGTTCAACGGTGGGACCTTTCACGTCTATCAATGGACGGTGCCGTTTTTTGACGCTCAGGGCCAATTGCAGGGCTTGCTCGGTGGCTGGATCGACATCAACGAGCGCAAGGTCCTGGAAAACCAGTTGATGGACGCACGCCAGGCCGCCGATGAGGCGAACTATGCGAAAAGTGCCTTCCTCTCGACCCTGAGCCACGAGATTCGCACACCGATGACCGCCATCATCGGTTTGCTTGAGCTGGAACAGGAGCGAGCCTTGGCCGAAGGCAAGCCCGTGTCCGAAGGGCTGCGTGTGGCCCATCGCTCGGCGCGGGAGCTGATCGCGCTGATGGGCGACAGCCTGGATCTGGCCAAGATCGAAGCGGGTCATTTACAACTGGTGCCGCAAACCACCGACCTGAAAGGCTTTTTCGTAGGTATTCAGCGGCTGTTTGAAGCCATGGCCCAGAAAAAGGGCCTGCACTTGACCCTGGCCTTTGATCCGGCGGCGCAAGGGTATTACTGGTTCGACCCGCTTCGCCTGCGCCAGGTGATGCATAACCTGTTGGGCAATGCGCTCAAATTTACCGAGCGCGGAGAGGTTCGCGTCAGTGTCGCCTGCAAGCTGGATGAGGTGGGTGCCCACTACCTGCACTTGTGTGTCGAGGACAGCGGGCCGGGTATCGGTATCGAGCAACAGGCGCGGGTGTTCAAGCCGTTTATCCAGGTCAGCTCGCTGACGGCGGCCGAACACGGCGGGACGGGCCTGGGCTTGAGCATCTGCCAGCAACTGGTGGAGTTGATGGGCGGCACTATCACCCTGAAAAGTGTCGTGGGGGAGGGCACAGTGGTGTGCATCGACCTGTACCTGGACCGGGTCAGCAGTGACGATGTGCCGGCGGCGCCTGTTGTACCGTTGCCGGCTGCCGGCCGCAGCCTGTCGGTGCTGATCGTGGATGACCTGCCGGCCAACCGTCTGGTGCTGGCTCAGCAGCTGCAGTTTCTCGGTCATCAGGTGGTGGCCCTTGATTCGGCCGAGGCGGCCTTGCAGCGTTGGCGCAACGAGGTGTTTGACGTGCTGGTGACCGATTGCAACATGCCGGGCATGTCCGGCTATGCCTTGAGCGAGGCCATCCGCCGGATTGAGGCGCAGGAGCAAAGACCGCGCAGCGCGCTGGTGGGCTGCACGGCCAATGCCCTGGATGACGAGCAGCAGCGTTGCCAGGAGGCGGGAATGGACGAGCTGCTGGTCAAGCCCATCACCCTGGAGCACTGGAACCAGGTGCTCGCCCGCGTGGCGCCTTTGCGCTCCTTTGATATTCATACCCTGCGCACCATGACTCAGGCCGACGGGCCGGTCCTGCAGCGGATGTTGCAGGAGCTGGCGAAGAGCCTTGAGCACGAACAGGAAGTGATGGCCGCGGCCTTGGCGGATCAAGACCTGGCGCGACTGACCGCCTCGCTGCATCGCCTCAAGGGCATTTGTTGCCTGGTGGATGCGTTGCCGCTGGCTAAGGCCTGCGTGGCGCTTGAAACCTGTGTCCGAGAGCAGCGTGGCGACGAGATCGAGGCGCAATGGCTGACGCTGTGCCAAGCGCTGATTGAGTTGCGCAGTGACCTTGAACCTTATCTGGATGAGGGAAAATAAGACTCGTCCTATGGGGTATCACCGGGTTTTTGGCTAGTCTGGGCGGTCTCGCGTCCCCCCGGTAGAGTTTCCCATGCGCTCCCTTAACGTCCTGATCCTTGAAGATAACCCGTTCCAGCTGATGGCTCTGCACCAGATGCTCAATGCCAACGGTGTGTTCAACGTGCTGACGGCCGAAAGTGTCGAGGCCGCCCGCCAGTCACTGGAGAGCAAGGGGCCGGTGGACATCGCTATTTGCGATCTGTACCTGGAGCAGGGCGATGGTCTGGAACTAATCCGTGAGTTGGCCGAGCGCCAGCTGGCTCAAGTGCTGATTCTGTTGAGCAGTGCCGAGCCGGACGTCCTGGAGGGCGTCGCGAACATGACGCGCCAGGTCGGGCTCAATGTGCTGGGTTGCTTTCCCAAGCCAGCGTCGGCCAAGTTGATCGGGCAATTGTTGACGGCTTGCCAGCAGCGCTTGCGTCCAGGGCCACCCGTCATGTCTTGGGAACTGGTGCGTCAGTTGCTGGGCTTGAGTGAAGTAGAGACGCTGCCACCCTCGCCGGATGTCGGTCAGGCCGCCATCGCGCGCTGCGCCAGTGCCTGGTTTCAGCCTATCGTCAGTCAGGCGGGAGAGTTGCAAGGGGTTGAGGCGCTGGCCCGGTGGCAGCAGCCTGAGGGTGAATTGCTGTTGCCCGAGGAATTTCTTCCGGCGCTGGAGTTTGCAGGCATGGAAGAGGCGTTTACCTGGCATATGCTGGAAGAGGCGCTAGGCATTGCCACTCAGGTATTACGGGAGACAGGCAAGGTACTGCCGGTGGCGGTCAACCTGGCGGGCCGGATGCTGGAACATCCACATTTTCCCCAGATGCTGCAAGGGTTGTTGCAACGCTACGCCGTACCTGCCAACAGCCTGACCCTGGAACTGGTCGAAACCTCTCGTTTAAAGACGGACAGCGCCCATGTCACCGGTTTGCTCCGCTTGCGGATGATCGGCTGCAAGCTGTCCATCGGTGACTTCGGCGTGGGTGGCACCAGTTTGCAGCGCCTGCTGGAGCTGCCCTTCACTGAACTGAAAATCCCGCCTGCCTTCGCCTGCGGGATGGCGGGCGATGAACGCAAAGCTGCGGTGGTCGCCGGAGCTATGGGTATGGCTGGGCATCTGGGCGTGGGTGTGGTGGTCACCGGCATTGAAACCGCTGCCGACCGTGACGCCGTGTGTGAGTTGGGATCTGCCTGGTTGCAAGGCTGCTTTATCGCTCCTCCCATGTGCGCTCAAGCGCTAAAGAGATGGATCGCGCAGTGCCCAGGGTTTGCAGCCTAGGTTAGACCGTGTTCTTGCACGTAAATGAACAGCGCTGCATCGCTGGTCAGTCCGAGCTTGCGCATGGCACCGACTTTTTGCGCACTGACGGTCTGTTTGCTGCGATGGAGGTTCGCCGCGATTTCGCCCACCGTCAATCCGGCGGCCAGCAGGCGGATCACTTCCAGTTCACGGGGTGACAGTTGATCCTGGGAATACAGTCGATCAGGGCCTGCCAGGCTCAGCGCCTGACGAATGGTGTGTGCCACATAGGGTCGTTGGTGCCGTGCCTGCCTGATCGCTTCAGGCAGTTCATTCGCTAGGCTGGCCTTGCTCAGCAGGCCCATGACGCCCAGTTCCAGGATGGCGTGAAACAACCCGGCGTTATTGAGCATGGTCACCACCACGATGGGCAGGGTCGGGTAATGGCGACGTAGCTGTTCAATCAGGCGCAAGCCATCTGCCTGGGGCTCGGCGGGCATCATGAAGTCGGTGACCAGCACATCGCAGGGGCAGTGTTGCAGCAGCTCGGTAAGGGCTTGGGGGGAGTTGGCTTCACCGACGATGCTCAGCCGTTCGTCGTGCTCCAGTACCGCCCGCAAACCGATGAGAAAAATCGGATGGTCGTCGGCGAGGACGATGCGCAATGGCTTTTCAGACGCTCTCAAGGCGGGCTCCCGGGATAATCCGGGGATTCTAGCCTGTTAGCGGGGAAGTGAGCTGAAGGCGGTGCGCAGCGATGCTCAAAAAATGCCGCTTTCCCTCCTTTATAGGTCTGGCCAATAACGTCAATGGCCCAAGAGTCGTCTGATTTCAGGTTATTAAATAAGCAGTTATGAGCGACCGTTTTTTCGTTGTCATATTGCAAGCGCATGCTCTTGAAGTCATTCCCCTACAGGCCCCAAAGACGAAAAGGCGAACTTTCCTACGTCACAAGTAGTCACTAAGGGTAGATGCAGCTCCCGTTTACACGATTGTTTTCGAACTATTGAGTGGTGATCGAGATGGAAAGTATCAGCCTATTGCTCGGTGAAGCACTGAGCCCTTATCAGGTTACGCTGACCACCTCTGGTGTGCAGGGCGAATGCCTGGTGACCGTGAAGAACCCAGTCGGTGCGATTGTTGTCGAGCGTGAAGTCGACCGGGCGCAATTGACCGACAAGCGCTCACTGGTGGACGTAGTGGACTGTCTGCACCGCGACTTGATGATCGCCGAAGGGCGCCTGGAACCCTCGGTTATCGCGGCGTTGCGCAATGCGGCCCTGACCCGTACCGGCGCGGTGGCATGAAGAATTATTTTTATTTGGAACCTTCCTACGGTAGGGCGAGTCAGATTTTGTAACAGCAAGATCAAGCATTGTGCTCCGGTGCTTGTAGCTTGTTGTACTGGTCTTTATAGGCCACGTTTAACCCCGAGTCGTCTCCCCACTTCTCGGGGTTTCTTTTTGCCCGGGATTTGTCATTGGCCTGGAGAGTCTTCGAAAAACTGCGGGTTGTCTTTCAGGTATTGTTCGCGCAGCACCGGGTCGAGCCATGAGGCGTAGGACTGTAGCAGTGGCTCCTGGGGGATGCTTTGCAACACTTGGTCGATGTGTTCAATGGCTTGTCGACCCTGGGCGGTGTCGGAGCAACCGATATGGATTCGCTGATAAAGCGCGGTGCCGGTGATCGGATAGAAGATCAAGTCGTTGGGATCAATACCCTGTTGCCGGGCCTGATAACGAATTTCTGTCCAGTAGCCCAGCACTGCCTCTAGTCGCCCCAGGCGCTGCATTTGCAGCAGGCTTCCCAGTGCATCGTTGCCGTAATGCGGCGTCAGTTTGTGCGGGTCAGTGTGTTGCAATCGCTCATCAATGAAAGGGCCATAGCTGCGCTCGGCGACTACCCCAAGGCGCGCGTCCCTGGCGTCCAACAGCTTTTCCAGGTCGACCTTGCCGTCAACGACGAAAGGCGCCAGCGCGTCCTGTTGGGATCGGCGGATCGCTACGCCATTGCTTAGCACCGCGAAGGCTGGGGTGGAAAATACAATCGACTTTGCTCGTGCCGGCGTCCACAACAAGGACAGATCGCAGGTGAAGGAGGGCGCCAGCAGCATTTGCATGCCTCGGGCACGGTTGACGTGGAGGATCTGGTGCCGGTATTCCGGCAAGTGTTCAATGAGTATCGGCAGAAATTGGTCGACGGTGCCCTGACCCTTTTGCGGGCCTTCGAAAATGGTCATCGGCGGCAGGTCGCGCACCAGCCACGTCAAGGTTTCCTCGGCCTGGCTCGATAGCGGCAGCGCCCCGAGCAGCGAAGTAATGAAAAACAGGCGAAGGAAGCGTCTCTTGAGGCGACAGGCCATTATCTTGAGTGTTCTCCTGAAAACCGCATCAGATAGCGCCATCTTTACGCAAACGGGTAATGGCCGCGTCGTCGTAGCCCAGTGAGTTGAGCACCACAGCGTTGTGCTCTCCCAACTGCGGGCCGACCCACTCGCAGCTGCCGGGGGTGTCCGAGAGTTTGGGCACGATGCCGGGCATCTTGAAGTCCTTGCCCCCTGGCAGCTTCGCCTGGAGGAACATCTCGCGGGCGAGAAATTGCGGATCGCCGAGCATGTCTTCAGCGCTGTAGATCCGGCTGGCGGGTACCTCCGCCTGGTTCAACTGCTCTACCACTTGCTCCAGTGGCAACGAATTGACCCAGCGATCAATCACCCCATACAGCTCGTCGCGCCGGCTGTCACGGCCATCGTTGCTGGCAAGTTGCGGGTCATTGGCCAAATCCTCGCGCCCAATGACCAGCATGAAACGCTTGAAGATCGCATCGCCATTGGCGCCGATCTGCACATGCTTGCCGTCGGCGCTGGTGTGGATCGACGAGGGCGTAATCCCTGGCATGATATTGCCAGTGCGCTCGCGGATAAAACCGAACACGTCGAACTCCGGAATCATGCTTTCCATCATGGCGAAGATGGCTTCATACAACGCCACATCCACCACCTGGCCCAGGCCACCGTTGACCTCGCGATGACGCAAAGCCATCAGCGCGCCGATCACCGCCCACAAGGCGGCAATCGAATCGCCGATGGAAATCCCGGTTCGTACCGGTGCACGGTCCTCGAAACCAGTGATATAGCGCAGGCCACCCATGGACTCGCCCACCGCGCCGAACCCCGGTTGATTCTTCATCGGCCCGGTCTGGCCGAAGCCCGAAAGGCGTACCATCACCAGTTTAGGGTTCAGCGCGTGCAAGGTTTCCCAGCCAAGGCCGAGCTTTTCCAGCACCCCAGGGCGAAAGTTCTCGATCAGAATGTCCGCATCTGCCAGCAATTGCTTGAGGATCGCCAGGCCGTCCGGATGTTTGAGGTTCAGGGTCAGCGACTGTTTGTTGCGCGCCTGGACGAACCACCACAAGGACGTGCCTTCATACAGCTTGCGCCATTTGCGCAGAGGGTCGCCGCCATCCGGGGATTCGACCTTGATCACCTCGGCACCGAACTCGGCGCAGATGCGGGACGCGAAAGGGCCGGCGATCAGGGTGCCGAGTTCGATGACTTTCAGGCCGGCAAGCGGTTTGGCGGTAAACGACATGAGGATCCTCTCAGGCGCGGGGCGTGTTTGTGATGCCTTTTAACATAGGCGAGCGGTGCAGGGATAAGGATGATGTAGCGCAGGATTCGTTGAATGCCCCCTCCATCGGTTAGACTTGCCGCCTTTCCCAGTCTCTAGAAGCCCGTTCATGGCCCAGCCGTCCACGACCTACAAATTTGAACTCAACCTCACCGACCTCGATCGTTCGGTGTACGAGAGCATCAAGCGGACCATCGCCCGCCACCCGTCGGAAACCGAAGAGCGCATGACCGTGCGGTTGCTGGCCTATGCCTTTTGGTACAACGAGCAGTTGTCGTTTGGTCGTGGTCTGTCAGATGTAGACGAGCCAGCCCTGTGGGAAAAAAGCCTGGATGATCGAGTTTTGCACTGGATCGAAGTCGGCCAGCCCGATGCCGACCGCTTGACCTGGTGCTCGCGTCGTACCGAACGCACCAGCTTACTGGCATACGGCAGCCTGCGGGTCTGGGAAGGCAAGGTGATTCCCGTGGCGAAAAACCTGAAAAACGTGCACATCGCTGCCGTGCCCCAGGAGATTCTCGAAACCCTGGCCAAAGACATGCCACGGGTGATCAAGTGGGACGTGATGATCAGCGAAGGTACGATCTTTGTGACCGATGACCGTGGCCAGCATGAAGTCCAGCTTGAATGGCTGGTTGGCGAGCGCGGCTAGGCATTGGTTTTATGCGGCCTCCTGTAGGAGCGAGCTTGCTCGCGATGAACCTGAGGACAGCGCGTTTATTCAGGCAACACGCGTCATCGTTAACGACCATCGCGAGCAAGCTCGCTCCTACAATTTAAGAGAAGCCCCCGTCACCCCATGCGTATCGAACCTCGCCCGCTGCCCGCCGTCCTGCCATTTCTCGGTGAACTGCCACCGCTGCTGACCCGTCTCTACGCCGCACGCGGGGTGGAGTCGGAAGCCGAGCTGGATAAAAGCCTGGCACGGTTGATCCCGTATCAGCAGCTCAAGGGTATCGATGCCGCAGTGGATTTGCTGGTGATCGCCCTGGAGCAGCGCCAGCGGATCCTGATCGTCGGTGACTTCGATGCCGACGGCGCCACCGCCAGCACCGTGGGCATGCTTGGCCTGCGCTTGCTCGGTGCCGCTCACGTCGACTACCTGGTGCCCAACCGTTTTGAGTTCGGCTATGGCCTGACCCCGGAAATCGTCGCCGTGGCCCTGCAGCGTGAGCCGCAGTTGCTGATCACCGTGGACAACGGCATCTCCAGTGTCGAAGGCGTGGCAGCGGCGAAAGCGGCGGGGCTCAAGGTGCTGGTTACCGACCACCACTTGCCTGGCGACGAACTGCCGGCGGCTGATGCCATCGTCAACCCGAACCAGCCAGGCTGCGAGTTCCCCAGCAAAGCCCTGGCCGGTGTTGGCGTGATCTTCTACGTGCTGATGGCCTTGCGTGCCCGTTTGCGCAGCCTTGGCTGGTACGAGAGCAAACCCCAGCCGAACATCGGCGAGCTGTTGGACCTGGTGGCCCTGGGCAGCGTGGCCGACGTGGTGCCCCTGGATGCCAACAACCGCATCCTGGTCTATCAAGGCCTGGAACGCATTCGCGCCGGTCGCGCCCGGCCGGGGATCAAGGCGATCCTCGAAGTGGCCAAGCGTGACCACGCGCGCATCACGTCCACCGACCTGGGTTTTATCCTTGGCCCAAGGCTCAACGCCGCCGGCCGTCTGGATGACATGAGCCTGGGCATCGAATGCCTGCTCACCAGCGACTTCGCCGCTGCCCGGGAAATGGCCGCGCAACTGGACGGCATGAACCAGGACCGCAAGTCCATCGAGCAGGGCATGCAGCGCGAAGCCCTGGCCCAACTCAAGGACTTGCCGGTGGAGTCCATGCCGTTCGGCCTGTGCCTGTTCGATCCGGAGTGGCACCAGGGCGTCATCGGGATTCTGGCGTCGCGGATGAAAGAGCGTTACTTCCGCCCGACCATCGCCTTTGCCGATGCCGGCGACGGACTGCTCAAGGGGTCGGGGCGTTCGGTGCCGGGCTTTCATATTCGCGATGCCCTGGCGGTGGTGGCTAGCCAGCACCCGAACCTGATCGCCAAGTACGGGGGCCACGCCATGGCGGCCGGCCTGACCTTGCCTGAAGCCAATTTCCCGCTGTTCGCCGAAGCCTTCGACACCGAAGTACGTCGGCAGCTGCGCGAAGAAGACCTCACCGGGCGCCTGCTGTCTGATGGCACCCTGGCGGTCGAGGAATTCCATCTGGAACTGGCCCGCGCCCTGCGCAACGCCGGGCCGTGGGGCCAGCATTTTCCCGAGCCGTTGTTTCACGGTGTGTTCCAGTTGGTGGAACAGCGTGTGGTGGGCGAGCGGCACCTTAAAGTGGTACTCAAGAGTGAATGTGGCTCGGTGAAACTGGACGGCATCGCCTTTGGCGTCGACCGCGAGATTTGGCCAAACCCGAACATTCGCTGGGTGGAGTTGGCCTACAAACTAGACGTCAATGAATTCCGTGGCCAGGAAACCGTACAGTTGATGATTGCCCACATCGAGCCGCGCTGAACCCTGTGCAATCCCCCGTTGTCGACTAATCTCTAAGTACTGTGTGATTGGTCTTGTGACCTTGTCTTTTTTCAGCCCGCCGGGGACGGGTTTTTCGTCGACCTTTCAAACAGAACCCTGGAGCCTGCCCACTGCATAAAAGAGGTGCCCCATGAGTCTGCTGCTAGAACCCTACACTTTGCGCCAATTGACCCTGCTCAACCGCATTGCCGTGTCGCCAATGTGCCAGTACAGCGCCGTTGACGGCCTGGCCAATGACTGGCACCTGGTGCACCTCGGCAGCCGTGCCGTCGGTGGCGCCGGGCTGATTTTTACCGAAGCCACCGCCGTGACGGCCGATGGTCGGATCACCGCCCAGGACCTGGGGCTTTGGAACGACGAACAGATCGAACCGCTGCAACGCATCACCCGCTTCATCAGCGCCCAAGGCTCGGTGGCGGGGATTCAATTGGCCCACGCCGGGCGCAAGGCGAGCACCCATCGGCCGTGGATCGGCAAGCACGGCAGCGTCAAGCCCGAAGACGGCGGCTGGGTTCCGATCGGGCCATCACCGATTGCCTTTGACCCGCAGCACACCGTACCGAAACAGTTGGACGAAGAGCAAATCCAGAGCGTGATTGCTGATTTTGTCGCCGCCGCCAAGCGCGCCTTGAGCGCTGGTTTCAGCGTGGTGGAAATTCATGCCGCCCATGGCTATTTGTTGCATCAATTTCTCTCGCCCCTGAGCAATCAGCGTCAGGATCAATACGGCGGCTCCTTCGAAAATCGCATCCGCCTGGTGCTGCAAGTCACCGAGGCGGTGCGTGAGGTCTGGCCGCAAGAACTGCCGCTGTTTGTGCGGGTGTCGGCCACCGACTGGGTTGAAGATGGCTGGAACCCGGACGAAACTGTGGAGCTGGCCCGGCGCCTGAAAGACCTGGGCGTCGACCTGATTGACGTGTCGTCCGGCGGCACCGCCGCCAATGCGGAAATCCCTATAGGCCCCGGTTACCAGACCCGCTTCGCCGAGCGCGTGCGCAAGGAATCCGGTATGGCCACCGGCACCGTGGGAATGATTACCGAGCCTGCTCAAGCCGAGCACATCCTGCGCACCTGCCAGGCAGACATCATCTTCCTAGCCCGTGAGCTGTTGCGTGATCCGTACTGGCCGCTGCATGCCGACGATGACCTGGGCGGACGCAAGGCCATCTGGCCGGCGCAGTATCAGCGGGCGACCCATCGGGATCAGCCTATTCATGAGTCTGACCTGCGGGATTGATCGTGCGTTACGTGTATTTGCGCTTGTCCAGTGCTGGCGGGAAGTACTGGTACAACCAGGTTTCACTCAGGGTCCGGTCATTGGTGCGGATGAACAGTCGCAGTTCCACGGGCTCCACACTGTCACTGGTCGGATACCAGTCGAACAGGATTCGATAGCCCTTGATGGCATCCAGCACCAGCACGCTGAAGTCCTTCAGTTCGCCATGGGAGCAGGTGACTACCGGCTCGATCCCCGTGCCCTCTGGCAAGCGGTCCAGGCCACCCCCTTTGAAGTCCACGGCAAAACGTCGTGCCCAGACGGGTGGGTAATGCTCGCCCGGTGCCCAACCTTCAGTGAAACCACCCATGCCCGAACGGGTGGCGTCGACCTGCGCCAGCGGTGTGCTGACCGGCGGTAATGCGCTCCAGTACAGCTTGTAGCCGTAGTTCAACGAGTCGCCAGCGGCCACTGGTTTTTTCGGCGTCCAGAAAGCCACGATGTTGTCCATGGTTTCACCGGTAGTAGGAATTTCCAACAGGTCGATAGAGCCTTCGCCCCACGCGGTTGTCGGTTCTACCCACAGGCTTGGACGCTTGCTGTACCAGTCGACCGTGTCCTGATAGCTGGCGAACTCATGGTCGGTCTGCACCAGGCCGAAACCTTTCGGGTCTTTGTCGGCGAAGGCGTTGAACTGCAAGGTCGCCGGGTTGTTCAGCGGGCGGCAGATCCACTCGCCGTTGCCGCGCCACATCGCCAGGCGATCCGAGTCGTGGATTTGCGGGTGGATGGTGTCGCACATCCGCCGTTCATGGGTGCCACAGCTGAACATGCTGGTCATCGGTGCGATGCCCAGTTGTTCAATGGTGGTGCGGGCGTTGATATGGGCATCGATGGCCATGACGACCTGGTTGGCCTGGCAGTCGATGTCGAAACGGTAGGCACCCGTGGCGCTCGGCGAGTCCAGCAAGGCGTAGACCACGAAACGGGTGCTGTCCTTGTCCGGGGTCTCGAACCAGAACTGGGTGAAATCGGGGAATTCCTCGCGTTTTTTCGCGTAGGTGTCGATTGCCAGGCCGCGGGCAGAGAGACCGTACTGACCAGTGGCATCCACCGCGCGGAAATAGCTGGCGCCGAGGAAAGACAACACGTCGTGCCGATCCAGTTCTGGGGCCTTGAACAGCTTGAACCCGGAAAAACCCAGGTCACCTGTGAGCTGTTTGGTGTCCACCGTGGTTTTTTCGTAGTTGAACAGCTCCGGTCGAAAATGCACCTCGCGAGCCTGGCGGGTTTTTGGGTCGACGCTATGCATGCGCACTGGCGTCTTGAAGCCCATGCCGACATGGAAAAACTGCACGTCCAATTGGCCGTTCACCTCTTTCCACAACGAATGCTTGCCGTCGTAGCCGATGGCATTGAAGTTCTGCGGGGTCATGGTCGCCAGGGTCGGCGGCAGCACCTGCTTGGTGTCCAGGTAGCGCTTGCCGGCCAATTGCTTGGCCTGGATCTTCAGCGCGTCGAAGTCGAACGCCTGGGCCTCGCCATCAGCGGTGCGATTACCCGCCCCGGCCTGTGCAGCCAAGAGGCCGCTGGCCGATAGACCGGTGTAAGCCGCAATGGCCATGGACGCTTTGAGCAAATTCCTGCGGTGCATAGAGACAACCTGTCGTGGACAATCCCGCGCCGTTCCTGGCACGTGCTGGATCAGAAATAACGGTTCGGACATGCCTTCGGCCAAACGCAACGGACATTAAACAGATGCCAAATAGCTTAAGCCGTTCGGTGGCGGATAAAAAATGATTGATAGCGAGGTAATGGCGTCGGATGTGAAACAAAATATGTAGGAGCGAGCTTGCTCGCTCCGAAATGCTGGTTAGCCCACTTCTCCTACCGCCCGCCACGCCTCATCAATCGCCGCATGGGCATAAGCGCTCCACGCCGCATCCGAGTTGGCGATGCTTACATGCCCCACGGGCTTGCGCGCCAGGTTCATCAGCTTTTCGCTTTCGTCGGCATCATCAAACAGGCTGTTGGAAAAGTACGCATAACCATGGGTCCAGCGATTGATCGTGATCGCCAGGATGTCCGTCTCATGGTTGAACCCGCCTGGGCCGAGCATGCGTTGCAACTGATCGCGCAGTTGCGCCTCAAGCACTTCGAAGGTCTGCCCATACAACCGACCGCGTCCGGCGCGGGCCTGGTCGCGGGCGTTCATGCCGCTGTTGGGGCTGGTGGGCACGTAGACCATGTGCAAACCAATCGGCTGCGTCGGATCGCGAGGGTGATCGTAGCCGCCCATGCTCACCGGGTAGTCCAGCTTGATCCGGCTGTAGGGCTGGGTGGCCGCGTAAATCTCATGCACACCGAGCTTCTGGAATGACTGCCAGTTGCGGATCACCACCTTGGTGTACACCAGCGGGAACTTTACATTCTGGCTCAGGGCGTAGGCCTGTTCCGCCGGGAGGTCACGCAGCAGGTACGGAATCATCATGTTGTAGCAGGCCAGGATGCAGCGTTTGCCGCGTACCTGGGCGAGCTTGCCGCCACGGCTGTAGCCGATATGCACGCCGTCGCCAACGTTGCGCACGCTGACTGCGGTGCTGTTCAAGCGTATCCGCACCGGTGCCTTGGGCTGATCAAGCTTGGCGTAGTCAAACGCTGCCAGCACCACGTCATCCATGGTGTGCCCCGGCGCCACGGCCGGAATCAAGCTGCGCACCATCAGGCGTGCCAGGGACGCGTTGCCATCGGGGAAGTGGTAGATGTAGGGCTCTTCCATTTCCGCCGCAGCTTCTTCGCTGATGGGCGCCAGGTTCATCCCGCCGAAGCCGGGGAAACCCACGTTGTAGGCATCGGACGATGCAACAGCATCAATGCTCAGGGCCATGAAGTCATTGGTACGACTCTGGAAATACTTCACCGCACCTTCAGACAATCCCACGTCCTTGAGCAGGAAGTTGCGATAGCTGGTGACGGTCAGGTAGTCGGCCTTTTCCTCGGTAGTCTTGCCTGGCAGGTAGTCCTTGGGCGCGACGTGCAGGGCGATCAGTGCCTGGCGGTCGGCTTCGGGTAGCGGGAAGTCGTTGATGAAGTCGCTGATGGAGCGGGCATGCAACTGATCCGGGGCGATATCGTCGGCCACCATCGGCGTCGGGTCGCCGGTGACCAGTTTGTCTTCACCGAAGTTTTCCTTATCGAAGAACACCCCGCGTGACAGGCCCAACCCTGGATAGAACTGACGGTCGAAGGCGGTCTCGAAGCGCTTGATATTCACCCCGAGTTTTTTCAGCAGGCCGTTCACTTCCTGGCTGTACAGATGATTGGGCGACTGGAACGCCTCGCTGCCGCCATAACCGATGATCATCCGGCCCCCGGCCTGGAACTCGTTGCGCTTGGCATGGCCGCCGAAGTCATCGTGGTTTTCCAGGATCAGGATCTTCGCCTTCGGATGCTTTTCGCGGTAGAACCAGGCCGCTGACAAGCCGCTCAGGCCACCACCGACCACCACCAGGTCGTAGTCTTCAGTGATCGGCAGTTTTTCGGTGTCGAAGACCTTTTTCTCCCAGCCCATCTGGTGGGCAATTTCGAACGAGCCGACGTGGCTGCCCCGAAGGCCCGTGAGGGCCGGCGGGTAGTAACGGCCATCGGGGGCGGCCTGGAGGATTTGCAGCGGCGTCATGCCGGCGGCAATGGTGATGGCGACGCCGTTGAGGAAGTCGCGGCGGGTAATGTCCATGAAGGGTCCTGAAAGTATTTATTGTTATGAGGTGCTTTTACTGTAGGAACGAGGTCAGTGCTTGAACATCACATGGCGAACCGTGGTGTAGTCCTCCAGCCCGTACATGGACATGTCCTTGCCATAGCCGGACAGTTTCTGACCGCCGTGAGGCATTTCGCTGACCAGCATGAAGTGGGTGTTTACCCAGGTGCAGCCGTACTGCAAGCGTGCTGCCAAACGATGCGCACGACCGACATCGGCGGTCCACACTGAAGATGCCAGGCCGTAATCCGAATCGTTGGCCCAGGCCAAAACCTGTGCCTCATCGGTGAACTTGGTTACCGACACCACCGGCCCGAACACCTCGCGCCGCACGATCTCATCGTCCTGCTGCGCATCTGCGAGCACCGTAGGCTCAAAGAAGAAGCCATTGCCTTCAACCGCCTTGCCGCCGGTGATCAACCGAATGTGGGATTGCGCCATCGCACGCTCGACAAAACCGGCCACGCGGTCACGGTGTTGCGCGGTGATCAGCGGACCCAGTTCGGTGTCCGGATCATCCTGCAAACCATATTTGATGCTGGCGACGGCCGCGCCCAGCTTCTCGACGAAGGCATCGTAGATATCCGCTTGCGCGTAAATCCGGCACGCGGCGGTGCAATCCTGCCCGGCGTTGTAGAAACCGAAGGTACGAATGCCCTCTACAGCCGCATCGATATCGGCGTCATTGAAGATGATCACCGGTGCCTTGCCGCCCAGCTCCATGTGCATGCGTTTAACGCTGTCGGCGGTGCTGGAAATGATATTGGCACCTGTGGCGATGGAGCCGGTCAGCGAAACCATGCGCACTTTCGGATGATTCACCAATGGGCTACCGACACTCGGCCCACGGCCAAACACCAGGTTGAGCACACCGGCCGGGAAAATTTCAGCGGCCAGTTCCACCAGGCGCAGGGCGGTCAGCGGGGTTTGTTCCGACGGCTTGAGTACCACGGTATTACCGGCGGCGAGGGCCGGGGCAATTTTCCAGGCGACCATCATCAGCGGGTAGTTCCACGGCGCGATGGAGGCGATGACGCCCACCGGGTCGCGGCGGATCATCGAGGTGTGACCAGGCAGATATTCACCGCCCGCCGAACCGCTCATGCAGCGGCTGGCGCCAGCGAAGAAGCGGAACACATCGGCAACCGCCGGGATCTCGTCGTTCAGCGCAGCGCTGTAGGGTTTGCCGCAGTTGTCCGACTCAAGCTTGGCCAGTTCTTCGCCATGGGCTTCGATAGCATCGGCCAGTTTCAGCAACAGCAAGGAGCGGTCTTTGGGCGGCGTCTGCGACCAGCCTTCAAAGGCGGCATCGGCGGCACGCACCGCAGCGTCGACCTGCGCTTCACTGGCTTCCTTGATCTCCACCAGCACACGGCCCAGCGCCGGGTTGAACACCGGCTGCGCCGGGCCTTCACCTTCGACCAGATGGCCGTTGATCAGCAGTTTGGTTTGCATATGAGTGTCCTCTTCAAACAATTATTTACCGCCGCTACCGGCCACGCTTTCACCGCCGCGGGTCAGGTAATAGGCACCGAGAATCGGAAACATCGTCACGATCATCACCAGCATCGCCACCACGTTGGTCACCGGCACATCTCGTGGTCGGCTCAATTGGTTGAGCAGCCACAGCGGCAAGGTGCGCTCGTGGCCGGCGGTGAAGGTGGTGACGATGATTTCGTCGAACGACAAGGCGAACGCCAACATGCCGCCGGCCAGCAACGCCGAACCGAGGTTGGGCATGATGATGTAGCGAAAGGTCTGCCAGCCGTCAGCGCCTAAATCCATCGACGCTTCGATCAGGCTGTGGGAGGTGCGGCGCAAACGGGCGATAACGTTGTTGTAGACGATCACCACACAGAAGGTTGCGTGGCCGACGATGATGGTGAACATCCCCGGCTCAATCCCCAGCGTCTTGAAGGTCGCCAGCAACGCAATACCGGTGATGATCCCCGGCAGGGCAATCGGCAGGATCAGCATCAGCGAGATGCCTTGCTTGCCGAAGAACTCCCGGCGATACAGCGCGGCCGAGGCCAGGGTGCCGAGCACCATCGCAATCAGCGTGGCGATGGCGGCGATTTGCAGGGACAACTTGATCGCTTCCAGCACGTCGGGCCTTGAGAAGGCGACGCTGAACCACTTCAGGGTGAAGCCCTGGGGCGGAAAGCTGAACGCCGCTTCTTCGGTGTTGAAGGCGTAGAGGAAGATGATCAGGATAGGGAAGTGCAGAAAGACCAATCCGCCCCAAGCCGCAACTTTTAGACTCCACGAAGCTTTTTCAGAGTGCATCGAAGGCCCCCAGGCGTTTGACGATAGACAGGTAAACCGCGATCAATACGATGGGCACCAGGGTGAACGCCGCCGCCATGGGCATATTGCCGATGGCGCCTTGCTGGGCGTAGACCATGCCGCCGACGAAGTAGCCCGGCGGGCCTACCAGTTGCGGCACGATGAAGTCGCCCAGGGTCAGCGAAAAGGTAAAGATGGAACCGGCAGCAATTCCTGGCACCGACAGCGGCAGAATCACCTGCATGAAGGTCTGGCGCGGCTTGGCGCCCAGGTCCGCCGAAGCTTGCAGCAACGATGGCGGCAAGCGTTCCAGGGACGCCTGGATTGGCAGGATCATGAACGGCAGCCAGATGTAGACAAACACCATGAACCGCCCCAGATGTGAGGTGGACAAGGTGCTGCCGCCGACACCGGGAATCCCCATGATGAACTGCAGCACCGGCTCCAGCCCCAGGTGCTGGACGAACCACTGTGCCACGCCACCCTTGGCCAGCAGCAGAGTCCAGGCATAAGCCTTGACGATGTAGCTGGCCCACATCGGCATCATCACCGCAATGTAGAAAAATGCTTTGGTCTTGCCCGTGGTGTAGCGCGCCATGTAGTAGGCGATGGGGAACGCGACGATAGCGCTGGCGATAGACACCACAATCGCCATGCTCAAGGTGCGCAGGATGATGTCGAAGTTCGACGGCTGGAACAGCGCGGCGAAGTTGGCCAGGGTCAGGTCCGGCGTCACCGCCATGGTGAAGTCGTCGAAGGTGTAGAACCCTTGCCACAGCAAAGTCAGCAACGAACCCAGGTAGATCGCACCGAACCAGATCAGCGGCGGTATCAGCAGCAGCGACAGGTACAGGTTGGGCTTGCTGTACAGCAGGTTGGAAAACCTGCGCATCGGCGATTGAGTCAGGGCCAGGCTCATGTCACACCTCGCCTGCGAAGTCGGTCAGCGGGGTCATGGCTTCCCGCGCCCAGCGGGCGGTGATCGGCTGGCCGGTCTGGTGGCCGACGCTGATGTCCAGCCACTGGTTGTTGGCCTGGCTGATGTTCAGCGCCTGGCCGTTTTCCAGTTTCAATTCATAGCGGGTGGCGCTGCCCTGGTACTGGATGTCATGCAGCACGCCGCTGACTTCCACTTCGCCATTGCCTAGCGGGCCTTCGGCGAAACGCACATGTTCCGGGCGGATCGAGAACGGCTGCGGGCTGCCGCTCAAGCGCTGCGCCAGGTCGCCACGAATCACGTTGGAGGTGCCGACGAATTCGGCGACGAAGGTGGTGGCCGGTTTCATGTACAGGTTGCGCGGGGTGTCGACCTGTTCGATGCGGCCCTTGTTGAAGACCGCAACCCGATCAGACATCGACAGCGCTTCAGTCTGGTCGTGGGTGACGAAGATGAAGGTGATGCCGAGCTGGCGTTGCAGCTTTTTCAGCTCGCTTTGCATTTGCTCGCGCAGCTTCAGGTCGAGGGCACCCAAGGGCTCATCGAGCAGCAGCACGCGAGGGCGATTGACCAAGGCGCGAGCCAGGGCTACCCGCTGGCGTTGGCCACCGGACAGTTGCACCGGCTTGCGCTCGCCATAACCGCCGAGGGCAACCATGGCCAGCGTTTCTTCGGCGCGATTGAGGCGTTCGGTCTTGCCCACGCCTTTGACTTTCAGGCCGTAGGCGACGTTGTCCCGCACGTTCATGTGGGGGAACAGCGCGTAATCCTGAAACACGGTGTTGACGTCCCGCTGATAGGGCGGCAACCCGGCGGCTTCTTTACCGTGAATGCGGATGGAGCCGGCGCTTGGCTGCTCGAAACCGGCAATCAGGCGCAGGCAGGTGGTCTTGCCCGAGCCGGAAGGGCCGAGCATGGAAAAGAACTCGCCGTCCTGGATATCGATGGAAACCCGGTCAACGGCTTTCACTTCGCCGAACTGACGGGAAACGTGGGTGAATTGGACTGCAAGCGTCATGGTGCGGTGCTCCAAAAAGGCGTAGATCGTCGCAGCGGCCCGGCCTGGACTTCTGAAAAAACTGAATCGATGTTTATCTGTGATAGTCAGGCTTATGTGGCGAGCGGGCTTGCCCGCGTTGGGCTGCGTAGCAGCCCTGAGATCAGCCAACACGGTCTTTCAGAAAAACCGCGGCTGTCTTATTGGGACGGCTTCGCCGTCCAGCGCGGGCAAGCCCGCTCGCCACACAATGCTTCTTGCCACAACGAGCGTTTAGCGACCGCCCATGATCGCAATGTAATCCTGGGTCCAGCGGCTGTACGGCACGAACTTGCCGCCTTCAGCCTGCGGGGTTTTCCAGAAGGCGATCTTCTCGAACTGGTCGAAACCGTTGGTCTTGCAACCCTCGGCGCCGAGTAGTTCACTGCCCTGGCAGGCAGCCGGTACCGCTGGCAAGGAGCCGAACCACGCCGCGACATCACCCTGGACTTTTGGCTGCAGCGACCAGTCCATCCACTTGTAGGCACAGTTCGGGTGTTTGGCTTCGGAGTGCAACATGGTGGTATCGGCCCAGCCGGTTGCGCCTTCCTGAGGGATGGTCGAGGCAATCGGCTGCTTCTCGTTGATCAGGCCGTTGACCTGATACGGCCAGGCGCTGGACGCCACCACGCCTTCGTTCTTGAAGTCACTCATTTGCACGGTGGTGTCGTGCCAGTAGCGGTGGATCAACGGTTGCTGAGCACGCAACAGATCGAGCGCGGCCTTGTACTGGGTTTCGGTCAGCTCATACGGGCTCTGGATGCCCAGTTCCGGCTGGGTGCTCTTGAGGTACAGCGCCGCGTCGGCGATGTAGATCGGGCCGTCATAGGCCTGCACGCGACCTTTGTTCGGCTTGCCGTCCGGCAGGTTCTGCGCCTCGAACAGCACGTTCCAGCTGGTAGGTGCGGTCTTGAACACGTTGGTGTTGTACATCAACACGTTCGGGCCCCACTGGTACGGGGTGCCGTAGGTTTGCTGGCCAACCACGTACCACGGCGCATCTTTGAGGCGCGGGTCGATGTTCTTCCAGTTGGGGATCAGCGAGGTGTTGATCGGCTGCACACGCTTGCCGCCGATCAGTCGCAACGAGGCATCGCCCGAGGCTGTGACCAGGTCGTAGCCACCCTTGGCCATCAGGCTGACCATCTCATCGGAGGTGGCGGCGGTCTTGACGTTGACCTTGCAGCCGGTTTCCTTCTCGAAACCGGTGACCCAGTCGTAGTTCTTGTCACTTTCGCCACGCTCGATGTAGCCGGGCCAAGCGACGATATCTAACTGGCCTTCACCGGCCCCGACCGCCTTGAGCGGTTCGGCGGCCTGGATACTGACGCTGGCCAGCAGCGCGGTGGTCAGGGCACTTAGCAGTGCGGTCTTGTGCGCAGACATGGGGATTCCCTCTTCTTTAATTATGGTCGGGGCAGTTTTTGCAGCAGGTGATGCGTGAGCTTATGTTGTTGTTTTAAAGATGCTGGCCATGGCGCGCCATGATATGGCGCACCACGCTGTAGTCCTGTAGCGAATCACTGGACAGGTCTTTGCCATACCCCGAGCGCTTCAAGCCGCCGTGGGGCATTTCGCTGACCAGCATGAAATGGCTGTTGATCCAGGTGCAGCCGTACTGCAGCCGCGCCGCCACTTGCATGGCCTTGTCCAGGTTCTGCGTCCACACCGATGAAGCCAGTCCGTATTCCGAGTCGTTGGCCCAATCCACCGCCTGCTCCAGTTCGTCGAAGCGGGTCACGGTGACTACTGGGCCGAACACTTCGCGCTGGACGATTTCATCGTTCTGCTTACAGCCAGCCAGTAAGGTCGGCTGGTAATAGAAGCCAGCGCCGGAATGCACGGCCGCGCCGGTCACGCGTTCGATATGGGGTTGGCCGAGGGCGCGCTCGACGAAGCTGGCCACACGGTCGCGCTGGCGGGTGCTGATCAGCGGGCCGAGTTCGTTGTCGGCGTCGCGCTTGCCGGCAAAGCGCAGGCTGCTGACTGCCGCGCCGAGATCGGCCACCAGCTTGTCGTGAATTCCCGCCTGGGCATAAATGCGGCACGCAGCGGTGCAGTCCTGGCCGGCGTTGTAATAACCGTAGGCGCGTACGCCCTCGACCACGGCCGCCAGGTCGGCGTCGTTGCAGACGATCACTGGCGCCTTGCCACCCAGTTCCAGGTGGGTGCGTTTCAGTGTCTTGGACGCGGCTTGCAGAATTTTTTGCCCGGTGACGATATCGCCGGTCAGCGACACCATGCGCACTTTTGGGTGGCTGACCAGATGACTGCCAACACCTTCACCGCCGCCACACAGAATGTTGATCACCCCACGCGGTAGCAATTGGTTCAGCGCGGGCGCCAGGGCGAGGATCGACAGCGGCGTGTGTTCCGATGGCTTGAATACCAGGGTATTGCCGGCGGCCAGGGCCGGGGCGATTTTCCAGGCGGCCATCATCAGCGGGTAGTTCCACGGCGCAATCGAAGCGACGACCCCGATAGGGTCGCGGCGCACCATGCTGGTGTAGCCCGGCAGGTATTCGCCGCTCAGTTGCCCGGTCTGGCAACGCACGGCTCCAGCGAAGAAGCGGAACACATCGACGGTGGCGCTCAAATCGTCCTGGCGCGCCAGGTGCAACGGCTTTCCGCAGTTCAACGATTCCAGGCGGGCCAGATAGTCAGCTTGTTTTTCGATGGCATCGGCGATGCCCAGAAGAATGTTCGAACGCTGCTGTGGCGTGGTTCGCGACCAGCCGGCAAAAGCGCGGTGGGCGGCGAGGATGGCGGATTCGACCTGCTCGGTGCTGGCTTCGGCGATATGGGTGAGGATTTCACCGGTGGCCGGGTTGACGATCGGTTCGACGAAACCCTGGCCTGGGACCAGTTCGCCGTCGATCAGCAACGCGGTGAGCAGCGGTGTGGGCGCGCCAGACATTTTTCGCGATCTCTTTTCTTGTGTGGTCATGGGCGGTCTCTTGCAAGGCGCCTGACCTTCTCTTATGGATGAGCAGAGACTAGAGGTCAGGCGCGAGGTCAACAAATACTAAATACTGAAAGCAGCATTCGATTAAATAGATGGCTTGCGCGGGTGAGGTTGTTCACGGGCTACGGTGAGGAACGGGTCCACCAACGCCGGGCGGGCCGTGCCCCGGCGCCAGGCCAGGCCGACGTCGAGGGTTTGGCTGAGGTCGGCAATTGGCCGTGCCTCAATGATGTCGCCTTCAAGCGACCAGGGCCGGTAGGTCATGTCGGGTTGGATCGACACGCCCAAGCCTGCTGCCACCAGGCTTCGAACCGCTTCGGTGGAGGCGGTGCGCAAGGTGACGCGGGGTTGCAGCCCGGCACCGGCCCACATACGTTGGGCGTTGTGGTCCATTTCGTCGACGTTCAATTGAATCAGCGGCTCGCGGGTCACGTCGGCGAGGTTGATGCTGTCGTGTTCCAGCAGCGGGTGTTGGGCTGGTAGCCACAGGCGGTGGGGCGAGTGCGTGAGGACTTCGGTCTGCAAGGCATGACGATCTTCGAGGTTGGAGACTATTAGCACGCCGACATCGATTTCGCCGCTGACCAGCAAATGCTCGATATACGGGCGTTCATCTTCCATCACCCGAAGCTCGACGTTGGGGTAGGCGCGCTGGAAGCGGGTCAGCAAATCGGCCAAATAATAGCCGGCCACCAGGCTGGTCACCCCGATGATCAGTTGCCCGGCCACCTGGTCGGTACTCTGTTGCAGGCTGCGCTTGGCATTGTCGACGGTGGCGAGGATCAAGTGCGCCTGGCGCAGGAACTGATGGCCCTGGTGGGTCAGGGTCATGCCCTTGGCGTGGCGGTTGAACAGGTTGACGCCGATTTCCTGTTCCAGTTGCTGGATTGCCAGGGTCAGCGTGGACTGGGAAATGAACGCGGTTTGGGCGGCGGCGGAGATCGAGCCGGTCTCGGCCACGGCGATGAAGTGACGGATCTGACGCAAGGTCATCATGCTGGAATTACCAGTGGAGTGTTTTTATAGATTTGCTCGAGTGTATATCGGTTTTAGAGAAGGGCAGCTGCAAGCTTTAAGCTGCAAGAGCGCGTTACATCTAGAAGCACTCTAGATCGGGGCTTTTTGGCACTTAGTTTTACGCTGGGGGCCTATTGGTCCTATGAACCCTAGTGTCTGGAGGCTACGAATGAATACCCGTGGATTGCTCGATCAGTTGCTCAAGTCCGGCCAGGACATGCTGAAAAACAAGGCTGGCAGCCAGCACAAAGGTGCTGACAAAGGTGCCCTGGGCGGTTTGCTCGGCGGTGGCGGGCTCGGCAGCCTGCTGGGTGGGGCGGGAGGTGGTGCCTTGGCGGCCGGGGCCATGGGCCTGTTGCTGGGCAACAAAAAAGCCCGCAACTTTGGCGGCAAGGCCCTGACCTACGGCGGCCTCGCGGCGTTGGGTGTGATTGCCTACAAAGCCTACGGCAACTGGCAGGCGCAACAGGCCAGCGCGCCACAAGGTGAGCCGCAAACCATTGATCGCTTGCCGCCGGCCCAGGTTGAACAGCACAGCCAGGCGATTCTCAAGGCGTTGGTCGCTGCGGCGAAGGCCGATGGTCATGTCGACGAACGCGAGCGGGCGCTGATCGAAGGCGAGTTCACCAAACTGGACAATGACCAGGAGTTGCAACACTGGCTGCACGCCGAACTCAACAAGCCCCTGGACCCCGCCGACGTCGCCCGTGCCGCCAGCACCCCGGAAATGGCGGCCGAGATGTACATCGCCAGCTTAATGCTGGTGGATGAGGAGAATTTCATGGAAAAGTCCTACCTCGATGAATTGGCTCGCCAACTGAAACTGGAGCCAGGTCTCAAGGCCGAGCTGGAAAAGCAGGTGCGCCAAGCAACGGTCTGACTCCACAGTCCACATCCCAAACACCCCGGCTGCATTACTGCTCCGGGGTGTTTTTGTATTCCGTGAGACTTGTCCCGCAACCCTTTGATAATGATGTCACCTGCTCAGCTATACTCCTCTCCATTTGAATGGCCCACGAGGAATTACTGTGAAGAACTGGACCTTGCGCCAAAGGATTTTGGCGAGCTTTGCGGTCATTATCGCGATCATGTTGTTGATGGTGGTGGTCTCGTATTCACGGTTGCTGAAGATCGAGGTCAGCGAAAAGTTGGTCCGTGACGATGCAGTCCCTGGGGTCTATTTAAGCTCGATGATTCGCGGTGCCTGGGTTGATAGCTATTTGCATACCCTCGATATCATTGGGTTGCGGGAAGAAAAAGCGCTTACCGACACCGACAAGGCGGAGTTCAAGTCGTTCGAAACCCGTATTGAACAGCAGATGGCCAGCTACGAAAAAACCATCAATGGCCAAGAAGATCGCATGGAGTTCGATAACTTCAATGCGGCGCACATCAACTACAACAGGATACTGGCGGCGGTGCTGGAGCAGGTCCAGAGCAATGACCTGCAGGCCGCTCGCGTGCTGTTCGACGAGCAATTGACGCCGACCTGGACCGAAGGTCGCATGAAGCTCAATGACATCATCACCCAAAACAAAGGCGTGGCCGATCGCGCCACCAACGCCATCTACGATTCCGTGGAGGCAGCAAAAATCAGCATGGGCATCTCGCTGATTCTGGCGATCCTCGCCGCCGGCCTCTGCGGCCTGCTGCTCATGCGCGCGATCATGGCGCCGATGAAGCGCATCGTTGACATCCTCGAAACCATGCGTACCGGCGACCTGAGCAAGCGCCTGAACTTGGAGCGCAAGGACGAATTCGGTGCCGTGGAGACCGGTTTCAACGACATGATGACCGAGCTGACCGCCCTGGTGTCCCAGGCCCAGCGCTCGTCGGTGCAGGTCACTACGTCGGTCACAGAGATCGCCGCCACCTCCAAGCAACAACAGGCCACGGCTACCGAAACGGCCGCCACCACCACCGAAATCGGCGCCACGTCCCGGGAGATCGCCGCGACCTCCAAGGACCTGGTCCGCACCATGACCGAAGTGTCCACCGCCGCCGATCAGGCCTCGGTGGCCGCCGGCTCCGGCCAGCAAGGCCTGGCGCGCATGGAAGAAACCATGCATTCGGTGATGGGCGCCGCCGACCTGGTCAACGCCAAGCTGGCGATCCTCAACGAGAAGGCCGGCAACATCAATCAGGTGGTGGTGACCATCGTCAAGGTCGCCGACCAGACCAACCTGCTCTCGCTCAACGCTGCCATCGAGGCCGAGAAGGCCGGCGAATACGGCCGCGGTTTTGCCGTGGTCGCCACCGAAGTGCGACGCCTGGCGGACCAGACGGCTGTGGCCACCTACGACATCGAGCAGATGGTCCGTGAGATCCAGTCGGCGGTCTCGGCCGGGGTGATGGGCATGGATAAATTCTCTGAAGAAGTGCGCCGTGGCATGTCCGAAGTGCAACAGGTGGGCGAGCAGTTGTCGCAGATCATCCATCAGGTCCAGGCCTTGGCGCCGCGGGTGTTGATGGTCAACGAAGGCATGCAGGCCCAGGCCACCGGCGCCGAGCAGATCAACCATGCGCTGGTGCAATTGGGCGATGCCAGCAGCCAGACTGTGGAGTCCTTGCGCCAGGCCAGCTTTGCGATTGATGAGCTGAGCCAGGTCGCGGTCGGCCTGCGCAGTGGCGTGTCGCGTTTCAAAGTCTGATGAGCGATCTGGCGGCTAAAGGCGGTGCTGTGTCGGCAGCGAAAAAAGCATTGTTCCTGGTGTTCTACATCGGTACTGAGCGTTATGCCCTCAAAGCCACGGAAGTGGCCGAGGTACTGCCGCGCCTGCCGTTGAAGCCCATCGCCCATGCACCCGCGTGGGTGGCCGGGATCTTCGTCCATCGCGGGGTGATGGTGCCGGTTATCGACCTCAGCGCCTTGACCTTCGGCACAGTGGCCCAGGCCCGCACCAGCACGCGGCTGGTGCTGGTCAACTATCGGCCCGAACCCTGGATGGATGCATGCTGGCTGGGGTTGATCCTTGAACAGGCAACCGACACCCTGCGCTGCGACCCGGCCGACTTCCAGCCCTACGGCCTGGACAATCGCCAGGCACCCTACCTGGGGCCGGTGCGCGAAGACGAACGAGGCTTGATGCAGTGGATTGGTGTCGCCGACCTGCTGACGGCCGAGGTGCGCGCCTTGCTGTTCGCCCCCGACATGACCCCTGGGGTGTGTGATGAGCAGTGACCAACGCTTTTTCGACTTCCTTAAAGAACGCATTGGCCTGGATGTCGCCTCGGTGGGCGAAGCCATCATCGAACGCGCCGTGCGCCAGCGCAGCCTGGTGTTGCAGGGGCTGACGGCCGATCAATACTGGCAGCGCCTGCAGACGTGCAGCGAGGAACAGCAGGCACTGATCGAAGCGGTGATCGTCCCCGAGACCTGGTTTTTTCGTTACCCCGAATCCTTCGCCACCCTGGCCCGGCTCGCCGTCGCGCGCCTGGCCGAGATCAAGCAGATGCGTGCCCTGCGCATCCTCAGCCTGCCGTGTTCCACCGGCGAAGAACCCTATTCGATCGCGATGGCCTTGCTCGATGCCGGGCTGGCGCCCTATCAGTTCAAGGTCCAGGGCATGGACGTCAGCCCGTTGTCGGTAGAGCGGGCGCGGCACGGGGTGTATGGCAAGAATTCCTTTCGTGGCCAGGACCTCGATTTTCGCGAGCGCCACTTCAGCGCCGAGCATGACGGCTATCGCATCGCCGACCGGGTGCGCGAGCAAGTGCGCCTGCAAGTGGGCAACCTGCTGGACCCGCAGTTGCTGGCCAATGAACCGACCTATGACTTCGTGTTTTGCCGCAACCTGCTGATCTACTTCGATCAGCCGACCCAGAAGCAGGTGTTCGAGGTGCTTAAAGGCCTGACCCATGTCGACGGCGTGCTGTTTATCGGCCCCGCCGAAGGCAGTCTGCTGGGCCGCTTGGGCATGCGCTCGATTGGTGTGCCGCAGTCCTTTGCCTTCAGCCGCCATGTTGAGCCTGCGCCGGAGCCGTTTTTTGTGCCGATGGCGGCACCCGTGCCCCAACGCAGCGCAGCGCCGATTCCGGTCAAGCCCCGGCCTTTCACTTCAGCCCCTGCGCAGGTGGTGCCAATCAAGGCTGCACCCGTACAGTCGGACGCAGCCGATCTGCTCAGCCAGATCGCGACCCTGGCCAATGAAGGCAAAAGCCTTGACGCCCGTTCCGCCTGTGAGCGTTATCTACAGAGCCATCCGCCGGCGGCGCAGGTGTTCTATTGGTTGGGGCTGCTCAGCGACGTGGTCGGCAGCGCCCTGGAAGCCCAGGGGTACTATCGAAAAGCCTTGTACCTAGAACCCCAGCACCCGCAGGCCTTGATGCATTTGGCCGCCTTGCTCCAATCCCAGGGCGACACGGCGGGTGCCCGCCGCTTGCAGGCCCGAGCGGCGCGCAGCGAGCGAGCCGCTGACAGTGAGGGTAAACAATGAGCAGCCCTACCTCCCTGGACACGGGCCTGAATTTGACCCTGGCCGACACCCAGGCCATCGACGACTGCTGGAATCGCATAGGCATCCATGGCGACAGATCCTGCCCGTTGTTGGTCGAACACATTCACTGCCGCAACTGTGCAGTGTATTCCGCCGCCGCTACCCGGTTGTTGGACCGCTATGCCTTGCAACAGGACGACCATCGTCCGGTTGCGGCTGTGGAGGCGCACGGCGATGTCGTCACCCGTTCGCTGCTGATGTTTCGCCTCGGCGAGGAATGGCTGGGCATCGCCACGCGCTGCCTGGTGGAAGTGGCGCCGTTGCAGCCGATTCATTCCTTGCCCCACCAGCGCTCCCGGGCGTTGCTCGGCGTCGCCAACGTGCGCGGCGCCCTGGTGGCCTGCCTGTCGCTGGTGGAGTTGCTGGGGCTGGACAGCACCAGCAACGGCCCGAGCGGCGGGCGGATCATGCCGCGCATGTTGATCATCGCAGCGCTTGACGGGCCGGTGGTGGTGCCGGTGGATGAAGTGGACGGTATCCATGCCATCGACGAGCGCATCTTGAAAGCGGCCTCGGCCTCCGGTACCCAGGCCAGCGCCCGCTTTACCCAAGGCGTGTTGCAGTTCAAAGGTCGCAGCCTGCGTTGGCTGGACGAAGAACAATTGTTGTCCGCAGTGACCCGGAGTCTCACATGACCCCCGACCAGATGCGCGATGCCTCGCTGCTGGAGTTGTTCAGCCTGGAAGCCGACGCACAGACCCAAGTGCTCAGCGCCGGCCTGCTGGCCCTGGAACGCAACCCTACCCAGGCCGACCAGCTCGAAGCCTGCATGCGCGCCGCCCATTCCCTCAAGGGCGCGGCACGGATTGTCGGGGTGGATGCTGGCGTCAGCGTGGCCCATGTCATGGAAGATTGTTTGGTCAGCGCCCAGGAAGGGCGTTTGTACCTGCAGCCCGAACATATTGATGCGTTGTTGCAAGGCACGGACTTGCTCATGCGCATTGCCACCCCCGGCAACACGGTCGGCCCGGCAGACATCGAAGCTTATGTCGCGCTGATGGAGCGTTTGCTCGATCCGTCGCAGCTGTCTGCCAAGATCGTACCGCCCGCACCGCCGCCGCTGCCTGAGCCGCCCGTGCCTGCGCAACCTGAGCCTGCACCACTGGTCAGCACCGACTTACCACGGCAGAGCAAGCCCATGACCGAAGGCGGTGAGCGCGTGCTGCGGGTCACCGCTGAGCGCTTGAACAGCCTGCTGGACCTGTCCAGCAAATCCCTGGTGGAAACCCAGCGTCTCAAGCCTTACCTGGCCAGCCTGCAACGTCTCAAGCGTATTCAGAGCAACAGTGCTCGCGCCCTGGATAACCTTGACGGCCAGCTCAAGGCCGTCGAGCTGAGCCTGGAAGCCCAGGAAGCACTTGCCGACACTCGCCGTCTGTTGAGTGAAGCGCAGTTGCTGCTGGCGGAAAAAACCGCCGAGCTGGATGAGTTCGGCTGGCATGCCGGGCAGCGCGCCCAGGTGCTCTATGACACGGCGCTGGCCTGTCGCATGCGCCCGTTTGCCGATGTGCTGGCCGGGCAGGTGCGGATGGTCCGCGACTTGGGCCGCAGTCTGGGCAAGCAAGTACGCCTGGAAGTCGAAGGCGAGAAGACCCAGGTTGACCGCGATGTTCTGGAAAAGCTCGAAGCCCCGTTGACCCATTTATTACGCAATGCCGTCGACCACGGCATCGAAATGCCCGAGCAGCGGCTGCTGGCGGGCAAGCCGACTGAAGGCTTGATCCGCCTGCGAGCCTCTCACCAGGCGGGTCTGCTGGTGCTGGAGCTGAGTGACGACGGCAACGGCGTTGACCTTGAGCGCTTGCGCGGCACTATCGTCGACCGGCATTTGTCGCCGCTGGAAACTGCCCTGCGCCTGAGTGAAGAGGAGCTGCTGACCTTCCTGTTCCTGCCGGGCTTCAGCCTGCGGGACAAGGTCACCGAAGTCTCCGGGCGCGGGGTCGGCCTGGATGCGGTGCAGCATATGGTCCGCCAACTGCGTGGCGCGGTGGTGCTGGAGCAGACGGCGGGGCAGGGCAGCCGCTTCCATCTGGAAGTGCCGCTGACCTTGTCGGTGGTGCGCAGCCTGGTGGTGGAAGTCGGCGAAGAGGCCTACGCCTTTCCCCTGGCCCATATCGAACGTATGTGCAACCTGGAGCCCGACGAGATTGTGCAACTGGAAGGCCGCCAGCATTTCTGGCACGAGGGCCGGCATGTCGGCCTGGTGGCCGCCAGCCAGTTGCTGCAACGCCCGCCGGGTCAGAGCAACGAGGAAACCCTTAAGGTGGTGGTTATCCGCGAGCGGGATGCGGTGTACGGTATTGCCGTGGAGCGTTTTATCGGCGAACGCACGCTGGTGGTATTGCCGCTGGATGATCGCCTGGGCAAGGTTCAGGATATCTCTGCCGGCGCCTTGCTCGATGATGGCTCGGTGGTGTTGATCGTCGATGTCGAGGACATGCTGCGCTCGGTAGACAAACTATTGAATACCGGCCGACTGGAGCGCATCGCCCGGCGCACTCAGCAGGCTGCCGAAGTGGCGCGCAAGCGTATTCTGGTGGTGGATGATTCGCTCACCGTGCGCGAATTGCAGCGCAAGCTATTACTTAACCGTGGGTATGACGTGGCGGTCGCCGTTGATGGTATGGATGGCTGGAACGCCTTGCGCTCCGAAGACTTCGACCTGCTGATTACTGACATTGATATGCCTCGCATGGACGGTATTGAATTGGTCACACTCTTGCGCCGTGATACTCGCCTGCAATCGCTGCCGGTGATGGTGGTTTCTTACAAGGATCGGGAAGAGGACCGGCGCCGTGGACTGGACGCCGGCGCTGACTACTATCTAGCCAAGGCCAGCTTCCATGACGACGCACTGCTGGATGCGGTGGTGGAGCTGATCGGAGGCGCCCGGGCATGAGGATTGCTATCGTCAATGACATGCCCATGGCGGTAGAGGCATTGCGCCGTGCGTTGAACTTTGAGCCGGCCCATCAGGTGGTGTGGGTGGCCAGCAACGGCCTGGAGGCGGTGCAGCGCTGTGCCGAATTGACGCCGGACTTGATCCTGATGGACCTGATCATGCCGGTGATGGACGGCGTGGAGGCGACCCGGCAAATCATGGCCGAGACCCCATGCGCCATTGTCATCGTCACCGTGGACCGCGAGGCCAATGTCAGCCGCGTCTTCGAGGCCATGGGCCATGGCGCCCTGGACGTGGTGGATACCCCGGCGCTGGGTGTGGGCAACGCCAAGGACGCGGCGGCTCCGCTGCTGCGCAAGATCCTCAATATTGGCTGGCTGATCGGTCAGCGCGGCAGCCGCGTGCGTGCCGAGTCGGTGCCCCAACGGACCATGGGAAAACGCCAGAGCCTGGTGGCCATCGGCTCGTCTGCCGGCGGTCCGGCTGCCCTGGAAATATTGCTCAAGGGCTTGCCACGGGATTTTTCGGCGGCCATCGTGCTGGTGCAGCATGTGGACCAGGTATTTGCCGCTGGCATGGCCGAATGGCTGAGCAGCGCTTCGGGCTTGCCGGTGCGCCTGGCATGTGAAAGCGAGCCGCCGCAAAGTGGCGTGGTGCTGCTGGCCGGTACCAATCATCATATTCGGCTGTTGAAAAACGGCACGTTGGCCTACACCGCCGAGCCGGTGAACGAAATTTACCGGCCGTCCATCGACGTGTTTTTCGAGAGTGTTGCCAGCCACTGGAACGGCGATGCCGTCGGTGTATTGCTGACCGGCATGGGGCGCGACGGGGCCCAGGGGCTCAAATTGATGCGTCAGCAAGGCTACCTAACCATCGCTCAGGATCAGCAAAGCTGTGCGGTTTATGGCATGCCCAAAGCGGCAGCAGCGATAGACGCGGCTGTTGAAATTCGCCCATTGGACAGAATCGCGCCACGATTGCTGGAGGTATTCGCAAAATGACCGATATCACTCGCTGTCCTGGCCTGCAGGTAGTAATTCAGGTGACTGCACATGAATAATTTACAGCTCGACGACTTCAAGACCGACGAAAACGCCGCCATGGTGTTGCTGGTCGACGACCAGGCGATGATTGGCGAAGCCGTGCGGCGTGGCCTGGCCCATGAAGACAATATCGACTTCCACTTTTGCGCTGATCCGCACCAGGCCATCGCCCAGGCGATCCGCATCAAACCGACGGTCATTCTCCAGGATTTGGTGATGCCGGGCCTCGACGGCCTGACGTTGGTGCGTGAATACCGTAACCACCCGGCCACGCAGAATATTCCGATTATCGTCCTCTCGACCAAGGAAGACCCGCTGATCAAGAGCGCGGCGTTTGCGGCCGGGGCCAATGATTACCTGGTCAAGCTGCCGGATAATATCGAACTGGTGGCCCGCATTCGCTACCACTCGCGCTCCTATATGACCCTGTTGCAGCGGGACGCGGCGTATCGAGCGCTGCGGGTCAGCCAGCAGCAACTGCTGGACACCAACCTGGTGTTGCAACGGCTGATGAACTCCGACGGTTTGACCGGGCTGTCGAACCGTCGGCACTTCGACGAGTACCTGGAGCTGGAATGGCGCCGCGCCATGCGCGACCAGACTCAGTTGTCGCTGCTGATGATCGACGTGGACTTCTTCAAGTCCTACAACGATAGCTTCGGCCACCTGGAAGGTGACGAAGCCCTGCGCAAGGTGGCCGCGACCATTCGCGACTCCAGCAGCCGCCCCTCGGACCTGCCGGCCCGTTACGGCGGTGAAGAGTTTGCCCTGGTGCTGCCCGGCACCTCACCTGGCGGTGCGCGATTGGTGGCCGAAAAGCTGCGGCAAGCCGTAGCAGCCCTGGAAATCCCTCATATAGCCCCGGCTGAAGGCGCGAGCCTGACCATCAGCATTGGTTTGGCGACCATGACGCCAGTGCAGGGCACGGATTGCCGGCAGTTGATCTCGGCGGCGGACAAGGGGTTGTATTTGGCCAAGCACAACGGGCGCAATCAGGTGGGCATCGAGTAAATAGGCCAGGGGGCAGCGCCCCCTAGCCAGAATCGACCAAGCGGGCTGCCGTTTTCAGGCGTTTGCCGTTATACTCTTCGGCTTTCAAAAGTTCGCCAACGAGTGCTGCCCGCCATGGAAATCAACCCGATCCTTAACAGTATCAAGGACCTGTCCGAGCGCTCCGAAACTATTCGGGGGTATCTTTGACTACGATCAAAAGCATGAGCGTCTGACTGAAGTCAATCGCGAGCTTGAAGATCCTAGTGTCTGGAACAACCCTGCCTATGCCCAGGAACTGGGGCGCGAGCGCTCCCTGCTGGCGCAGATCGTAGACACCCTTGACGAGATGCACTCAGGCCTGGCCGATGCCAAGGACCTGCTGCTGATGTCCGCCGAGGAAGAAGACCAGGCTGCCGTCGATGACGTCGCCGCTGAAGTCGAGCGCCTGCGCGAGTCCCTGGAAAAACTCGAATTTCGCCGGATGTTCAGCGGTGAGATGGATGCCAACAACGCCTACCTGGATATCCAGGCCGGTTCCGGTGGTACCGAGGCCCAGGACTGGGCCAACATCCTGCTGCGCATGTACCTGCGCTGGGCTGACAAACGCGGTTTCGACGCGACCATCATGGAACTGTCTGCCGGTGAAGTTGCCGGGATCAAGGGCGCGACCATCCATATCAAGGGTGAATACGCCTTTGGTTGGTTGCGTACCGAGATCGGCGTACACCGCCTGGTACGCAAGAGTCCATTCGACTCCGGCAACCGTCGCCACACCTCGTTCTCGGCCGTGTTTGTGTCGCCGGAAATCGATGACAACATCGAAATCGACATCAACCCGTCGGACCTGCGCATCGATACCTACCGTTCCTCGGGTGCCGGTGGTCAGCACGTAAACACCACTGACTCGGCCGTACGTATCACCCACGTACCGAGTAACACCGTGGTCTGCTGCCAGAACGAACGTTCCCAGCATGCGAACAAAGACACCGCGATGAAAATGTTGCGGGCCCGTTTGTATGAGCAGGAAGTGCAGAAGCGCAACGCCGCCTCCCAGGCCCTGGAAGACACCAAGTCCGACATCGGCTGGGGTCATCAGATTCGCTCCTACGTGCTTGACGCGTCGCGAATCAAGGACCTGCGCACCAACATCGAACGCAGTGACTGCGATAAAGTCCTCGACGGCGACATCGACGAGTACCTGGTAGCCAGTCTGAAACAAGGCCTGTAAGGCACTGTAGGAGCCGGTTTGCCGGCGATCCCCAGCCGAAGGCTGGGGACAACGAACCTGTGATGGAATTTCAAAAGACATGAGCGACCAACAACTCGACCCGCAAGCCCTGCAACAGGAAGAAAACTCCCTGATCGCCCTGCGCAAGGAAAAGCTTGCTGCTGAGCGCGCCAAGGGCAATGCCTTCCCCAACGACTTCCGTCGCGACGCCTACTGCGAAAACTTGCAGAAACAGTACGCGGACAAGACCAAGGAAGAGCTGGCAGAGGCTGCTATCCCGGTCAAGGTGGCAGGTCGCATCATGCTCAACCGTGGCTCGTTCATGGTAATCCAGGACATGTCTGGGCGGATTCAGGTCTACGTCAACCGTAAGACCCTGTCCGAAGAAACCCTGGCCGCGGTGAAAACCTGGGACCTGGGCGACATCATCGCAGCCGAAGGCACCCTGGCCCGTTCCGGCAAGGGCGACCTGTACGTTGAAATGACCAGCGTGCGCCTGCTGACCAAATCCCTGCGCCCACTGCCAGACAAGCACCACGGTCTGTCCGACACCGAGCAGCGCTACCGCCAGCGTTACGTTGACCTGATCGTTAACGAAGATGTGCGCCATACGTTCCGCGTGCGTTCGCAAGTGATTGCCCACACACGTGCTTTTCTGATGCAGCGTGACTTCCTCGAAGTGGAAACGCCGATGCTGCAAACCATCCCCGGTGGTGCCGCAGCCAAGCCTTTTGAAACGCACCACAACGCGCTGGACATGGGAATGTTCCTGCGCATCGCGCCTGAGCTGTACCTCAAGCGGCTCGTTGTTGGCGGGTTTGAAAAAGTGTTTGAGATCAACCGCAACTTCCGTAACGAAGGCGTTTCGACTCGTCACAACCCTGAATTCACCATGTTGGAGTTCTACCAGGCCTACGCCGACTACGAAGACAACATGGACCTGACCGAAGAGCTGTTCCGCGAATTGGCGCAGTTGGTCCTGGGCAGCACCGACGTGCCGTACGGCGACAAGGTGTTCCACTTCGGCGAACCGTTTGTGCGCCTGTCGGTGTTTGATTCGATCCTCAAGTACAACCCTGAGCTGACCGAAGCCGACCTGACCGACATCGACAAGGCCCGTGCCATCGCTAAGAAAGCCGGCGCCAAGGTGCTGGGCTTCGAAGGCCTGGGCAAGCTGCTGGTGATGATTTTCGAAGAGTTGGTGGAGCACAAGCTGGAACAGCCGCACTTCATTACCGAGTACCCGTTCGAAGTCTCGCCGCTGGCCCGTCGTAATGATGACAACCCGAACGTCACCGACCGTTTCGAGTTGTTCATCGGCGGCCGCGAAATCGCCAACGCCTACTCCGAGCTCAACGATGCTGAGGACCAGGCCGAGCGTTTCATGGCCCAGGTGGCCGACAAGGACGCCGGCGACGACGAAGCCATGCACTACGACGCCGACTTTGTGCGTGCCCTGGAGTACGGCATGCCGCCGACCGCCGGTGAAGGCATCGGCATCGACCGGTTGGTGATGTTGTTGACCAACTCACCGTCGATCCGCGACGTGATCCTGTTCCCGCACATGCGGCCAGAAGCATAACTGTAGCGAAATCTGAAGCCGCCTTTTATAAGGCGGCTTTTTTATGGGGCCTGCACAAGCGCCAGGCTTTTAACCTGTATCGAGGATGTGTGTGGTGAACCGCGTAATGGCTCAAGAAGGCGCCGCCGGCATCGCCGCTGCCGTGGCTGAAAGTGTTCAGTACCAGGGCCGCAAGGCCAGCCGACAGGGCAGCGAGCAGCGCCGGCAAGACATTCTCGATGCGGCCATGCGCATCGTTGTGCGTGATGGTGTCCGCGCCGTGCGTCACCGGGCTGTGGCGGCAGAGGCGGGTGTGCCGTTGTCGGCCACCACCTATTACTTCAAGGACATCGATGACCTGCTCACCGACACCTTCGCCCAGTACGTGGAGCGCAGCGCGGCGTTCATGGGCAAGCTGTGGGTGCGCAACGAAGGCCTGCTGCGGGAAATGGTTGCCTACGGTGATGGCAGTGCGCAGTCCCGTTCGCAGTTGGCCGATGATATTGCGCGGCTGACTGCCGATTATGTCCATCGCCAGTTGCTGACCCGTCGCGAGCACTTGATGGCCGAGCAGGCATTTCGCCAGGAAGCGCTGCTGAACCCGCGCCTGGCCGAACTGGTACGCTCTCACCAGCAAATCCTGTTGCAGGGCACTTGCCAGTTTTTTCAGGTGTTGGGCTCTCGCGAGCCGCAACAGGATGCCAAAGTGTTGACGGCGATTATCGGTCGGATGGAGTATCAGGGCCTGCTGGGCGGATTAGAGCCTCTGACCAGCGACGAGATGCTTGAGATACTCAAGCGTTACATGCATCTGGTGTTGGCTTCGGTATAACCCTTGTAGGAGTACTCAATGAAAGCCTGGCGTGTGGTCGTGATCGCCGTGTCGTTCCTGTTGCTCAGCGGTTGCCTGGTGACCTTCAAGGACCCCCTGCCGGCCAGCGAGGCGGCGCCTGATGCCTTGCTTGGCAAGTGGACGAGCAAGAACGCCTGGGGTGAGCCGCTCAATCTGCAAATCAGCCGCGCTGGCGAAAATCGCTATACAGCTGTGAGCTACCCTAAAGCCAAGCCAGGGGAGCGTGATGAATACCTGTTCAGCGTGTCCCTTCATGGCAACCGCTGGTACCTGTCGGCGTCATTGCCCGACAAGTTTGGCGGGCACTTCATCCTGGCGGGGTTTGAGTTCGATGAAAAGCACGAACTGGTGGTCTACAACCTCGACCTTGAGCAGATCAACCAGGCTATCGGGCAGAAAGCCTTGAGCGGTGCTGCGGTAGAAACCGTGGAGGGTGATGGTGTACTGATCGACAGTCCCATGAGCCAGGTGTTTGCCTACCTGGATGATCCGGCCAATGCCGACGTGTTCGTCGAAGCCGTACGCTATCAGCGTGCAGGCAAATAACGTTTAGAGAGGAAGCACCGGGTGGACGATTACCAGCAGACGATACGCACCTTGTCTGATCGCATTGTGCTGGCGCAAACACCGATTCGCGTCCTCGACGCCGTAAAGTGGGATGACAACATCCGCAAGGGGTTCCTCAAGGGCAAAGGCAAGGAAATGCCGGCCGTAGACCGCGACTATTACCTGAGCCGGCCGCTGTCGTTCGATTCCAGTGCGGTGAAACTGGAGTTCCAGAACATCGAGCGCGACATCACCCGCCAGCTCGGCCAGTTCAATCCGGTTGGGCAGATCATGCGGCGCATGTGCAAGGAATACCGCATGGTGGTGCGCATGCTCGAAGCCCGTGGCACCGAAGATTTCGGCCTGATTTCCCAGGAGCTGTATGGCGCCGCCTCCGATGCGTTCCATGCCGGTGACCCGACCCTGGCCGACCTCGGCCTGATGCTCTCCGATTACCTGAATAACATTGATGGCCGTGGTGATCTCAAGGACGAAGCCAAGACCTTGACCGCCAAGGACGCCGTCAGCCTGCTACAAAGCCGCCTGAACAAGGTGTTTGGCGAGGCGCAAGAAACCATCCGCGTATTTGAATCCGACGGCATCGTCGCCGATGCGGCGGCAGGTGCCGACTACATCAAGATCCGCGCCGATGCGATGTTCAACGAGCGCGACGTGCGTGCCCTGGAAGTCCATGAAGGGCTGGTGCATGTCGGCACTACCCTCAATGGCCAGAATCAGCCGATCTGCACGTTCCTGTCCAAGGGCCCGCCCTCGTCTACCGTGACCCAGGAAGGCCTGGCGATTCTGATGGAGATCATCACCTTTGCCTCCTACCCCAGCCGCCTGCGCAAACTGACTAACCGCACCCGCGCCATTCATATGGTGGAAGAGGGCGCTGACTTCTTGCAGGTCTACGAGTTCTTCCGTGAACAGGGCTTTGAAATGGCCGAAAGCTACGGCAATGCCAGCCGGGTTTTCCGTGGATCGACGCCTACGGGTCTGCCGTTTACCAAGGATTTGTCCTACCTCAAGGGCTTTATCATGGTTTACAACTACATTCAGTTGGCTGTGCGTAAAGGCAAGCTGGAGCAAGTGCCGCTGCTGTTTTGCGGCAAGACCACCCTGGAAGACATGCGTACCTTGCGCCAATTGGTGGATGAAGGCCTGGTGGTGCCGCCCAAGTATCTACCGGAGCAGTTTCGCGACATGAACGCGTTGGCGGCGTGGATGTGCTTCTCCAACTTCCTCAACCACTTGAGCCTGGACCGGATCGAAGCGGATTACTCCAATATCCTCTGATCGCCTGCGGCGATCCGACATGCCCGCTCACTACAGAGGCTTCAACGGATGAGAGTCTTCGGTATTCTTTGCCTGCTACTGACCCTGAACGGCTGCAGCTCCCTGCTGTTTTACCCAGAGCCGGGCCTGCCGTTCACCCCGGAAAAAGCTCACCTGCAATACCGCGACATCACCCTCACCACCGCCGACGGCGTCAAGCTGCACGCTTGGTGGTTGCCAGCCAAGGCCGGTGTGCCGCTCAAGGGCACGGTGCTGCACCTGCACGGAAACGGCGGCAACCTGGCCTGGCACCTGGGTGGCAGTTGGTGGTTGCCGGAGCAGGGCTATCAAGTGCTGCTGCTGGACTATCGCGGCTACGGCTTGTCCGAAGGCAAACCCTCGCTGCCGGCGATTTACCAGGACCTGGACGCAGCTTTCAGCTGGATCGACAAGGCGCCAGAAACCCAGGGCCAACCGCTGATCATTCTCGGCCAGAGCTTGGGCGGCGCGCTGGCGGTGCATTACCTGGTGGAGCATCCTGAGCGTCAGCGCCAGCTCAAGGCCCTGGTGTTGGATGGCGTTCCGGCCAGTTATCGTGATGTAGGGCAATTCGCCCTGAGCACGTCCTGGTTAACATGGCCGTTCCAGGTACCATTGTCCTGGCTGGTGCCGGATGCCGACAGTGCAATCAACGCCATGGCGCAACTGACCGGTGTGCCGAAACTGCTGTTCCACAGTATGGATGATCCGATCGTGCCCCTTTCCAACGGCATCCGTCTGTATCAAGCTGCCCCCCCGCCGAGGGTGCTGCAACTGACCCGTGGAGGTCATGTGCAGACCTTCGCCGACAAGACCTGGCAAACCGTGATGCTGCGCTATCTTGACGACCCGCAGCATTTCGATGGCTTGCGCCGCCTGGGGGAAATCCCCAATTACCGGCCCGCCCCGAATCCAAAAGATGAATCATCAGAGAGCCCGCAATGAGCGAAGAACGCAACGCAATCCCCCTGATTCTCACCGGTATCGGCACTATCATCGGTACCGTTGGCTGCCTGTGGTATTACGGCTACCTGCACTTTGCCAAACCCGAGGATGCCTTGCTGCTCAGTGACTTCACCATGCTCAAGACTGTTCCAGGCGAGGATTACAAGATCTCTCTGACGCCGGCTGCCCAGGTGGCCCAGTGCGTTGACGGCGTGCTGGTGATGTTCGATACGGAACAGAAAGGCCTCAGCGGTGTATTGGTGAACAGTAAAAAGCAGGCTGTGCGCTGCATTGGCCAGGAAACGCCGCAGTTGCAGCAGTAAAAGCGGTTGCACGTGGGCAGGAGCGTGTTGTGCTCCTGCCCACGGGACGCTCCTACGAAATCGAACACTCGGCTAACCGCTTGTACCCCCCACCCCCCAACCCTCCGCCTGAGCATTCACTGCGCCTACCCAGATGAGTTTTCTCTGCCCGCGCATGACATCCACTTTCAGAAAAAGCCAGCGCCTGGAACCATTTCCCATAAGAAACCACTGAACGGATTGTCAGCGCCGCTGATAGATAACTTACGAATAGTTAATGTTGGAGTGCGGATATGGGTATGGGAATTGGTGGCATTGGGAGCATGGCGGGCGCAGGCATGCAAGGGATGGGTGGCGGACAGCAGGTTGGCCAGCCAGGGGGAATGGATCAGCAGAAGTTGCTCGAAATACTCATGAAAATGCTGGGTGGTGCGGGCGGCGCTCAAGGCGGCGGTGGTAGCCAGGGCGGCGGCGCCGTAGGCGGTGATCAAGCCGACATATTGGAAAAAATGAAGCGGATGATGCACGGCCAGCAGGGCATGCAGGCCATGATGCCAGGTAATGACAGTGGTCGGAATATCAGCTTCGGATAGGCAAAAGGAAGCCCCCTTGCATTGAAGGGGGCTTTTTAGTCCAGCGACAGTCGATCGGTTATTGAACCGATGAACGTGGTTTGACCGGCTGGTTGTCGTTGGAGATGGTTACTTCAACACGGCGGTTCATGGCGCGGCCCGAAACGCTGCCGTTATCGGCAACCGGGTATTCCTTGCCGTAACCCGTGGTCACGATGCGGCGCGGGTCAACGCCCATCTTGATCAGTGCAACCTGGACCGAAGTGGCACGGCGCTCGGACAGGCTCTGGTTGTAGGCATCGGCACCGGTGCTGTCGGTGTAGCCTTCAACGATTACCTGGCGATCCGGGTTTTCCTGGAGGAACTGCGCCAGTTTGTTGATGTTTACCAGACCGCTGGATTTCAGGTCGGCCTTGTTGGTGGCGAACAGCACGTCACCGAAGGTCACCAGGGTGCCACGTTCGGTCTGCTTGGCGTTCAAGCTGTTTTGCAGCTGCTTGATCTGCGCATCACGGGCCTCCAGCAGGGCGCGGGCACGTTCGTCGCCGGCGCCTTTCAGCTTGGCTTCGGATTCGCGCAGGGCGATGGTGTCCTTGGCCACTTCAACGCGCTGGTTGGTCAGGTAGGCCAGTTGATCGACTTTCTTTTCGTCTTCCTTGTCGCGGTAGGCTTTGTCAGCCTTGTCCAGCCATTCGCTGGCGTCCTTGGTTTCAAGGGCGGCGATTTTGGTCGCTTGCGGGTTGGATTGCAGGGCCGAGTAGTTGGTCCGTGCATTTTCCAGGTTCGCGTTCGGCGGGGTGGAGCAAGCCGCCAGAGCAACGCTCATCGCCAGCAGGGCAGGGATCATCAATTGTTTACGCATAGTGGTGTCGTCCTTTCAATTCGATTTCGGGTGCAATGCGATCACGGGTGCTGGCTTACTGCTGCTGAGTAGCAGCGGGGCGCATACCTTCGTTACGCAGCTCCTGAACAGCCTTCTGGGAGTCCTTCACCGCCTGGTCAGCCTTGGCAGCCTGGGCTTTGCGCTCTGCTACGCGAGCGTCCCATTCGGCTTGTTCGGCCAGGCGACGAGCTTCGTCATACTTCTTGTCGTGCATGGCAATTTCGGCTTGCTTGAGCTTGTCCTGGGCGGACCTCATTTCCACTGCTGCGAACTCGGTAGCGCCAGCGCTGACTGCGCTGTTCACCGCCGATTGGGTCACGGCGTACTGCTCGGTTGGCGGGTTGCCGGCGCAACCGGCCAGTACGAAGCTGGTACCGATTGCCAGCGTGGCCAACTTGAGCCCGCGCAGGTGGTTAAACGAGGATTTGGCAATGCTGGTCTTCATGGTCTTCAACTCCATTGGATACCTCCTGAAAAACATCAAATCCATCTTCGGTGGGCAGCGCGTGTGGTCTGGCGGTAAAGCTCAGAACACCTTTCAAACGGCTGTTCCAAGTGATGGCTTACTGGTTGTGACCTGAGGCTTTTTTGAATAGTTCAGAGAAGATGGCGATTTGCCTAAAAAACTATTTGGCGGGACTGTCAGCATTTAAATGTTGGAACTTTTGCACTGCGCAGAGGTATTCCTGGCCTCTGAGAGGCCCGGAATAGATGGGGTGGCAAGTTTTTTAACGAATGTTTATCAGTGTTTTTGCTTGTCGGGCAGGGCTGACAAGTCGTGTAGGTAACGCCGTGACAGCGTCAGAAAGCGTGGCGTAGGGCCGACGTCCTCGTACAGTGGGTCGCCCTCTTCATCGGTGGTAATCACATGCTGACCCTTGATGTAAGGGAAGCTGGTTTCCAGCTCTTCAAGGGCGGCACCGATCAGTTCGCCGAGCAATTCTTCGGTATTACGTTTGGGGTACATCTCACAAATGGCCGCCAGTCTGGCGGCGGTCTCTACATCCAAATGGATCGCGTATTCAGTCTTGGTCAGGCGACCCTTGGCGTTTTCTTCCCAATGCTGGGCCAGTTCTCGGATTTTCATGGCAACCTCAATGGAACCCACGGTCAGAGGGCGGTGATGAGTGACCAGTCAGCGCATGGATAATACGGCGACCCACTATTGAGACTAGCTGCAAGTCTCAAGGTTTAAAGTCGATTGTCCTGGCTCTTGTAAGAAGCCGGCGCGGGCGGCACTCTTGAAGATCAAAGCGTCCCGGATTTCTGGCTGGAGATTGGCTGATGAGCGATATCGATGCACGCTTGCGTGAGGATGTTCACCTGCTGGGTGAACTGTTGGGCAATACGATTCGAGAGCAGTACGGTGATGAGTTTCTCGACAAGATCGAGCAGATTCGCAAAGGCGCCAAGGCTGATCGCCGGGGTGCTGCCTCGGAACAGGCGGCAGGTGAAGAGCTGAGCGCCAGTCTCAATCAACTGAAGGAAGATGAACTGCTGCCAGTGGCGCGGGCCTTCAACCAGTTCCTCAACCTGGCCAATATCGCCGAGCAATATCAACTGATTCACCGCCGCGATGAATCGCAGCCGGCACCTTTCGAGTCACGGGTATTACCAGAGTTATTGGCGCGTTTGCTGAGTGAAGGCCATAGCGCTGAATCTCTGGCCCGCCAACTGGGTCGCCTGGATATTGAACTGGTCCTCACCGCCCACCCCACCGAAGTCGCCCGGCGCACCCTGATCCAGAAATACGACGCCATCGCCGCGCAACTGGCGCTGCAGGATCACCGCGACCTCACGACTGCCGAACGCGAACAGATTCGCCTGCGCCTGCAACGGCTGATTGCCGAAGCCTGGCACACTGAAGAAATCCGCCGTACCCGGCCGACCCCGGTGGACGAAGCCAAGTGGGGCTTTGCGGTGATAGAGCATTCCCTGTGGCATGCCATCCCCCATTACCTGCGCAAGGCTGACCACGCGTTGCATGCTGCCACGGGCCTGCATTTGCCGTTGGAGGCGGCGCCGATTCGCTTCGCTTCATGGATGGGCGGCGACCGCGACGGCAATCCCAACGTCACCGCGCCGGTTACCCGCGAAGTTTTATTGTTGGCCCGCTGGATGGCTGCTGACCTGTACTTGCGCGACATCGATCACTTGGCGTCCGAGCTGTCGATGCAACAGGCCAGCCCTGAGTTGCAGGCCAAGGTCGGCGACAGCGGCGAACCTTACCGGGCGCTGCTCAAGCAACTGCGCGAGCGCCTGCGGGCGACCCGCAATTGGGCCCACGCGTCGTTGACGGCCAGCACTCCGGCACCCGCCGATGTGCTGCAAAACAACCGCGACCTGTTGGAGCCGCTGGAGCTGTGCTATCAGTCCCTGCACGCCTGCGGCATGGGCGTGATTGCCGACGGCCCGCTGCTCGATTGCCTGCGTCGGGCGGTCACGTTCGGCCTGTTCCTGGTGCGTTTGGATGTGCGCCAGGACTCAAGTCGCCACTCGGCGGCCATGACCGAAATCACCGACTACCTGGGCCTGGGTCGTTATGAGGACTGGGACGAAGACGCGCGCATCAGCTTCCTGATGCGTGAATTGACCAACCGTCGGCCCTTGTTACCGAGCTATTTCAAACCCTCGGCCGACACCGCCGAGGTGCTCAATACCTGCAAGGAAATTGCCGCTGCGCCAGCGGCGTCCTTGGGTTCCTACGTCATCTCCATGGCCGGTGCTGCGTCGGATGTCTTGGCGGTGCAGTTGTTGTTGAAAGAGTCCGGCGTGCAGCGGCCGATGCGCGTGGTGCCGTTGTTCGAAACCCTCGCCGACCTGGATAACGCCGGCCCGGTGATTGAGCGCCTATTGCTGCTGCCGGGTTATCGCGCACGGTTGCAGGGCCCGCAGGAAGTGATGATCGGCTATTCGGATTCGGCCAAGGATGCCGGCACCACCGCTGCAGCCTGGGCGCAATATCGAGCCCAGGAACGCTTGGTGGACATCTGCCGCGAGCAGCAGGTGGAACTGCTGTTGTTCCATGGTCGTGGCGGCACCGTCGGCCGTGGCGGCGGCCCGGCCCACGCGGCGATTCTGTCGCAGCCACCGGGTTCGGTGGCCGGGCGTTTCCGTACCACCGAGCAAGGGGAAATGATCCGCTTTAAATTCGGCCTTCCGGATATCGCTGAGCAAAACCTCAACTTGTATTTGGCCGCCGTGCTGGAAGCGACCTTGCTGCCGCCACCACCGCCCGAGCCCGCCTGGCGTCACTTGATGGATGAATTGGCCGCCGACGGTGTCAGCGCCTATCGTGCCGTGGTCCGGGAAAACCCGCAGTTCGTCGAGTATTTTCGCCAGTCCACCCCGGAGCAGGAGCTGGGTCGCTTGCCTTTGGGCAGTCGCCCGGCCAAGCGTCGTGCCGGCGGTATAGAAAGCCTGCGGGCTATCCCATGGATCTTCGGCTGGACCCAAACCCGCCTGATGCTGCCGGCCTGGCTCGGTTGGGAAGCCGCCTTGAGCAAGGCTCTGGAACGCGGTGAAGGCGAGTTGCTGGGGCAGATGCGCGAGCAGTGGCCGTTCTTCCGTACCCGCATCGATATGCTGGAAATGGTCCTGGCAAAGGCCGATGCCGATATCGCCCGGTTGTATGACGAGCGCTTGGTGCAGCCTGACCTGCTGCCATTGGGTGCGCATTTACGCGACCTATTGTCGCAGGCGTGCGGTGTGGTGCTTGGCCTGACCGGTCAGTCGCAGTTGCTCGCTCATAGCCCAGACACCCTGGAGTTCATCCGCCTGCGCAACACCTACCTCGACCCGCTGCATCTGTTGCAGGCCGAACTGCTGGCCCGTTCTCGCCAACAGGAAGTGGCCCAGGACAGCCCTCTGGAACAGGCGCTGCTGGTGTCTGTGGCCGGTATTGCCGCCGGTTTGCGCAATACCGGCTAACATTTTTGGCGTGTTCTCAAGCGCTTGCAGATAAAATCGCCGGCTGCCTCGAAAGGGGGTGCTGGCGTTTTTATGCTGGGGTTGCACCAGGGGATACCTCGACTAAAAGGCTTGTTCAGCGCGGGTTCCTCCGACTTTTGGCGGCTTGTGTGGTTAGGGCCTGCTGTGTATCTTGATCAGCCTTTGGCCGTTTGGGCGGCCTAGACCCATATTTCCGAGATTGGCCCCATGCGGCGAATCCGAGCGTTATCTCTATAAAAAAATTGAGGAGCACATCGATGCGCGTCATTCTTCTGGGAGCTCCCGGGGCCGGTAAAGGTACTCAGGCAAAGTTCATCACTGAAAAATTCGGCATTCCACAAATATCCACCGGCGACATGCTGCGTGCGGCCGTCAAGGCTGGCACCGAGCTGGGCCTGATCGCCAAAAGCGTAATGGACAGCGGCGGCCTGGTATCCGATGACCTGATCATCAACCTGGTCAAGGAACGCATCAGCCAGGATGACTGCAAGAACGGCTTCCTGTTCGATGGCTTCCCGCGCACCATCCCCCAGGCTGAAGCGCTGGTGAAGGCTGGCGTGGAGTTGGACAACGTGGTCGAAATCGCCGTTGACGACGAAGAAATCGTCCAGCGCATTGCCGGTCGTCGCGTTCACGAAGCCTCGGGCCGCATCTACCACACCGTCTACAACCCGCCAAAAGTGGCAGGCAAGGACGACATCACCGGCGAAGAGCTGGTGCAGCGCAAGGACGACACCGAAGAAACCGTGCGTCATCGCCTGTCGGTCTACCATTCCCAGACCAAGCCGCTGGTGGATTTCTACCAAAAACTGGCTGATGCCCATGGCAAGCCGAAGTACAGCCACATCGCGGGTGTCGGTTCGGTTGAAGCCATCACCGGCAAGGTGTTGGAAGCACTGAGCTGATAAGTCGATTAGCTTGATGTTCAACGGCCCGCTTGCGGGCCGTTGTTGTTTATACTGGCGCACTTTTTCAATGTGGACGCAAATACCAATGAGCACCTTGCTGGCCCTGGACACCGCGACTGAAGCTTGCTCTGTTGCCTTGCTGCACGATGGCAAGGTAACGAGCCACTACGAGGTGATCCCGCGCCTGCATGCGCAAAAGCTGTTGCCGATGATCAAGCAGTTGCTGATCGATGCGGGCACCACCTTGTCGGCGGTGGATGCCATCGCCTTCGGGCGTGGCCCCGGTGCGTTCACCGGCGTGCGGATTGCCGTTGGCGTGGTCCAGGGGCTGGCATTTGCCCTGGAACGGCCGGTGCTGCCAGTTTCCAATCTCGCCGTGCTGGCCCAGCGAGCGTTTCGCGAACATGGCGCACGCCAGGTCGCGGCGGCCATCGATGCGCGGATGGATGAGGTCTATTGGGGTTGCTACCGAGAAACCGCTGGCGAGATGCGCCTTGTCGGTGTTGAAGTCGTGCAGCCGCCCGAAGTGGCCGCCTTGCCAGAGGATGCCAGCGGTGAATGGTTCGGTGCCGGTACCGGTTGGGGGTATGCCGAGCGCATCGCAGTCCCGCTCAACGGCCAGGACGCCGCAATGTTGCCCCATGCCGAAGACTTGTTGACCCTGGCGCGTTTTGCCTGGGCTCGGGGCGAGGCCATTCCCGCTGATCAGGCACAGCCGGTTTACCTGCGCGATAAAGTGGCGAAGACCAAGGCAGAACGTCAGTAAAAACACCACCAATCGTCAGAAATCACCCCTGCTTTTAAACCTTTGCGAATTAATGTGTTCTAGTTATCACCAGAGCATTTGCGCACCATGAAAAGTGCCGCTAAATTGCCATCATTGATATCGAGTCTGCATGCATGCGTATAGACGGCTTTTCATCCCAGTCCTACCCCCTCAAGCGTAAGCCGCGCAAGGCTAACGTGACGGTAGACGAGTCCGTCGAGGATTCGCCCGACTTTGTTGAAATCCAGCCAGAAACGCCCTCAGGCTCTGCTGTCTCCGCCCGCTCCCAGGGTGCCTCCAGTGCCCGTATCAGCGGCGTTCCTGCCCGCCAGCAAGACATAGTTTTCCCGCGCTCCATGAGCAAAAGCGTTGCCAACGCCCTGGCCAGCTACCTGACCACTGCCGGCTTTGTCGAATGGGATATGGAAGTGCTGGGCCTCGATATACACATCTGATGCTGCTGCCTTACTACCTCGGTTGCCCGTCCTGGAGCGAAAACGCCTGGCGCGAGTACCTGTATCCGCAAGACGCTCGCGCCAGCGACTACCTCGAGCTCTATTCTCAAGTGTTCAACGCCGTTGAAGGCAACACCACTTTCTACGCCCGTCCTTCGGTGGCCACCGTGCAGCGCTGGTCGGAGATCATGCCCAAGCATTTTCGCTTTACCGCCAAGTTTCCGGGTGATATCAGTCATGGCGGCGACTTGCGTGAGCAATTGCCGGCGGCGCAGAGTTTTCTTGGGCTGATGAGCCCTTTGGGGCAACGAGTCTCACCCTTGTGGCTGCAACTGCCTGCCAGTTTCGCGCCTCATCGCCTGGGGGAACTGGCCGGCTTTATCGATGGATTGGAGCCGCCGCTGGCCGTGGAAGTGCGCCACCCTGAATTCTTCGCCAAGGGCGATGCCGAACGCATGCTCAACCGTTTGCTACGTGATCGTGGTGTGGAGCGCATCTGCCTGGACCCCCGCGCGTTGTTCAGTTGCACCTCGACCTCAGCTGCGGTGCTCCACGCCCAGTCGAAAAAGCCCAAGGTGCCAACTCGTCCGGCGGCGCTGACCCAGTTTCCCCAGGTGCGGTTTATCGGCCACCCAGAACTGGAAGCCAATGATCCGTTCCTGGTGCCATGGGTTGAAAAAGTCGCCGGCTGGATCGAAGAAGGCCGCACGCCGTACATGTTCCTGCACACCAGCGACAACCGCTTGGCCGCGCAACTGGCCCAGCGCTTCCATGAAAAACTGATGGTGCGCTTGCCTGGCCTGCCGGCCTTGCCTGAGCTACATCGAGAGCCCGCAGCGCAGCAACTGGGGTTACTCTAAAGCTCCTCTTCCCGCCAGGAGTCAGCAATGGACCCGCAAACCCTTCGCGCCGAAACCTTCAAGGCTTTGCATGAGCGCGACCGCGCATTCGTAATGCCTAATCCGTGGGACCCAGGCTCCGCCAAGATGCTCGCCAGCCTGGGCTACGAAGCGCTGGCCACCACCAGTGCCGGCTTTGCCTTCAGCCTTGGACGCCCGGATGCCGAAGGCGCGTTGTCCCTTGAAGATACCTTGGCCAATGCCGGGATGATCGCCCAGGCAACGATGCTGCCGGTAGCTGCCGATCTAGAAAACGGCTTCAGCGACAGTCCTGAAGGTTGCGCCGAGACTATTCTGCGGGCTGCGGCCACGGGAATCGTCGGCGGCTCCATCGAAGACGCCACGGGTATCGCCATCGACCCTATCTACCCCTTTGATCTTTCCGTTGAGCGTGTTGAAGCTGCCGTTGCTGCCGCTCGCAGCCTGCCGTTTCCGTTCATGCTGACGGCCCGTGCGGAAAATCTCCTGCATGGCAAACTGGATTTGCCCGACACCATCCGCCGTCTGCAGGCTTATGCCGAAGCGGGGGCCGATGTGCTGTATGCACCGGGCCTGCGCAGCGCCGAAGAAGTGCTGGCGGTGGTCCGGGCTGTGGCGCCCAAGCCGGTGAATGTGTTGATGTCCGGCGGCCTCAGGCTCACGGTGGCGCAGTTGAGCGAGATGGGCGTCAAGCGCATCAGCGTCGGTTCGGCGATGGCCCTGGCGGCCTACGGTGAGTTCTTCAGGGCTGCGCGGGAGGTTCATGAGCTGGGGACGTTCACGTTTACCGAACGTTCGATGCCGTTCAGTCAGGCCAATCAGCTGTTCAAGGGTTGAGCCGTGCGCTTTTTCAAAGTGCTGGGCATGCTGCTGGTTTTGGCCGTTGGGCTGGCCGTGGCGCTGTGGCGCGGCTGGGTGCCGCTGCCTGATGAGTGGAATCCCTGGGCGCCGCTGGACGTGCGCGGATCACCGAACCTGTTGACCCGGTTCAAGCTGGGGCGTTTGCAGGATGATCCGGCGTTGTGCGATCAGGTGCTGAAAACCTCCGGTTTGCGAGTCACTCATCAAGCGGACAGCCCCGCCGACGCCGCGTGCCCACTGCGCAATACCTTGCGCGTCCAAGGTGGCGATGTGGGCCTGAGCAGCAGCTTTCTCGCCAGTTGCCCGCTGGCCGTAGCCTTTGCCCTGTTCGAGCGCCACAGCCTGCAACCGGCGGCACAGGCGGTGTTTGGCCAGGCGGTAACGCGGGTCGATCACCTGGGCAGTTTTGCCTGTCGCAATATGTATAACCGTACCGAAGGACGACTGAGCCAACACGCCTCGGCCAACGCCCTGGATATTGCCGGGTTTCGCCTGGCGGACGGGCGCAGTATCAATGTGCTTAAGGATTGGCCGGGCGAGGGCGCGAGTGCGCGTTTTTTGCGTCAGGTGCGTGACAGCGCCTGCAATGATTTCAATGTGGTGTTGAGCCCGGACTACAACGCCGCCCACCGTAACCATTTTCACCTGGACATGGGGCGTTGGTGGGTGTGTCGCTGAGGATTAGGCAGCCAGGCGCAGATTGTGGAGGATCAGCGGGCGTGCCCAGCCGCAGTCGAAGTCCAGTTGTTTCTGTTGTTCCACCAGTTCTTCTGCCGGGAAGGGTTCGGCGGCCGGGGGTAGCAGCTCCATTTCGAACTCGGCAATCGGCAGGAACAGCGGCCGGGGTTGCGGTGCCGGGCCAGGCTCGGGCAGTGGCAGGCCTGCGGTCAGTACGATAGGACGCACCCAACCGCTTTCAAAGTTTTGCTGGCGCTGCTGGGCGACGATCTCTTCCTCGGGGAACGGGACGGCGGCCGGTGGCAGTAATTGCATTTCGAATTCGGCAATCGGCAGGAACAGCGGCTCAGGCGGGGCGATTTTGGTGTCCTGCACATTGCAGTGGCGCTGGGTGACGATTTGCGTCAGCAGGTCGCTGCCGGCGCTGGGTTCCACCGAGGCATCCACCGGCACCGCTTCCTTGGCGGCGAGCGCACTCGGCTCTTCGCCGAGCTGCTCGGCGAGCGCTCGGGCGAAGAAGTCCTGCCACACATGACTGACGCCGGCCAGCGCTTGGGAATTGCGCAGGCCGTAGTGGTTGTGGGTCGGCAGTACACCGGTGAATTGGGAAGGAATGTCTGACATTTCTCTCGGTCGACGCTCAGCTCTGGCAAAATGCCTGATCATTTTTTTATCGGCCGTTTTTTGCCGATCCTTAATATTTTTGAGCGTGGCGACAGATGAGCGAACAACCAGCGGCCAGCCGCATCCGGGTCGAGGCCCTGGCCGAAGGCTTTCAAGCCCGTGCCAAGCACTGGGCCGAGCAGCTTGGGCTGCCTTTGCAGTTGGAGGAGGCGGATTTTGCCTTGCAGGTGGGTGAGCACGGCCTGCAGTTGCAACAGCTGGGGCCGGACGCGCCTGGGCCGGTGCGGGTGGATTTTGTCGAAGGCGGCGCGGCCCATCGTCGTTTATACGGAGGTGGCAGCGGGCAGATGATCGCCAAGGCCGTGGGCATCGCCCAGGGTGTGCGCCCGCGGGTGCTGGACGCCACGGCTGGGCTGGGCAAGGATGCGTTCGTGCTGGCCAGCCTGGGTTGCGAGATGAGCCTGATCGAGCGTCAGCCGCTGATTGGCGCCTTGCTGGAAGACGGCATCGCTAGGGGCGCGGATGATTTCGAGGTGGCGCCGATTGTCGCGCGGATGACCTTGCTCAAGGGCAATTCCATCGAGGTGATGCGCAATTGGGAAGGCGAGCCGCCCCAGGTCATCTACCTCGACCCAATGTTTCCCCATCGTGAGAAAACCGCCCTGGTGAAGAAAGAAATGCGCCTGTTCCGCCCGCTGGTGGGGGATGATCCGGATGCACCGGCCTTGCTGGCAGCAGCGTTGGCCCTGGCCAGCCACCGGGTGGTGGTCAAGCGCCCGCGCAAGGCGCCTTGCATTGAGGGGCCCAAGCCAAGCCATGCGCTGGATGGCAAGTCCAGCCGCTATGATATCTATCCGAAGAAGGCGCTGAAGTCCTGAAACCAGGCTCCCCGCCCGAGGGAGCCGGGCTAAACCCTGTACGCCCGCATAAATAAGCCCACCACGTCCTGTACATGTTCCTCGGCAGCCTCAGGGCTCAACTGCCCGCCACAGCCATATAACAGCCGGAAATTCGCCGTGCCCTTGAGCAGGCAGAAAAAGTGTTCGGCGGCGGTAAGCGGCTTATCGATGCTCAGGGCGCCGCTCTGAGCAATCTTGCTCAGCAAGCGCTCCATGCCTTGCAGCATGCGCATGGGGCCTGCTTCGAAAAAGATCTGAGAGAGTTTCGGGTCCTGGCTGCCCGAGGTCATCATCAGGCGATGCAGGTTCACCGATTCGTCGCTGTTGACCAGCACATGAAAACCACGGGCGATATTCAGCAACACCTTCTCGACGCACACACCGTCAGGCAATTCGAAATACATCACCGGCAACTGCTCTTCGCACTTGGCGATGACGGCAGCGGAGAACAGCGTCTCCTTGTCGGTAAAATGGCTGTAGACGGTCAATTTTGATACGCCCGCCTCAAGGGCCACCGCATCCATGCTGGTATTGGCGTAGCCATTGCTCAAGAACAGGACTTTGGCGGCTTCAAGGATCGCCTGGCGTTTTGCCATGTCCTTGGGGCGCCCGGGGCTATTGGTGTTTACGAGATTGTCGGACATTTTCACTTTAATACTGGACTGGTGAGTTTGGTATTAATAACATACCGGCCAGTATAATTATTCCAAGCACCATTAGCGAAAGGTCCTTCAGCATGCGTCGCTTTGTTCTGCCCCTTGCGTTGCCTGTCAGCCTGGTATTTCTGTTGGCTGCCTGCGGCCATGAAGATGCGGTGAAAACCACCCTCCGCCCGGCCATGGTGGTGCAGCCACAGCCTTCGGCAGCGACGTCCGACAGCTATCCGGGTGAGGTTCGCGCCCGCTATGAGCCGGACCTGGCCTTTCGCATTGGCGGCAAAGTCAGTCGACGACTGGTAGAGGAGGGCGAAAGGGTCAAGGCCAACCAGCCCCTGGCCGAACTCGACCCCCAGGACGTGCGCTTGCAACTGGAAGCCACCCGCGCCCAGGTTGCCGCCGCCGAGGCGAACCTGAGCCTGGTACGCGCCGAGCGTGACCGTTACAAGACCCTGATGGACCGTCAGATGGTCAGCCGCTCCCAGTACGACAATTCCGAAAACATGTACCGTTCCGGGGACGCACGCCTCAAGCAGATCAAGGCTGAATTCGACGTTGCCAACAACCAGGCTGGCTACGCCGTGCTGCGTGCGCCCCAGGATGGGGTGGTCGCCAAGCGCTCTGTGGAAGTTGGCCAGGTGGTGTCCGCCGGCCAGACTGTGTTCACCCTGGCCACTGATGGCGAGCGCGAAGTGCTGATCAGCCTGCCGGAACAAAGCTTTGGCCGCTTCAAGATCGGCCAGCCTGTATCCGTTGAGTTGTGGAGCCAGCCGGACCAACGCTTCACTGGGCGCATTCGCGAGCTGTCGCCAGCGGCAGACCCCAAGTCGCGCACTTTCGCTGCCCGTATTGCGTTCGCCAGCGGTAAAGTCCCGGCAGAGCTGGGCCAGAGTGCGCGAGTATTCATACAAGCCGACGGTGTTATTACGTTGTCTGTGCCGCTGTCGGCCTTAAGCGCGGAGAGCGGCGCGTCCTACGTCTGGCTGGTGCAGTCCGATAACACGCTCAAGCGAGTGCCGGTACGAATCGGGGCCTTTGGCGAGAAAAGCGTACCGGTGCTGGAAGGCCTGAACCCCACGGACTGGGTAATCGCCGCCGGTGTCCATGTGCTCCATGAGGGTCAGCAAGTGCGCCCGGTGGATCGCTCCAATCGGGCGGTGAATCTGACGGCCAACAAGGAGTAGTCCCCGATGGGTTTCAATCTTTCCGAATGGGCGTTGCGCAATCGCCAGATCGTACTGTTCCTGATGCTGTTGCTGGCAGTGGTCGGTACTTTGTCCTACACCAAGCTGGGGCAAAGCGAAGACCCGCCGTTTACCTTCAAGGCCATGGTCATCAAGACCAACTGGCCGGGGGCCACGGCCCAGGAAGTCTCGCGCCAGGTTACCGAGCGCATTGAAAAGAAATTGATGGAGACCGGTGACTACGAACGCATCGTTTCCTTCTCGCGCCCCGGCGAATCCCAGGTCACCTTCATCGCCCGGGACTCGATGTATTCAAAGCAGATCCCCGACCTCTGGTACCAGGTGCGCAAGAAGATCAGCGACATTCGCCAGACATTGCCGCCGGACATCCAGGGCCCGTTTTTCAACGATGAATTTGGCACTACCTTCGGCAACATCTACGCCCTGACCGGTGAGGGTTTCGACTACGCCGTGCTCAAGGACTACGCCGACCGCATCCAGATCCAGCTGCAGCGGGTGCCGGATGTGGGCAAGGTCGAGCTGCTGGGTTTGCAGGACGAGAAGATCTGGATCGAACTGTCCAACCTCAAACTCGCCACCCTCGGTTTACCGCTGGTAGCGGTTCAGCAGGCCTTGCAAGAACAGAACGCCGTCTCCACCGCAGGCTTCTTTGAAACACCCAGCGAGCGCATACAACTGCGGGTCTCCGGCAACTTCAAGACGGTAGAAGAAATTCGTGACTTCCCGATTCGCGTCGGTGATCGCACCTTTCGCATCGGCGATGTGGCTGAGATCCACCGGGGCTTCAACGATCCACCGGCGCCACGCATGCGCTACATGGGTGACGACGCCATCGGCCTGGCAGTAGCCATGCGCGATGGCGGTGACATCCTGGTGCTGGGCAAGGCCCTTGAAGGCCAGTTCGCTCGCCTGCAGAAGAACCTTCCGGCCGGCATGGAGTTGCGCAAGGTCTCCGACCAACCGGCGGCGGTGAAGACCAGTGTCGGCGAATTTGTCCAGGTCCTGGCTGAAGCGCTGGCGATCGTGTTGCTGGTGAGTTTCTTCTCCCTCGGCGTGCGCACCGGCATGGTGGTCGCCCTGGCGATTCCGCTGGTGTTGGCGATGACTTTCGCTGCCATGTACTACCTGGGGATTGGCCTGCACAAGATTTCCCTCGGCGCCCTGGTGCTTGCCCTCGGCTTGCTGGTGGACGACGCGATTATTGCCGTGGAAATGATGGCGATCAAAATGGAGCAGGGTTACGACCGGCTCAGGGCCGCCAGTTTCGCCTGGACCAGCACCGCCTTTCCGATGCTCACCGGCACACTGATCACCGCCGCGGGCTTCTTGCCGATTGCCACCGCGCAATCGAGTACCGGCGAATACACCCGTTCGATCTTCCAGGTGGTGACCATTGCATTGCTGGCTTCCTGGGTTGCCGCCGTGGTGTTCGTGCCGTACCTGGGGGAGAAACTCCTGCCGGACCTGGCGAAAATTCACGCGGATAAGCATGGTGCCGATGGTCCTGATCCCTACGGCACGCCGTTCTATCAGCGAGTAAGACGCTTGGTGGAATGGTGCGTAAGTCGACGCAAGACGGTGATTGTGTTGACCTTGCTGCTGTTTATCGGCTCGGTGGCGCTGTTCCGCTTCGTGCCCCAGCAGTTTTTCCCGGCTTCCGGGCGGCTGGAGTTGATGGTTGATCTGAAGCTGGCCGAAGGCGCGTCGCTGAGCAACACCGCCGATCAGGTCAAGCGTCTGGAGTCGCTGCTCAAGGAACACGCCGGTATCGACAACTACGTGGCCTATGTTGGCACCGGCTCGCCGCGTTTCTACCTGCCCCTGGACCAGCAATTGCCGGCGGCCAGCTTTGCCCAGTTTGTCGTACTCGCCAAGACTATCGAGGAGCGGGAAAGCTTGCGCATCTGGCTGATCGAGACCCTCAATGAACAATTCCCGGCCTTGCGCTCGCGGGTCACGCGCCTGGAGAACGGGCCACCTGTTGGCTACCCGGTGCAGTTCCGAGTCACGGGTGAACATATCGAAGAGGTGCGGGCCCTGGCGCGCAAAGTGGCGGCCAAGGTTCGCGAAAATACCCATGTGGTCAACGTGCACCTGGACTGGGAAGAGCCGAGCAAGGTTGTCTATCTCAATATCGACCAGGACCGCGCTCGTGCCTTGGGTGTGAGCACCGCCAACCTGTCGAAATTTCTCCAGAGTTCCTTGACCGGCTCCAGTGTCAGCCAGTACCGCGAAGATAACGAGTTGATCGAAATTCTCCTGCGCGGCACTGTCCATGAACGTACCGAGTTGTCGTTGTTGCCGAGCCTGGCGGTGCCGACCGATAACGGCAAAAGTGTCGCCTTGTCGCAGATTGCCACCCTGGAGTACGGCTTCGAAGAAGGCATCATCTGGCACCGCAATCGCCTGCCAACGGTGACCATTCGCGCCGATATCTACGGCAAGGAACAACCGGCGAGCCTGGTCCAGCAAATCTTGCCGACTCTGGAAGGCGTACGCGCCGAATTGCCGGACGGTTACCTGCTGGAAGTCGGCGGTACCGTGGAAGATTCCGCTCGCGGGCAAAACTCGGTCAAGGCGGGCGTGCCACTGTTTATCGTGGTGGTGCTGACTTTACTGATGCTGCAACTGCGCAGCTTCTCACGCACGGCGATGGTGTTTCTGACCGCGCCACTGGGGTTGATCGGCGTGACGCTGTTCTTGCTGGTGTTCCGCCAGCCCTTTGGCTTCGTGGCGATGCTAGGGACCATCGCGTTGTCGGGGATGATCATGCGCAACTCGGTGATCCTGGTGGACCAGATCGAGCAGGACATCAAGGCTGGGTTGGCGCCCTGGCAGGCAATTATCGAGGCGACGGTGCGACGTTTCCGTCCCATCGTACTGACCGCCCTGGCGGCGGTATTGGCGATGATCCCGCTGTCACGTAGCGTGTTCTTCGGGCCGATGGCCGTGGCAATCATGGGTGGGTTGATTGTGGCGACGGCGTTGACGCTATTGTTCCTGCCTGCGCTGTATGCTGCGTGGTTCCGAGTCAGGAAGGACGTTGTGTAATCATGCTGGCTACCGTTTCTGCCCTAATGTTGTTGCTGCTGGCGCCTGGGCCAACTAATACCCTGTTATTTCGTGCAGGTGTGTTGTTTGGCTTCGGTGCTTCTTGGCGGCTCGCCTTTGTCGAGTGCCTGGCCTATCTGCTTCAGGTCTCGCTGTGGGGCGCAGCGTTACTCTATATTTCGGCGTATTCGCCTTGGGCCATGCGGGCCACACAGTTGGGCGCAGCCTGTTATTTGCTGTATCTGTCCTATAAGTTGTGGCAGCGCAAAAACAGCGTCACTGCCCCGACAGGTGACCGCTTTGGTGGGCTGTATTTCTTTTTGCTTACGGTCATGAATCCGAAAGGCTTGCTGATCGTTTCGTTTATAGCGCCGATTAATGCATTCGCCGAGCTGCAAGGCTACCTGGCCTTTATGGCGACCCTCGTGTTGGTGATCATTCCGGTAGGTTTTGCCTGGATATTATTGGGTGCGCGATTCGAAGGCCTGCAGCAAACGTGGTTGACGCCCCTGAAGATCAACCGGGCGACGTCCGTTGCCATCTGTTGTTTTGCCTCCATCATGATTGGACGGCTGGCTGATTCGGTTATTCACTGACAACGGGCTCTCAGGTTTGCAGGAAGGAGATCACTGAAGGAAGGAACCATTGCTCACTTACACAAACGCCCCGAATATTCGGGGCGTTTGTATTTATGCTCTGTTTTTTGATTGAAGTGTTCTTTTTGCTGTTTGGTTACAGCGCCCCGAACACCTTCTTGGCCAAGCTGGTGGCCGCCGCCGCCGGATTCTGGCGAATGGTTTCTTCCTGCTGGGCAATCATCTTGAACAACCCGTCCAGGGCTTGCTCGGTCACGTAGTTTTCGATGCTGGCGCTCTTGTCGCCGAGCAAGCCCATTGGGGCTTTTTTGGCGAGGGCGTTGTACTGCTGGGCTACGCCGACCTTGTCAGTGGATTGCTTGACGATGGGCAGGAACTTGGCGCGGATCTGCTCGCGGCTACTTTTGTCCAGGTACTGGGTGGCTGAATCCTGGCCGCCGCTGAGGATGCCCTTGGCATCGCTCACGCTCATGTTTTTCACAGCATTCACCAGAATAGGCTGGGCCTGGGTCACGGCTGATTCGGCCGCCTTGTTCATGCTGGTTTCAAGTTGCGTGAGTTGGTCGCCCATGCCGAGCATTTTCAGCGCGCCGGCGGCTTTGTCCAACTTGCCTGGCAAGCCGATTTTTACCTCGGGGTTATTGCTGAAACCACCGGGCGCGCCCAGTTGCTTTACGGCAATCTGCGCGCCCTGGGTCAGAGCGTCCTTGAGGCCGCCGGTGGCGTCGCCCTGGGACAGGTCGCCCAAGGACAGGGCCATGGCGTTGGCGCCGAGCAGCAGGCCGGCACACAGGGCGGTGAGGCGCAAGGAGTTACGGAGCATGAGCACTTCCTTCTATTCGATTCAATCAATGGGCGACGGCATCGACGCGCAGGCGCAACGGCTGTGGGTCCTGGCCGTTCAACTGCACCGAATGCCGTTCGGTGGTGATAAACAGTAGCTTGCCATCCAGCTCGATGCGAGCACTGACCGAGTAACTGTGGCCAGGCTTGACCTGGGCCGGGTCGTAGCTCAAGTGAAATGGCAGGGGCACCTGGCCGTTGACCGGGCCTTTCTGCTCGGCCAGGGTCACCGATGGTGCATCGGCCAGGGACACGTCCAGCAGGCTGACACTCAAGGTGGCGCTGGGTGGCAGAGCGATGCGTTGTAGGTAGAACACTTCACCGTCGAGGTTGGCCTTGGGAGCGGGGTGCATGGTTTGGCAGGCTCCCAGAAGGGCAGTCAGGCCCAGGAGGATGATTTTTTTCATGGTGGAACTCCTTGTCAGTGGCGCCAGAAACACCCTGGCGCCTCATTAAACCTAGCGGGTTTCTTCAGGTTCGACGGGCTTGTCAGCCGCCTCATCACTGCGATGCAACGCTACCTGGCGAATTGACAGGCGAATCTCCGCCGGCAACACGCGCTTGGCCGCGCCTTCGGCCAGTTCGCCCAGCAGCGGGTGATAACTCAGCTTGCCGGCTTCGTCGCGGCGCAGCACATCCTGCTTCAGAAGCGTCTGGATGAAATGTCGGAAAAGGCTCTTGTCGAAGAACTCCGGGGCGTTGAGACCATGGAGGATCGACAGGCGCTGAGCCATGACGGTGCAGAGGTCTTCCAGTTCTTCGGCGCTGATGCTGTTCTGGCCACTGTTGAGCAACAGCGAGATGGCCATGTAGAAGCGTTGCAGAGTCTGGGCAATGCTCTTGGACAGCAGGGTCAGCAGCACAAAGTTCCGCGAGCTCGGTGCCGGGCGCAGGTAGACGTCGTTCTCGAAGCGCAGCAGGCCTTGTTCGACGAACGCTTGGAGCCACTGATCGACCACCGCGTCCAACTCTTCAAGGGACCAGCGGATAAACAGCTCCGATTGCAGGTACGGATAGAGTGCGCGGGTGTAGCGCAGGATCTGTTCGCGGCTCATCCGCGAGCTGCTCTGGAAGAAACTGGCCAGCAGCGCAGGCAGGGCGAAGATGTGCAGCACGTTGTTGCGGTAGTAGGTCATCAGGACGGCATTTTGCTCGTCCAGGTAAAGAATCTTGCCCAGGGCATCGCTCTGCTCCGAGAGCAGGTCCATGTCCTTGACGTGCTTGATCAGCGCCTGGCCATCGCCTTCGGGCAAGGTGGTGTGGGGCGAGTAGGGCACCCGGCGCAGCAGCGCAAGATACAGGTCCAGCATCCGCGCCATGGCCTGATCGTCCAGGGCCAGGCGGGTGGTGGACAGCAGCGCCAAGGCCACCAGGTTCACCGGATTGATCGCTGCGGCTTCGTTCAAGTGCCGCGCCACCCGCTCGCCGAGTCGGTTGGTGGTTTCGTTAAGCCAGGCGGGCTTGTAGTTCGGGCCCAGTTCCTGGGCGCGCCAGTCGGGTTGTTCCTGATCAAGGAACTCAGCCAGTTTGATCGGTTCGCCGAAGTTGACCGCAACTTGGCCAAAGCGCTGCTTGAGGGCACCGAGAACCTTGAATATATCGAAAATCGACTCTTTCTTTTTAGTCGCGCCGCGCAGTTCGCCGAGGTAGGTGCGGCCTTCCAGCACCCGTTCGTAACCGATGTACACCGGCACAAACACGATGGGCATGCGCGAGGAGCGCAGGAAACTGCGCAGGGTAATTGCCAGCATCCCGGTTTTTGGTTGCAGCATGCGCCCGGTGCGGGAGCGTCCGCCTTCGACGAAGTACTCCACCGGGAAGCCCTTGGTGAACAGGGTGTGCAGGTATTCGTTGAACACCGAGGTGTACAGCGGGTTGCCCTTGAAGGTGCGGCGCATGAAAAACGCCCCGCCGCGGCGCAACAGGCTGCCGATCAGCGGCATGTTCAGGTTGATCCCCGCGGCGATGTGCGGCGGGGTCAGGCCGTTCTTGAACAGCAGGTACGACAACAGCAGATAGTCGATATGGCTGCGGTGACATGGCACGTAGATGATTTCGTAACCCTGGGCGACCTTTTGCACACCATCGATGTTATTGACCTTCACACCGTCGTAGATCTTGTTCCAGAACCAGCTCAGCACCACTTCCATGAACCGGATGGCGGTGTAGGTGTAGTCCGAGGCGATTTCGTTGCCATAGCGCAGGGCCTGGGCCTTGGCCTTTTCCGGGGTGATCTTTTCCCGTTCGGCCTCGTCGAGGATCGCCTGGCGCACCAGTGGCATGTTGACCAGACCTTTCACCAGGTTGCGTCGGTGAGACAGGTCGGGGCCGATCACCGCGGTTTTCAGGTTACGAAAATGCACCCGCAGGATACGTTGGGCCATGCGCACGGTGCGTTCGTGGCCTTTATTGTGCTCGATCAATTCGCGCAGATTAATTGGCGCAGAGAATTGCACTCGGGTCTTGCGGCCGAGGATCAGGATGCTCAGCAGTCGGCGCAGGCGGCCGGTAACGGCCCAGCTGTCGGCAAACAGCAGTTTCCAGGGGCTCGACTCGCTTGCCGGCGACTGGCCCCAGAACACGCTGACCGGAATGATCTGCGCATTTTCTTCGGCGTGTTCGGCAAGGGTACTGACCAAGCGGGTCAGGGTGGGCGGCGCGCCGCGCTTGTCCTGACGGCCAAGCCAATCCGGGTCGGGCGTCAGGTAGAAGAACGCCGCTGGCTCCAGCAAAGAGCCGACCGACACCGGCAGCACCGGGCGCGGCAGGCCGGCCTTGGTGCACTCGGTATCGACCACGGCCAATTCGGTGAGTGAGGGCGATTGCAGGACGTAAAACACCGGTCGGCTGCGGTCCAGGTTCAGGGTGAGGGACGACTGGTTGATCGTCTCCGAGCGAACCCAGAGGTACAACAGTCGGCGCAAGGTGCCAAATACCAGACGGCGGAACGGGGAGCGGGTCATAGGTGTGCTGCTTTGAGTGGAAAAAACCGAGCAGATGCTCGGGCCGCTAGTGTGCCGTATTCATCGAAAATCGGCAAAAAAGCGCCGATGTAAACTTGAGTTGAGAGTTCTTGAGCCTGTCATATACTCGGCAGTTCAATGCGACTGACTCAACCATAAAACTCAACAATAAAAGCAGGTGGGGGCAAACAGATGGCAACGCGCGAGACAGGCAATGTGAAGTGGTTCAACGACGCCAAGGGCTACGGCTTTATCCAGCGTGAAGACGGCAAGGATGTGTTTGTACACTACCGCGCCATTCGTGGTGACGGGCATCGTTCCCTGGCCGAGGGCCAACAGGTGGAGTACGCCGTGGTGACCGGCGAGAAGGGCTTGCAGGCGGAGGATGTGGTCGGCCTGTAAGGCCATGCTTGTGCAGGAGCGGGCTTGCTCGCGATAGTCGTTAACGATAACGCGTGCATCCTGAATGAACGCGGTGCCCTTAAGGCCATCGCGAGCAAGCTCGCTCCTTCAGGATCAGGCTGTTTTCCAGATGATCTCTTCTTCACCATCCACGCTGATCCGCATCCAGCGGTCGGCGGTTTCTTCGCCTTCTTCCTCAACCCAGCTTCCCGGCGCGCAACGTACTTCGACGTTGAGCGCGGCAAAGGCTGCACGGGCGCAGGCGATGTCGTCTTCCCACGGCGTCTGATCGCTTTCCAGGTGCAGGCTGTTCCACTTGCCTACGGCCTTCGGCAGCCATGTAACAGGTACGCTGCCGGCCTTGCATTTGTAGGTCTGGCCTTTCTGGACCCAGTCGGTGCATGGCCCCAGGGCTTCGCCGAGCCAGGAGGCAATGGCCTTGTAGTCGACGTCGGCGTCCTTGAGGTAAATCTCGATATCGGGTTGGCGCATGGATGTTCCTCACTGCGGGTTTCGAAAATCCATTCGCGGATTCAGGACGGGCTCGAAAGCCCAAATAGGGGGTTATTGAAGCACGAAATAGTCGTAACGCATCGACACGGTGACCAGCAGCGGTTCAGGGTGCTCAATCACCTGGGCCCGGCGCTCGGCGCTAGCACGCCAGCCGTGGGGCGTCATGGCCAGCAGGTTGGCGCGGTCCTTGGGGTCCGCCAGGCTAAGCTTGAACTCCAGGGTTTCGCTGTGTTGCAAGCTCATGCCTTGCGGCACCAGCGCCAAGTGCTTGTCGTCGGTGTACTCGCGTACTTCGTCGTACAGGCGTTCGCGCAGCTCCATCAGGTGGCCGCTGGTAGGGCCGACTTTCATCAGGCCGCCGCCAGGGCTGAGCAGGCGCTTGGCCTCTAGCCAATCCAGCGGGCTGAATACACTGGCGAGAAACTGGCAGCTGGCATCGGCCAGCGGCACCCGGGCCATGCTGGCGATCAACCAAGTCAGCGCTGGGTTGCGTTTACAGGCGCGTTTGACCGCCTCCCGGGAAATATCCAGGGCATAACCCTCGGCGCGGGGCAGGGCATCGGCGATTTGCGCGGTGTAATAACCCTCGCCACAACCGATGTCCAGCCAGCGCTGGGGCGATTGCTCAGCGGCCAGTTCGGCCAGGCGCTTGGCCACTGGCGCGTAATGGCCCGCGTTGAGAAAATCGCGGCGTGCTTCAACCATGGCCAGGTTGTCGCCCGGGTCACGGCTGTTCTTGTGCTGTACCGGCAACAGGTTCAGATAACCCTGGCGCGCCCGGTCGAAGCGGTGCCCGACCGGGCAGGCCACGCCATTGTCCACCGCGTTCAGCGGTGCGCTGCAAATGGGGCAAGCGAGCATCAGGCGAGCAACTTAATCAGGGTTTGGTAATAGATTTCGGTCAGCACATCGAGGTCGCTGGCGAGGATGCGCTCGTTGACCTGATGGATTGTTGCGTTGACCGGGCCCAGCTCAACCACCTGGGTGCCGAGGGTCGCGATGAAGCGCCCGTCAGACGTGCCGCCGCTGGTGGAGGCCTTGGTCTCGCGACCGGTAATCGCCTTGATGCTGGCCGAGACGGCGTCGAGCAGCGCGCCCGGTTCGGTAAGGAACGGCAGGCCCGACAGCGCCCACTCCACATGCCAGTCCAGGCCATGCTTGTCGAGAATCACCGCGACTCGTTGTTGCAGGCCTTCGACCGTCGACTCGGTGGAGAAGCGGAAGTTGAACACCGCTACTAGATCACCGGGGATCACGTTGGTCGCGCCGGTGCCGGAATTGAGGTTGGAAATCTGGAAGCTGGTCGGCGGGAAGAAGGTGTTGCCATCGTCCCAATGCTCTGCGGCCAGTTCAGCCAGAGCCGCAGCGGCCAGGTGGATTGGATTCTTCGCCAGATGCGGGTAGGCCACATGGCCTTGCACGCCGCGTACAGTCAGGGTGGCGCCGAGCGAGCCGCGACGACCGTTCTTCACTACATCGCCCACCAGCGTGGTGCTCGACGGTTCGCCAACGATGCACCAGTCCAGGCGCTCCTTGCGGGCCGCCAGGCGCTCGATCACGGCCTTGGTGCCGTGGTGCGCCGGGCCTTCTTCATCGCTGGTGATCAAGAAAGCCACCGAACCCTTGTGGTCCGGGTAGTCGCTGACAAAGCGCTCGGCGGCCACCAGCATGGCTGCCAGGCTACCTTTCATGTCCGCCGCGCCACGGCCGCAGAGCATGCCGTTTTCGTCGATCAAGGCGTCGAACGGATCGTTCTGCCAGGCTTGCACCGGACCGGTGGGCACCACGTCGGTGTGACCTGCAAAGCACAGCACCGGGCCTTCATGCTTGCCGTGGGTGGCCCAGAAGTTATCCACATCCTCGATGCGCATTGGCTCAAGCTGGAAACCGGCGTCGCCCAGGCGCTGCATCATCAGCTTCTGGCAATCGGCATCGATTGGCGTCACCGACGGGCGACGGATCAGGTCGATAGCGAGTTGGAGGGTCGGCGAAAGGTCGGCGTGGGCCGTCATGGGGAACTCCGGAAGCTTTTATAGATGAGCAGGCAAGGCGCGCAAAATGGCGGATATCTTAAAGCAAAACGGCGGCCAGAGGCCGCCGTTTAGTGCATTGCACAAGATTTTACGAAGCTGGCACAGGTTCAGGCGCCGCGGCCGGTTTCGGCAGCGAAGACAGGAACGCCATGATCAACGCCGCCAGGTAAGGTAACGACTGCACCAGCAGCATCACCACCCAGAAGCGCATGTCATTACTCGGCAGGCCCTGCACCAGGTAGATCCCCAGCGCCGCGCCCCACAACAGCAGCATGATGAACAATTCTTCCCGGGCTTCAGAAATAGCTACCCAGAAACCGTGGTTATCGGCGTTTTTCGGTGTGCGAAAGAACGGAATACTGGTGGTGAAAAAGCCGTACAGCACCGCCTTGGCGATGGTGTGGGACAACGCCAACCCGGCCAGCGCTGCGCAGAACGCATCCTTGAGGTTCACGCCAACGGCGCGACGGTAGAGGAAGATGATCTTGCCGACCTTGAACACGAACAGCGCCAACGGCGGGATCGCGAAGATCAGCAGTGGCGGGTCGACCCGCGTCGGCACGATGATCATCGCTGCCGACCACAACAGGGCGCCGACGGTGAAGAAGATGTTCATGCCGTCTGCCACCCACGGCAACCAGCCCGCGAGGAAGTGGTAGCGCTGGCCACGGGTCAGTTCGGTGCCCTTGCCGCGCAACAGGCTGGCGGTGTGCCGCTTGATGATCTGAATCGCCCCGTAGGCCCAGCGAAAGCGCTGTTTCTTGAAGTCGATAAAGGTATCGGGCATCAGGCCCTTGCCGTAGCTTTCGTGGTAATACGCCGCCGACAGGCCTTTTTCAAAGACTCGCAGGCCCAGCTCGGCATCCTCGCAGATGCACCAGTCGGCCCAGCCCAGTTCCTCCAGTACCGAACGGCGGGTCATGGTCATGGTGCCGTGCTGGATGATCGCGTCACGGTCGTTTCGCGTCACCATGCCGATATGGAAGAAGCCTTTATATTCGGCGTAGCAGAGCTTCTTGAAGGTACTTTCGTTCTGGTCGCGATAATCCTGGGGCGATTGCACCACGGCGATTTTCGGGTCGGCGAAGTGCGGCACCATGTGCTTGAGCCAGTTCGGGTCGACGCAGTAGTCCGAGTCAATCACCGCGATCACTTCGGCGTCCTTGGCGGTATGCGGGATCAGGTAGTTCAGCGCGCCGCCCTTGAAACCGGCCAGGGGCGAGACATGGAAGAACTTGAAGCGCGGGCCGAGGGTTTCACAGTAGTCGCGCACCGGCTCCCACACAGCTGGGTCCTTGGTGTTGTTGTCGATGATCAGGACTTCGTAGTCCGGATAGTCGAGGGCGGCCAGGGCGTCGAGGGTCTGTTTGACCATCTCCGGTGGCTCGTTGTAGCAGGGCACATGGATAGAGACTTTCGGGCGGTAGTCCGAATCCCCGGTCACCGGCAGGAATTCACGCCGACGCTTGTGGGTCCAGACCGCTTCCGCCAGTTCATGGGCCTCGGTCAGCAACACGATAAACACGCCCAGGGCGCCGAGTGCCAGCAGGAAACCCACCGTCAGACTGAACCAGGTGCTGTATTGCTGGCTGTAGTCGTAGCCGATCCACACCAGCACCGACCCGCACAGGAACGCGATAAAGGTCAGAAAGGTACGACCGCGCTGGCGCAGGGCCGAGCCGTCGATCATCAGCAGGGTCAGGGACAGCAGCGCCAACACCACCGACCCGATGGCCAGCACGCGCCATTGCGGGATCGCCACAACGGGGCCTTCAAAGTTGAATTTCTGCTGGCGCGCGGCGTTGAACACACCCCAATAGGCGCCCACCGAACCTTCATCACTGGCCTTCCACGGCTGATCGAAGGCTTCGATCACAAAGTAGTTGTAGCCCTGACGGTTGAGTTTGTTCACCAGCGTGCGCAGATAAATTGCCTGGTCGGCAGGGGACGCATCTGAACCGCCACGCATCCGGCCATTGCTCGGCCAGCCAACCTCCGATAGCAACAACGGCTTTTTCGGGAAAGTCTTCTTCAGATCCCGTGCACGGTCGAGTACGAACTGGCCGGCCTTATCCACCGGGATATGCTCCCAGTATGGCAGGATATGCGCGGCAATCAGGTCGACGTGCTTGCCCAGTTGCGGGTTGTCTTCCCAAATGTGCCACTGCTCGGAGGTAGTCACCGGCACTTTCACGGCAGCGCGGACCCGGTCCAGCAGGACGATCAGTGCTTCGGGGGTGATTTCCTTGCGGAACAGGGCTTCGTTGCCCACCACGACCCGCACGACACTGCGCGAGCTGTTGGCGATCTCGATGGCGCGCAGGATCTCGCGCTCGTTGCGCTCAAGGTCCGGGCTGATCCAGATCCCCAGGGTTACCCGCAGGCCGAATTCTTCCGCCAGTTTGGGAATATCCCCCAGGGTGGCGTCGACCGAATAGGTACGGATGTTGTCCGTCAGTTTGCTCATGATCTCCAGATCACGGCGCATTTGTTCGTCGGTGGGGTACTGGTCTTTCTGCGGGTACTGGCCTTGCTGGAATGGCGAGTAGGAAAAACCGGAGATCTGTTCAGGCCAGTTGGGGGTAGTGACCGGGCGGTTGATCAACGCCCAGAAGCCGCTGAACAGCGCGGCAATCGCCAGCACCACCACCAGGTTGAGTCCAAATTTACGCGATGACATAGCTATTTCGGGTTCCAAAGGGTGTGGAACGAAAAGAGGTGTCGGCCTGCGCCGAACGGCGCGCATCCTACACTGGCCTTCGACTTACCGTACAGCAAGCCGAGAAAAACCGGACATTGGGCAGCGAAAGTTCATCTAAGTTCTTAACTTGTAGCTTGTAGCTTAAAACTTGTCGCTGCGTAGCCCTATAATGCGCGCCGGTTTTTGGGGTAATGGTCATGAGTACAGAAGATCCACGGTTTGCTGGCATCGCCCGTTTGTATGGCATTGAAGGCCTGGAACGCTTGAAAGCGGCCCATGTGGCCATTGTCGGCGTCGGCGGTGTCGGCTCCTGGGCGGCAGAAGCTATCGCCCGCTGCGGCGTGGGCGAGATCTCGCTGTTCGACCTGGACGACGTCTGCGTCAGCAACAGCAACCGCCAGTTGCACGCGCTGGACAGCACCGTGGGTCAAGCCAAGGTCGAGGTCATGGCCGAGCGCCTGCGCGGGATCAACCCGGATTGCACCGTGCATGCAGTGGCGGATTTCGTCACCCGCGAGACCATGGCCGAGTACATCACCCCCAACATCGACTGCGTGATCGACTGTATCGACAGCGTCAACGCCAAGGCGGCGCTGATCGCCTGGTGCAAGCGGCGCAAGATCCAGATCATCACCACCGGCGGCGCGGGCGGGCAGATTGATCCGACGTTGATTCAGGTGTGCGATTTGAACCGTACGTTCAACGATCCATTGGCATCGAAAGTGCGCTCGACCTTGCGCCGCGATTACGGTTTTTCCCGCACCGTGACCCGGCATTACAGCGTGCCGTGTGTGTTTTCTACGGAGCAACTGCGTTATCCCAAGCCTGATGGCAGCATTTGCCTGCAGAAGAGTTTTGTTGGGGATGGGGTGAAGCTGGACTGTGCTGGTGGGTTTGGTGCGGTGATGATGGTGACCGCGACGTTTGGCATGGTGGCGGCGACCAAGGCGGTGGATAAGATTGTGGCCGGGGTGCGCAGGCCTTCTGATCGGGTCAAGATTACGTAGATTACGGTCGGTTTTCTGAGTACAAACTCAGCGCCCGCATCCTCTGCAGCACCGCATTCAACCCATTACTACGCGAAGGCGACAACTGCCGCGACAAGCCCAGCTGTTCAAACCAGCCAGGCAGATCGACAGCTTGCAATTCAACCGCCGACAAGCCGTTAACCCGAGCCAGCAGCAACGCCACCAGCCCACGAATTAACCGGGCTTCGCTGCTGGCGGCAAACTGCCAATGCCCATCCTGCAAGTGCCCCACCAACCACACCAGGCTTTCGCAGCCCTGCACCAGGTTGGCATCGACCTTGTCCGCATCAGGCAGTGCCGGTAGCCGCTCGCCCCATTGCATCAACAGTCGGGCACGTTGCTCCCAACTGCCAACTGCCTGAAACGCTTCCAGAGCAGCCACTGCCTGCGCTGGCAAACTCATAGCAACATGTCCAAAGCCTGATCCAGCGCCTCGAAGAAGCGCTCTAGGTCATCGGAATCGTTGTACAGCGCCAGGGAAACCCGGATCGCGCCCGACAGCCCCATGTGCTTGAGCAACGGCATCGCGCAATGATGGCCCGCGCGTACGGCAATGCCTTGTTCTGTCAGCAGGTGGGCGAGGTCGGCGTTATGCACACCCTCCACCACAAAGCTGGCCAAGGCCACTTGCGGTGGGCCCAGCAGCCGTACGCCATTACGCGTCCGCAAGCCGCGCAATAGATAGTCATGCAGCGCAGCTTCGTGGGTCATCACCGCTTGCTGATCCAGTGAAATCAGGTAGTCCAGAGTCGCCCCCAGGCCAATCACCCCGGCAATCGGCGGTGTGCCCGCCTCAAAACCCAGGGGCGCCTGGCGAAAGCTGGCACTGTGATAGTCGGCCTGCTGCACCATCTCGCCGCCAAACTGCCAATGGCGCAGGTGGTGTAAGGCTTCGTTGCGGCTGTAGAGCACGCCGACGCCATCCGGGCCGTAGAGTTTGTGGCTGGAAAATACATAGAAGTCGCAGCCCAGGGCCTGGACGTCGTGACGGCCGTGGACGATGCCTTGTGCGCCATCGACCACGGTCAACGCGTCCTGAGCCTTGGCCATCGCCAACAACGCTGGCAAGGGTTGCCAGGTGCCAAGCACATTGGACAGTTGGCTCACCGCCAGCAGTCGAGTGCGCGGGCCGATTAATTGGGCGGCGGCTTGCAGGTCGATCAAGCCATCATCGCCCAGGGGTAGCACCACCAGATCAAGCTCGCGGCGTTTGGCCAGTTGCTGCCAGGGCAGCAGGTTGGCGTGGTGTTCCAGGGCGCTGATGACAATCTCATCGCCAGGAGTAAAAAGATGCTCAAGGCCGTAAGCCAAGAGGTTCAGCGCTGATGTCGCGCCGTGGGTGAAGATGATTTGCCCATCCTCGCCAACATTGAGCCACTGCGCCACCTTGCTGCGACTGTCCTCGAAGGCTTGGGTCGCATGGGCGCCCGGCAAATGCTGGGCACGGTGCACATTGGCTGCGCCATTGGCGTAGTAATGGATGGTCGCGTCCAGCAGGGCTTGAGGCTTTTGCGTGGTGGCGGCGTTGTCCAGGTAGGTCTGGCCTTGCCGTTGCAGGGTGGCGATGGCCGGAAAGTCGGCGCGCCAGGGAGAGGGCACAAGCATGGTGTTCAAGACTCGTATGAGCGAGCCGTACCCGAAGGTACGACCTGCTCCAGTGGCATCGAGTCGCTGCTTAGTTGTGAGCGTGCAGCGCTGCGTTCAGTTCGATGGCCGATTTGTGGGTTTTGCATTCCACGGCACCGGTCTCGGAATTGCGGCGAAACAGCAGGTCAGGTTGACCCGCCAGTTCGCGAGCCTTGACCACCTTGACCAGTTGGTTCTGCTCGTCGAGCAGCGCCACCTTGGTGCCGGCGGTCACGTACAGGCCTGACTCCACGGTGTTGCGGTCGCCCAGCGGGATACCAATACCGGCGTTGGCGCCGATCAGGCAGCCTTCGCCAACCTTGATCACGATGTTGCCACCGCCCGACAGGGTGCCCATGGTGGAGCAACCGCCGCCCAGGTCCGAGCCCTTGCCGACGAACACGCCAGCCGACACGCGGCCTTCGATCATGCCCGGGCCTTCAGTGCCAGCGTTGAAGTTGACGAAACCTTCGTGCATCACGGTGGTGCCTTCGCCGATGTAGGCGCCCAGGCGAATCCGCGCGGCGTCAGCGATGCGCACGCCGCTCGGCACCACGTAGTCGGTCATTTTCGGGAACTTGTCCACCGAGAACACTTCCAGCAGCTCGCCACGCAGGCGCGCTTCCAGTTGGCGTCCGGCCAGTTCCGACTGGTCGATGGCGCCCTGGCTGGTCCAGGCCACGTTTGGCAGCAGCGGGAAAACCCCAGTCAGGTTCAGGCCGTGAGGCTTGACCAGGCGATGAGACAGCAAATGCAGCTTGAGGTAGGCCTCAGGCGTGGAGGTCAGCGCCGCGTCTTCGGCCAGCAGGGTGGCGACCAGCGGGTTATGGCTTTCGGCCAGGCGAGTCAGCAGGGCTGCTTGGGTGGCATCTACATTTTTCAGTGCGTCAGCCAGTTGTGAGGCCTGGGCGATACTCAGGGCGATGGCCTGGTTGCCTTCGCTGTAACCGAGGATCGGCGCGATAGCAGCAAGGATCTCTGCCGATGGATTGATCACTGGCTGTGCGTAAAACACTTCCAGCCAAGCACCTTGGCGGTTCTGAGTGCCGACGCCGAAGCCTAGGCTGAACAGGGAATTGGACATGCTGTTACCTCTACACAATTGGTATGGGCTGGCCTACTTGAGGGCCGCCGAATAAACATCTGGCTTGAAGCCAATCAGGGTTCTGTCACCCAGATCAAGCACCGGGCGCTTGATCATCGAGGGTTGTGCGAGCATCAGTTCAATCGCTTTCGCCTGGTCGAGATCGGCTTTGCGTTCGTCTTCGAGTTTGCGAAAGGTAGTGCCTGCACGGTTCAAAACCACCTGCCAACCGTGCTCATTGCACCATTGGGTCAAGTGTTCGCGGTCGATACCGGCCGTTTTGTAGTCATGAAACTCATAGCTGACAGCGTGTTCATCGAGCCAGGTGCGCGCCTTTTTCATGGTGTCGCAGGCTTTGATGCCGAAAAGGTGCAACGTTTTACTTGAATCGGTCAAGGAATTGCCCCCCTTTGGGCTGCTGGAAACGAAAGGTCACGGATTATGCCACGGCCAGAGCATTTCGGTGCCGCTCGTCACCACCTCGTGTCAGGGTGTGCGACTTTTGTTCAACGGCCCGTCGGCAGCATAAGCAGCTAATATGGCACTTCAACGGCGACGCGTTGCCTGATGTGTGTCGTAGTAAATCGATTGGCTGGGAATTTCGCGTTATGCAAACTGCTTACACCGTCCTTATTCTGCTGATGCTGGTCAGTGTTTCGCGTCTTGTCGGGCGTGTGATCCCGCTGCCGTTGCCGCTGGTGCAGATCGCCGCCGGGGCTCTGCTCGCCTGGCCGACCCTGGGGCTGCACGTGGCATTGGACCCGGAATTGTTTCTTTTCCTGTTTTTACCGCCGCTGCTGTTCTCGGATGGCTGGCGTATGCCCAAGCGCGAATTGTGGCGCCTGCGCGGGCCGATCCTGACGCTTGCAGTGGGGTTGGTGCTGTTCACGGTGGTGGGCGCTGGGTATTTCATCCATTGGCTGCTGCCGACCATCCCCTTGCCGGTGGCCTTCGCCCTCGCGGCGGTGTTGTCGCCGACAGATGCCGTGGCGGTATCGGCTATTTCCCAGAATCGCTTGCCAACACCCTTGATGCACATGCTTCAGGGCGAAGCGCTGATGAACGATGCATCGGGCCTGGTGACCTTCAAGTTTGCCCTGGTGGCGGCGGTGACCGGTGTGTTCTCCTTGGCCAATGCCAGCCTGACATTCGTGCTGGTGGCGCTTGGCGGGCTGGCCATTGGTGTGGCCTTGAGCTGGCTGGTGGGCCGCCTGCGGGCCTGGATGGTTGCCCGAGGCTGGGACGATCCGGCAACCCACGTGGTGTTCATGTTGCTGCTGCCATTTGCCGCCTATGTATTGGCTGAGCGTTTGGGCGCTTCGGGGATTTTGTCGGCGGTGGCGGCCGGGATGATGCAGAGCTGGCTGGACTTGCTGCCGCGTCAGACCAGCACGCGTTTGCTCAATCGCAGCGTCTGGTCGCTGCTGGAGTTTGCCTTTAACGGCCTGATCTTCCTGTTGCTGGGCCTGCAACTGCCGGACATCATCAAGGCGGTAACCAGCCACGAAGCTACCTTGTGGCCGACCTTACTGTATCGCTGCCTGGACGTGATCGCGATTTTTCTGGTGTTGCTGGTGCTGCGGTTTATCTGGGTGCAAAGCATCTGGCGACTGTCGGGATTGCTACGGCGCTTGCGGGGTAAAAGCGAACTGACGTTGGTGCCGAAAGCCCGTTCCTGCTGGCTGTTGACGGTGGGCGGAGTGCGTGGGGCGGTGACCCTGGCAGGTGTGATGTCGGTGCCGTTGCTGCTGGCACCCGGCGTGGCCTTCCCGGAGCGTGACCTGTTGATATTCATCGCTGCTGGGGTGATTTTGCTTTCTCTGGTCGCCGCTTGCATCGCCTTGCCGTTGTTGCTGAGGGGTATCGAAAAGAGCCCGGATGACAAGCGTCGCGGTGAGGTGCGTGACGCCTGGAAGAAAACCGCCGAAGCGGCGATTCACGCCCTGGAGACCGAGGAAGCAGCAGAAGCTGCGCCCCAGGACGCCGCCCAGGCTGCGCTGGCCACTGAGCTCAAGGCGCGGATCATGTCGGAGTATCGCCATCAACTGGAAGTGTTCAACGACTCGGCCGAAGCCCAGGCCCTGGCGTTACACATGGATCAACTGGAGCGTAAGTTGCGACTCAAGGCCTTGCGGGCACAGCGCCTGGAGTTATATAGCCTGAGTCGCCATCACCAGGTTGGTGATGACGTACTGCGGGAGGTGTTGGCGGACCTGGATATGAGTGAGGCGAATCTGGGCCATATCAAATGACCCGGATATCGAGTCTTACCGACGACGCTGGATAAAGTCGCGAATCCGCTCCGCCGCTTCCACGCACTCGGCCAGTGGCGCAACCAGCGCCATGCGCACGCGCCCGGCGCCGGGGTTGAAACCGTCGACTTCCCGGGACAGGTAAGAACCTGGCACCACGGTCACATGTTCTTCCACGAACAAATCCCGGCAGAAGGCCGCATCATCGCCTTCGATATTTGGCCACAGGTAGAAACCGCCATCCGGGTTTTGCACGTCCAGCACCGGCTTGAGAATAGCCAGCACAGCGGCGAACTTTTCCCGGTACAGGTCGCGGTTGGCTTGCACATGGGCCTCATCCTGCCAGGCGGCAATGCTCGCCAACTGGGTTTGTACCGGCATCGCGCAGCCGTGGTAGGTGCGGTACAGCAGGAAGGCTTTGAGGATTTCGGCGTCACCGGCGACAAAGCCTGAGCGCAAGCCCGGCAGGTTGGAACGCTTGGACAGGCTGTGGAACACCACGCAGCGTTTGAAATCCTGGCGGCCCAGTTCGACGCAGGCACTGAGCAGGCCCGGCGGCGGGGTTTGTTCGTCGAAGTACAGCTCGCTGTAGCACTCGTCGGCGGCGATCACGAAGTCGTACTCGTCGGCCAGGGCGATCAGTTTTTTCAGGGTGTCGACCGGAATCAAGGCGCCGGTCGGATTGCCTGGCGAGCATAGGAACAGAATCTGGCAGCGTTTCCAGACGTCGGCCGAGACCGCATCGAAATCAGGGTTGAAGCCGTTTTCGACCAGGCACGGCAGGTAATGTGGCTTGGCCCCGGCGAGAAACGCTGCACCTTCGTAGATTTGGTAGAACGGGTTCGGGCTGACCACCAGCGCGTCGTCGCCCCGGTTGACCACGGTCTGGGTGAAGGCGAACAGCGCTTCACGGGTACCGTTGACGGGCAGGATGTTGCGCGCAGGGTCCAGCCAGCCCTCGGGTACGCTGAAGCGGCGTTCGCACCAGGTGCCAATGGCTTCGCGTAACGCCGCAATGCCCAGGGTACTCGGGTACACCGCCATCTGATCGAGGTTGTTGGCCAGGGCCTCGGCGACGAACGTCGGGGATTTGTGCTTGGGTTCGCCGATGGACAGGGCAATCGGGCGTTTGTCCGGGTTCGGCGTGACGCTCCCCAGCAGGGCGCGCAATTTCTCGAACGGATAGGGCTGCAACTGGTTCAGGGCGTTGTTCATCGGTGGATCTCGTGCAAGGCGGTGAACGCTGGATAAGAGGAGGCAGTGAGATCGCCCCCGTCAGTCAAATACTCAATCGCGACAACTCAACCCCAGGTTCCTGGCTCACGCTTAACTGCTCGACGATTGCATCCTGCAAGCGACGGCAAAGTTCAGGGTCGGAAAGAGGCTGATTGTCAGCATCGGTAATAAAGAACACGTCTTCCACTCGTTCGCCCAGGGTCGCAATCTTGGCGTTTTGCAACGACAGGTCGAACTCCAGGAAAATCGTGCCGATCCGCGCGAGCAGGCCCGGGCGATCCGGGGCGCTGAGTTCCAGTACCGTCACCGGGCGCTGGGCGTCGTTGTGGATGGTCACCTGGGGTGCAAAGGCGAAGTGTTTGAGTTGGCGCGGCACCCGACGCTGGATGATGGTCGGGTAATCGTCAGGGTTGCGCAGTGCTTCGGTGAGGCCTTCGCGAATCTTTTTTACCCGCACCGGGTTGTCGCCGATGGACTCACCTTCGGTGTCGAGCACGATGTAGGTGTCGAGGGTGAACTGGCTGCTGGAGGTGATGACCCGAGCGTCGTGAATGTTCAGGTTGAGCTGGTCCATCGCCGCCACGGTCACGGCGAAGAAGTCATGCTGGTCCGGTGCATAGATGAAGATTTGCGTGCCGCCTTCGAACTCGCGCTGGGTGGTTTCCTTGATCAGCACCAGTGGGCCGCCATCGGCCGGTTGCTGCAGGATCGCGTCGCTGTGCCAGGCCACGTCGCCAGCAGTGTGGCGCAGGAAGTAGTCGTCACCCAGTTGCGACCAGAGTTGCTCGACATCGTCTGGGTCGTTGCCGCCGCGCACCAGGATGTCCAGGGCGGCACTTTGGGTGCGCCGGATCTGTTCTTCGCGGTCCACCGGGTTCTCCAGGCCGCGACGTAGCGCGCGCTTGGTCTCGGTGTAGAGCTGGCGCAACAGGCTGGCGCGCCAGGAATTCCACAGCGTCGGGTTGGTGGCGTTGATGTCGGAGACGGTCAGCACGTACAGGTAATCGAGATGGGTTTCGTCACCGACGGCCTGGGCGAAGTCATGGATCACCTGCGGGTCGGACAAGTCCTTGCGCTGGGCCGTGGTGGACATCACCAGGTGGTTTTGCACCAGCCAGACAATCAGGCTGCTATCCCACAGCGGCAGTTGGTGGCGCTGGCAGAATGCCTTGGCGTCCACCGCGCCGATTTCCGAGTGATCGCCGTGACGACCCTTGCCGATGTCGTGATACAGACCGGCGAGGTAGATCAGTTCCGGCTTGGGTAGCTTGGCCATAAGCTTGCTGGCCAGCGGGAATTTCTCTGATACCTGGGTGTACTGCAACTTACGCAGGTGCTTGATCAGGTTCAGGGTGTGGGCATCGACCGTATAGATATGGAACAGGTCGTGCTGCATTTGCCCGACGATAAAGCCGAACTCCGGCAGGTAGCGCCCGAGAATGCCGTAGCGGTTCATCCGGCGCAGGTTGCGGTGGATGCCGAATTTGCACTTGAACAGTTCGATAAACAGGCTGGTGTTGCGGATGTCATTGCGGAAATTATCGTCGATCAGGTGACGATTTTCCCGCAATAGACGAATGGTATCGGCGCGTACACCTTTGATTTCCGGCTGTTGGGCCATCAATACGAAGATTTCCAGCATGGCGAACGGCGTGCGGTTGAACACGTTGTCGTTGCGGGCCTCGATGTAACCGTCATGCAGTTGGAAGCGGGCGTTGATGGGTTGTGGCGGCGCTTCGTCTTCCGGAGCGAGGATCACTTCTTCGAAGTGCTGAATGATCAGGTCGCTGAGCTGGGCAATGCTCATGACCACCCGGTAGTACTGCTGCATGAAGCTTTCGATGCTGGTCTTGGCGTCTTCGCCTTCAAAGCCCAGCAGGGTGGCGATGGAGCGCTGGTGATCGAACAGCAGACGGTCTTCGGAGCGCCCCGCGAGCATGTGTAGGGCGTAGCGTACCTTCCACAGGAACTCCTGGGACGAGGCCAATAAAGCGTTTTCGCTCTCCACCAAGAAGCCTTCGCCGGCCAGTGCGCGCAGGTTCAGGGTGCCGTACTGGCGACGAGCCACCCACAAAATGGTCTGGATATCCCGCAGGCCACCAGGGGAGCCTTTGACGTTGGGTTCCAGGTTGTATTCAGTGTCGTTGTACTTGTGATGACGGGCTTTCTGCTCGGCACGCTTGGCCAGGAAGAAGTCCTTGCTCGGCCACATGCGCTCGGTGCTGGTAACTTCCAGCATGCGTATGCGCAGGCGCTCGGGGCCGCTGATGGTGCGGCTTTCCATCAGGTTAGTGACCACAGTAAGGTCGGCGCGGGCTTCCTGGGCGCACTCATCCACCGAGCGCACGCTTTGCCCGACTTCCAGGCCGATGTCCCACAACAACGTCAGAAAACGCTCGATGGAATCGCGGAAAATTTCGTGGTCGGCGCTGTCCAGTAGAATCAGCAGGTCGATGTCGGAGTAGGGGTGCAGTTCGCCGCGACCGTAGCCGCCCACCGCCACCAGGGCGATGTCGGCGTCTTCACTCCAGGTGAACTGTTCCCAGGCCTTTTGCAGGATATTGTCGACGAACCAGGCGCGGTCCTCGATCAGCCGACGGATATCCCGGCCACTGCGAAAGCGCTCATCGAGCACATCCCGGGCCTGGCGGATGGCCTTCTTGAAGGCGGCGATAGGGCTTGCCTTCAGGGCCAGTTCTGCCTGGAACTGGCCACGATCGAAGAGTTCGGGATCCACCTGGGGCATTGATCGGCTTTCCTTTCTATCTATAAGTCACAACAGCTGTGTGCGAAAAACCGGTGCAAGCCTCAGGCCGAAACGCGGGGGATTGTGTCGTCGGCGCGCAGGGTGAAGATCTCGTAGCCGGTTTCGGTGACCAATAGGGTGTGCTCCCACTGGGCCGAAAGCTTGCGGTCCTTGGTGATGGCGGTCCAGCCGTCGCCCAGCACCTTGGTGTCGGCCTTGCCCTGGTTGATCATCGGTTCGATGGTGAAGGTCATGCCTGCTTTGAGTTCCATGCCGGTGCCCGCGCGGCCGTAGTGCAGGATTTGCGGCTCTTCGTGGAACACCTTGCCGATGCCATGGCCGCAGAATTCGCGAACCACCGAGAAACCGTTCTTTTCCGCGTGCTTCTGGATCACTTCACCGATATCCCCCAGGCGGCAGCCGGGCTTGACGATCTCGATGGCTTTGTACATGCATTCCTGGGTGATCTGCGACAGGCGTTCGGCCCATACGGGAACAGTGCCGACGTGGAACATGCGGCTGGTGTCGCCGTGGTAGCCGTCCTTGATCACGGTGACATCGATGTTCAGGGTATCGCCGTCTTTCAACGGTTTGTCGCCCGGGATCCCGTGGCAGACCACGTGGTTGATCGAGGTGCAGATCGACTTGGGGAAACCCTTGTAGTTCAGCGGGGCAGGGATGGCTTTCTGCACGTCGACAATATAGTCATGGCAGATGCGGTCCAGTGTTTCGGTGGTGACGCCGGGCTTGACGTGTTCGGCAATCATTTCCAGTACGTCGGCAGCCAGTTTTCCGGCAACGCGCATTCCAGCAATATCTTCGGCGGTTTTGAGGGTGACGGTCATACAGGCTCTCTCTAGCGCATAGCGCTGAAATCAATACGGTTTACAGGTGTGCGACAAAAGGTTGCAGCATTCGCACAAGCCTAAAAAACGTGATTCTACCAGACGCGGGGTGCAAACCATGAGCGTATGGGTATCGCTTCTATCTATTAGGTGTGGGCATTCTGGCTCTATTCAAAGGCTTGCGCAAAAGCGACTGGCAGCAAATGTGATTGCGGGTTTCGTTTTTCCCCTCTGTGTGGTATAAAATGCGCCGCTTTCCGGGGATACCCTGCAAAGCTTAAATCCACACACGTGTCGACACGATGACCTGGGTGCCGGAGGCTTAAAGCCGCTGGTTGGTCATTGGGATACGTGGAGGCCAAACCCGACTTACTAAGGAACTATCATGTCCCAAGTCAACATGCGCGATATGCTGAAGGCCGGTGTCCACTTCGGTCACCAAACCCGTTACTGGAACCCGAAAATGGGTAAATACATTTTCGGCGCACGTAACAAGATTCACATCATCAACCTTGAAAAAACCCTGCCAATGTTCAACGAAGCTCTGACTTTCGTAGAGCGCCTGGCCCAGGGCAAAAACAAGATTCTGTTCGTCGGCACCAAGCGTTCCGCTGGCAAGATCGTTGCTGAAGAAGCAGCACGTTGCGGTTCGCCGTACGTCGATCACCGCTGGTTGGGCGGCATGCTGACCAACTTCAAAACCATCCGTGCTTCCATCAAGCGTCTGCGTGACCTTGAAGTGCAAGCCGAAGATGGGACTTTCACCAAGCTGACCAAGAAAGAGGCGCTGATGCGCACTCGCGATCTTCAGAAGCTCGATCGTTCCCTGGGTGGTATCAAGGACATGGGCGGTCTGCCTGACGCACTGTTCGTTATCGACGTTGATCACGAGCGTATCGCGATCACCGAAGCCAATAAGCTGGGTATCCCGGTTATCGGCGTAGTCGATACCAACAGCAGCCCGGACGGCGTTGACTACATCATCCCAGGCAACGATGACGCAATCCGCGCTATCCAGCTGTACATGGGTTCGATGGCTGACGCTGTTATCCGTGGCCGCAACCACGTTGCTGGCGGTGCCGAGCAGTTTGTTGAAGAAGCTCCGGTAGCTGCTGCTGAGTAACTGACGCCTTGGCGTTGACTCAGTAAGCAAAAAGGGGGCTTGGCCCCCTTTTTGCCACCTCGAAAACCATTTGTCGGCGCCCACTTGTGGCAGCGCATCTATTGCGCTTGTAACGTGCAGCGGCCTACAAGGGTTGTTCGGGAAGAATTGATCGCCCGTTCGATCGGGTGGAATGGTTGAAGACCTATCCAAGAGGATTTTGAAAATGGCAGAGATTACTGCAGCGTTGGTCAAAGAACTGCGTGAGCGTACTGGCGAAGGCATGATGGATTGCAAGAAGGCCTTGACCAAGGCTGACGGCGACATCGAAAAAGCCATTGATGACATGCGTGCTTCGGGCGCCATTAAGGCTGCCAAGAAAGCAGGCAACATTGCTGCTGAAGGCGCGATTGCTATCAAGGAAGACGGCAAGGTTGCCGTTATCATTGAAGTCAACTCGCAGACCGACTTCCTGGCCCTGCAAGACGACTTCAAGAACTTCGTCGCTGCCAGCGTTGAAAAAGCCTTCGCTGACAAACTGACTGACGCTGCTCCACTGATCGCCGCTCAAGAGCCGGCGCGTGAAGCACTGATTGCTAAAGTAGGCGAAAACGTCAATATCCGTCGTCTGGCCCGTATCGAAGGTGACGTTGTGGGTGCTTACCTGCACGGCAACAAGATCGGTGTAGTCGTGGCTCTGAACGGCGGCAACGTTGAACTGGCCAAAGACATTGCGATGCACGTAGCTGCCAGCAACCCTGAGTTCCTGCTGCCGTCGCAAGTTTCCGCTGAAGCCATCGAGCGCGAAAAAGCCGTGTTCATGAGCCTCAACGAAGACAAGATCAAAGGCAAGCCTGCTGAAATCGTCGAGAAAATGGTTTCTGGTCGTATCAGCAAGTTCCTCGCCGAAGCTAGCCTGGTTGAGCAGGCGTTCGTCAAGAACCCTGAAATCAAGATCGGTGAACTGGCCAAGAAAGGCGGCGCTGAAATCGTTTCCTTCACCTACTACAAAGTAGGTGACGGCATCGAGAAGCCGGTCGACAACTTCGCTGAAGAAGTTGCTGCCCAACTGGCTGCCAGCAAGAAGTAAGACAGTTTTCAACTGTCGCCCAAAAGGAGGCTGCCCGCTTACGCGCGCAGCCTCTTTTCAAATGGGGTGACCGATTTTATTTGGTTTCCCTGCGGAACTGGCTTACAAAGCCGTGTTCCGATGGCGCTGTGACAGCGTCCAGCTAGAGTGAACGCAGGCCGTAAACGGTTTGCCAAGAATTTTTAAAAATACGCCGCAGGAGAGATTCGCAATGGCTCAGCAGGGCAGTGGTTATCAGGCTCGCTATAAACGCATTCTACTCAAGCTTAGCGGCGAGGCCCTGATGGGCTCGGAAGAGTTCGGGATCGATCCCAAGGTACTCGACCGCATGGCGCTGGAAGTCGGCCAACTGGTCGGTATCGGTGTCCAGGTCGGCCTGGTGATAGGCGGCGGCAACCTGTTCCGCGGTGCGGCACTCAGCGCTGCTGGCATGGATCGGGTAACCGGCGACCACATGGGCATGCTGGCCACTGTGATGAATGCCCTGGCCATGCGCGATGCTCTGGAGCGGGCCAACATCACGGCGATCGTGATGTCTGCTATTTCCATGGTCGGTGTAACCGATCACTATGACCGGCGCAAAGCCATGCGTCACCTGGATGCCAAGGACGTGGTGATTTTTGCTGCTGGTACCGGCAATCCCTTCTTCACCACCGACTCGGCAGCCTGCTTGCGTGGCATTGAAATCAATGCGGACGTGGTACTTAAGGCAACCAAGGTTGATGGCGTTTACACTGCTGACCCGTTTAAAGACCCGCATGCCGAGAAGTTCGATCATCTGACTTATGATGAAGTGCTGGATCGCAAGCTGGGTGTGATGGATCTGACAGCTATTTGCCTGTGTCGCGACCACAAGATGCCGCTTCGCGTATTTAACATGAACAAGCCCGGCGCCCTGCTGAACATCGTACACGGCGGCGCAGAAGGGACTCTGATCGAGGAGGCTCAACAATGATCAACGAAATCAAGAAAGACGCTCAAGAGCGTATGCACAAATCCCTGGAGTCTCTGGCCCATGCATTTGGCCAGATTCGTACCGGCAAGGCACACCCGAGCATCCTGGGTAGCGTGATGGTGCCGTACTACGGCGCAGACACTTCCATCACCCAAGTGGCCAACATCACCGTAAAAGACTCGCGCACCCTGCAAGTCGTGGCCTTTGAGCGCAATATGCTCGGGGCAGTCGACAAGGCAATCCAGAGTGCTGGTCTGAACCTCAATCCGACCAACCTGGGCGAGTTGTTGTTGATCTCCATGCCTGCCCTGACCGAAGAAACCCGTAAGGGCTTTACCAAACAGGCGCGTAGTGCTGCGGAAGATGCTCGTGTTGCCGTGCGCAACATTCGTCGCGATGCCTTGGGTGACCTGAAAAAGCTGGTTAAGGACAAGGAAATCAGTGAAGACGAAGAGCGCCGTGCTGCTGCGGATATCCAGAAGCTGACCGATAAGGCTGAGTCTGATATCGACGCGGCCACCAAGCAAAAAGAAGCGGACTTGATGGCTGTATAAGGGTCAGGACGTTTTCATGGAAAAGACCAAGCAGACTGTGCCCGCCGTGGTGCCGCGCCATGTCGCGATCATCATGGACGGGAATAATCGCTGGGCGAAAAAACGCTTTATGCCGGGTGTCGCCGGGCATAAAGCGGGTGTCGATGCGGTACGGGCTGTGATCGAAGTGTGCGCCGAGGCCAAGGTCGAGGTGCTGACCTTGTTTGCCTTCTCCAGTGAAAACTGGCAGCGCCCGGCCGAGGAGGTCAGTGCCTTGATGGACCTGTTCTTCAAGGCGCTGCGTCGTGAGGCCAAGCGCCTGAACGACAACAACATCAGCCTGCGCATCATCGGGGATCGCTCGCGCTTCCGTCCGGAGTTGCAGGCGGCCATGCGCGAAGCCGAGGCGATTACTGTCGGCAGTAATCGGTTCGTACTGCAAATCGCAGCCAACTATGGCGGCCAGTGGGATATCGCCCAAGCCGCGCAGCGTCTGGCGCGCGAAGTGCAGGCCGGTCATCTGCGACCCGAAGACATCACGCCTGAACTGTTGCAAACCTGCCTGGTAACCGGCGATCTGCCGTTGCCGGACTTGTGTATCCGTACCGGTGGCGAACACCGCATCAGCAACTTCCTGTTGTGGCAGTTGGCCTATACCGAGCTGTACTTCTCCGACCTGTTCTGGCCGGACTTCAAACACGATGCCATGCGCAATGCGCTGGCCGATTTCGCTTCCCGTCAGCGTCGCTTCGGTAAAACGAGCGAGCAGATCGAAGCTGGAGCCCGGGTTTAATGCTTAAACAACGAATCATCACGGCACTGATCCTGCTGCCGATTGCCTTGTGCGGGTTTTTCCTGCTCGAAGGTGCCGGCTTTGCGCTGTTCATCGGCCTGGTTGTGACCTTGGGCTCTTGGGAATGGGCGCGCCTGGCCGGTTTCACCGCGCAGCGGCATCGTGTGGTGTACGCCGTCGTCGTGGCGCTGATGTTGTTCCTGATGTACATCCTGCCGGATATGGCGCCTTGGGTACTTGGCGCTGCGGTGCTGTGGTGGACGCTGGCGACCTTCCTGGTGCTGACTTATCCGCAAACCAGCGGCCATTGGTCCAGTGTCGCCTGCAAGCTGGTGATAGGCCTGTTGATTCTGCTGCCGGCCTGGCAAGGCCTGGTCTATATCAAGCACATGCCCTTGGGCAACTGGCTGATCATGGCGGTGATGGTGCTGGTCTGGGGTGCTGATATTGGCGCTTACTTTTCCGGCCGGGCCTTCGGCAAGCGCAAGCTGGCGCCGGCGGTAAGTCCTGGCAAGAGCTGGGAAGGTGTATACGGTGGTTTGTTACTGACGCTGGTGATTACTGCTGTCGTTGGTGTTGTGCGTGGCTGGACCGTCAAGGAAATACTCCTGGCCCTGGTGGGTGCTGCGGTGGTCGTGCTGATCTCGGTGGTCGGAGATCTGACCGAGAGCATGTTCAAGCGCCAGGCTGGGGTCAAGGACAGCAGCAATCTGCTTCCGGGTCACGGCGGCGTGCTGGACCGTATCGACAGCCTGACGGCAGCGTTGCCGATCTTTGCCGTACTGTTGTGGATGATGGCCTCGTGAGCCGTCTGCAGCAGATTACCGTGCTGGGAGCCACCGGCTCGGTAGGGTTGAGCACGCTGGATGTGATTGCCCGTCATCCGGAGCGTTATCAAGTCTTCGCCCTGACTGGCTTTAGCCGCTTGAGCGAGCTGTTGGCGCTGTGTGTTCGTCACGTGCCGCAATTTGCGGTAGTGCCTGAGGCGGTGGCTGCGCGCGGTTTGCAGGATGATCTGCGGGCGGCGGGGCTGTCGACTCAAGTGCTGGTGGGGGAGGAGGGGTTGTGTCAGGTATCCGCCGATCCTGATGTCGATACCGTTGTCGCCGCTATTGTCGGTGCGGCTGGCCTGCGTCCAACCCTGGCCGCCGTTGACGCCGGCAAGAAGATTTTGCTGGCTAACAAGGAGGCGCTGGTGATGTCCGGCGCACTCTTTATGCAGGCGGTGCGCAAGAGCGGCGCCGTACTGCTACCGCTGGACAGCGAGCACAACGCGATTTTCCAGTGTATGCCCGGCGATTTTGCTCGTGGTCTGAGCCAGGTGGGTGTGCGCCGTATTTTGCTGACTGCGTCCGGCGGCCCGTTCCGACAGACGCCGCTGGCTGAGCTGGAGCATGTCTCCCCTGAACAAGCCTGTGCCCATCCCAACTGGTCGATGGGCCGCAAGATCTCGGTGGATTCGGCCAGCATGATGAACAAAGGTCTCGAACTGATTGAGGCGTGCTGGTTGTTCGATGCGCGGCCGGATCAGGTCGAGGTGGTGATTCACCCGCAAAGCGTGATTCATTCCCTGGTCGACTACGTGGACGGCTCGGTGTTGGCCCAGTTGGGTAATCCGGACATGCGTACGCCGATCGCCAACGCCTTGGCCTGGCCCGAGCGCATTGATTCGGGTGTTGCTCCTCTGGACCTGTTTGCCATCGCCCGGCTGGATTTCCAGGCCCCCGACGAGCAGCGCTTCCCGTGCCTGCGTCTGGCGCGTCAAGCTGCCGAGGCAGGTAACAGCGCGCCGGCGATGCTCAATGCGGCCAATGAAGTGGCTGTGGCGGCGTTTCTCGAACGACGCATCCGTTTCCCGGAGATCGCGAGTATCATCGAGGACGTTCTGAGCCTTGAACCTGTGGTCGCCGTTGATGACTTGGGCGCGGTCTTCGAGGCTGATACAAAGGCCCGGGCCCTGACCGAGCAATGGTTGAGCCGCAATGCGCGTTAACCTTTTTGGGCGCGCTTGAGCCTGTAGGCACTGGATTGGAATGCGGAGAAATTAGATGAGTGCGCTCTACATGATTGTCGGCACCCTGGTTGCTCTGGGTGTGCTGGTCACCTTCCACGAATTCGGCCACTTCTGGGTGGCGCGTCGTTGCGGCGTCAAGGTTCTGCGTTTTTCCGTCGGTTTCGGGATGCCGTTGCTGCGCTGGCATGACCGTCAAGGCACCGAGTTCGTGATTGCTGCCATTCCCTTGGGCGGCTACGTCAAGATGCTCGACGAGCGCGAAGGCGAAGTGCCCGCTGATCAGTTGGACCAATCCTTCAATCGCAAGACCGTTCGTCAGCGCATTGCCATCGTTGCTGCCGGGCCTATCGCCAACTTTTTGCTGGCCATGGTGTTCTTCTGGGTGCTGGCGATGTTGGGCAGCCAGCAGGTGCGTCCGGTTATCGGTGCGGTGGAGGCGGGCAGTATCGCGGCCAAGGCCGGGCTGATCGCAGGGCAGGAAATTGTTGCCATTGATGGCGAGCCTACTACCGGTTGGGGCGCGGTCAATTTGCAGTTGGTGCGCCGCCTGGGTGAAAGCGGCACCGTGAAGCTGGTGGTGCGCGAGCAGGATTCCACGGCCGAAACGCCGCGGGAGCTGGCCCTCGACAACTGGCTCAAGGGCGCCGACGAGCCTGATCCGATCAACTCTCTGGGGATTCGTCCATGGCGGCCCTCCTTGCCACCGGTGCTGGCAGAGCTGGATCCCAAAGGCCCTGCGCAAGCTGCAGGGCTGAAAACCGGCGACCGCCTGTTGGCCCTTGATGGCCAGGCACTGGGTGACTGGCAGCAAGTGGTCGATCTGGTGCGTGTACGCCCTGATACCAAAATTGTGCTGAAAGTTGAGCGCGACGGTGCTCAAATCGACGTCCCTGTCACCCTGGCGGTGCGCGGGGAAGCCAAGGCAGCCGGGGGTTATCTAGGCGCCGGGGTGAAAGGTGTCGAGTGGCCACCTTCGATGGTGCGTGAGATAAGTTTCGGGCCGTTGGCCGCAATTGGCGAGGGTGCGCGACGCACTTGGACCATGAGTGTGTTGACCCTCGATTCCCTCAAGAAAATGTTGTTCGGCGAGCTCTCGGTAAAAAACTTGAGTGGACCGATAACCATTGCTAAAGTGGCGGGCGCTTCTGCCCAGTCGGGCATGGCTGATTTCCTGAATTTCCTGGCTTATCTGAGTATTAGCCTCGGGGTTCTGAATTTGTTGCCCATTCCAGTATTGGATGGGGGGCATCTGTTGTTTTATCTGGTCGAGTGGGTGCGTGGTCGCCCCTTGTCGGATCGGGTGCAGGGTTGGGGGATACAGATCGGTATCAGTTTGGTGGTCGGGGTGATGTTGTTAGCCTTGGTCAACGATCTGGGACGACTGTAACGCTTCGCTGAATTGCGAATCTGCCGCATTTTGCGGCAGTTTGTTTATTGCCAGTTGGAATAAGAAAGGACTTCATGAAACGTCTGCTGCTAACTGCGGTTCTCACCGTATTGATGATCGCCGAAGTTCACGCCGAGTCCTTCACCATCTCCGATATTCGCGTCAACGGCCTCCAGCGGGTTTCCGCGGGTAGCGTCTTTGGCGCCTTGCCGTTGAACGTCGGGGAACAGGCTGATGATCGTCGCCTGGTGGAATCCACTCGTGCGCTGTTCAAAACCGGTTTCTTTCAAGACATCCAATTGGGGCGCGAAGGCAACGTCCTTGTCATCACTGTCGTCGAGCGACCGTCCGTCGCCAGTATCGAGATCGAAGGCAACAAGGCGATCTCCACTGAAGACTTGATGAAAGGTCTCAAGCAATCGGGCCTTGCCGAAGGCGAGATCTTCCAGCGTGCCACCCTCGAAGGCGTACGTAACGAGCTGCAACGTCAATATGTTGCCCAGGGTCGTTATTCCGCCTCGGTGGATACCGAGGTGGTGCCGCAGCCGCGTAACCGTGTTGGCCTCAAGGTCAACATCAACGAAGGTACCGTGGCGGCCATCCAGCACATCAACGTGGTGGGTAACACCAAGTTCGCTGACGAAGATCTGATCGGCCTGTTCGAGCTCAAGACCACCAACTGGCTGTCGTTCTTCAAGAACGATGACAAGTACGCCCGTGAAAAGCTTTCCGGTGACCTGGAGCGTCTGCGTTCCTATTACCTGGACCGTGGCTATATCAACATGGATATCGCTTCGACCCAGGTGTCTATCACCCCGGACAAGAAGCATGTCTACATCACCGTCAACGTCAACGAAGGCGAAAAGTATCGCGTTCGTGACGTGAAGCTCAGCGGCGACTTGAAAGTGCCTGAAGACCAGGTCAAGTCCCTGTTGCTGGTGCAGAAGGACCAGGTGTTCTCGCGCAAGCTGATGACCACCACGTCCGAACTGATCACCCGCCGCCTGGGTAACGAGGGCTACACCTTCGCCAACGTCAACGGCGTGCCCACCCCGCACGATGATGACCACACTGTGGACATCACCTTTGTCGTCGATCCTGGCAAGCGTGCCTATGTAAACCGCATCAACTTCCGTGGCAACACCAAGTCCGAAGACGAAGTGCTGCGTCGTGAAATGCGCCAGATGGAAGGTGGTTGGGCTTCGACCTACCTGATCGACCAGTCCAAGACCCGTCTTGAGCGCCTGGGCTTCTTCAAGGAAGTCAACGTCGAAACCCCGGCCGTGCCGGGCGTGGATGACCAGGTTGACGTGAACTATGCAGTAGAAGAGCAAGCGTCCGGTTCGATCACCGCCAGCGTCGGTTTCGCACAAAGTGCCGGCCTGATCCTTGGTGGCTCCATCACCCAGAACAACTTCCTGGGTACCGGTAACAAGGTCAGCATCGGCCTGACCCGAAGCGAATACCAGAGCCGCTATAACTTCGGTTATGTCGACCCCTACTGGACAGCTGACGGCGTGAGCCTGGGCTACAACGCCTTCTATCGCACCACCGACTACAAAGACCTCGACGTCGACGTTGCAAGCTATGCAATCGACAGCCTGGGTGCCGGTGTCAATGTTGGCTATCCAATCAGCGAGACCTCGCGCCTGACCTTCGGCCTGACCGCGCAACAGGATGAGATCAAGACTGGTGTCTACACCGTGGATGAGATCTTCGACTTCGTGCGTACCGAGGGTGACAAGTTCCTCAACTTCAAGGCCTCGGCCGGTTGGTCGGAATCGACCCTGAACAAAGGGGTGCTGGCGACACGCGGTCACTCCCAGAGCCTGACACTGGAAAGCACTACTCCAGGCAGCGACCTGTCGTTCTTCAAGCTTGATTACCGCGGCCAGTTGTTCACGCCGCTGAGCGACAACTACACCATGCGCCTGCACACTGAACTGGGCTACGGTGACGGTTACGGTTCGACCAATGGCCTGCCGTTCTACGAGAACTACTACGCGGGTGGTTTCAACTCGGTACGTGGCTTCAAGGACAGCACCCTGGGCCCTCGTGGTACCCCGAGCCGTGGCTTCGACAAGACGGGTAACGTGGGGACTGTTGCTGACTCGGACAACGATCCGCTGCCATTCGGTGGTAACGTGCTGATTCAAGGTGGTGCGGAGATTCTATTCCCGCTGCCATTCGTCAAGGATCAACGCTCCCTGCGTACCTCGGTCTTCTGGGATGTGGGTAACGTGTTCGACTCCAAGTGCGAGCAGATCAAGAACCCTAGTGGTTTGAAGTCCGATACCCAGTGCAACGACGTCAGTCTCAGCAACCTGGCAAGCTCTGTGGGTGTTGGCGTGACCTGGATTACGGCCTTGGGCCCATTGAGCTTTGCTCTGGCCATGCCGATCAAGAAACCGGATAACGCTGAAACCCAGATTTTCCAATTCTCCCTCGGCCAGACGTTCTAAGCGTCTGACCCAAGATAACGACAACGGATTCTGTAGGAGTGCATCGTGCGTAAGTTGACTCAATTGGTTCTCCTGGCGACTGTCCTGGTAGCAACCCCGGCCTTTGCCGAAATGAAAATCGCTGTCCTGAACTATCAGATGGCTCTGCTGGAATCCGATGCGGCCAAGAAATACGCCGTGGATGCCGAGAAGAAATTCGGTCCGCAACTGACCAAGCTCAAGACTCTGGAAAGTAGCGCCAAAGGTATTCAGGATCGTCTGGTCGCCGGTGGCGACAAAATGCAGCAAGGCGAGCGCGAGCGTCTGGAGCTTGAATTCAAGCAAAAGGCCCGTGACTATCAGTTCCAATCCAAGGAACTGAACGAAGCCAAGGCTGTTGCTGACCGTGAAATGCTCAAGCAACTCAAGCCAAAACTCGACAGCGCCGTGGAAGAAGTCATCAAGAAGGGTGCCTTTGACCTGGTCTTCGAGCGTGGCGCGGTGATTGATGTCAAACCTCAGTACGACATCACCCGCCAGGTGATCGAGCGCATGAACCAGCTGAAGTAAACCATGACCGCGACTATAAAACTTGGCCAGTTGGCCGAGTTCCTGGGGGCCACCTTACATGGCTCCCCGGAGAAGGAAATCACTGGGCTAGCCACCTTGCAGGAGGCTGGCCCAGCTCAGTTGAGCTTTCTGGCAAACCCCCAATACCGTAAATACCTGGGCGATACCCAGGCCGCAGCCGTGTTGCTGAAGGCCGCTGATGCCGAAGGGTTTACCGGGGACGCGCTCGTTGTTGCCGACCCGTACCTGTCGTACGCACGGGTGTCCCACCTGTTCGATCCAAAACCCAAGGCTGCTGCCGGTATTCATCCCTCGGCAGTGATTGCTGATGACGCCCAGGTTGATCCTGCGGCGAGCATTGGCGCTTTTGTGGTGATCGAGAGTGGCGCCCGCATTGGTGCCGGTGTGACGGTAGGGGCCCAGTGCTTTATCGGTGCCTGCAGTGAAATTGGTGCCGGTGGCTGGCTCGCGCCGCGCGTGACCCTGTACCACGATGTGCGTATTGGCCAGCGTGTGGTGATTCAGTCGGGCGCCGTGATCGGCGGCGAGGGCTTCGGCTTCGCCAATGAAAAAGGCGTTTGGCAGAAGATCGCTCAGGTTGGCGGCGTATTGATCGGCGACGACGTAGAAATTGGCGTCAACACCGCTATTGATCGCGGGGCTCTGGCCGATACCGTGATTGGTAACGGCGTGAAGTTGGACAACCAGATTCAGATCGCTCACAACGTGCAGATTGGCGATCACACGGCCATGGCCGCCTGCGTGGGGATTTCCGGCAGCACCAAGATCGGCAAGCATTGCATGCTGGCTGGCGGCGTCGGGTTGGTGGGTCATATCGAAATCTGCGACAACGTATTCATCACCGGCATGACCATGGTGACCCATTCGATTACTGAGCCTGGGTCCTATTCTTCCGGTACGGCCATGCAACCTGCTGCCGAATGGCGCAAGAGTGCGGCCCGACTGAGGCAACTCGACGACATTGCTCGACGCCTGAAACATTTGGAAAAGCGTGTTGGGGACGTGACCCCTGGCGGTAATGCTTCATCAGATGGCTGAGACCATTTCCATATCAAGTGTGCACAGCCGCTAGACTGCCTCCTTGATTTGCTAGAGGGGCGCGCCTTAGTCCGCGCGCTTCCAATCTTTATTACAGGCTTCCCCCCGAAATGATGGACATCAACGAGATTCGCGAATACCTGCCTCACCGTTACCCGTTCCTGCTGGTGGATCGTGTCGCGGAGTTGGATGTTGAGCGCAAGTACATTCGTGCCTACAAGAATGTCAGCATCAACGAGCCTTTCTTCAACGGTCACTTCCCTGCGCATCCAATCATGCCGGGTGTATTGATCATTGAAGCGATGGCCCAGGCGGCTGGTATCCTTGGTTTCAAAATGCTCGACCTGAAGCCTGCTGATGGCACGCTTTACTATTTCGTGGGTTCCGACAAGCTGCGCTTTCGCCAGCCAGTCACTCCGGGCGACCAGTTGATCCTTGAGGCTACGTTCCTGAGCTGCAAGCGTCAAATCTGGAAATTCCAGTGCCAGGCGTCGGTTGACGGCAAGCCTGTGTGCTCTGCTGAAATCATCTGTGCGGAACGCAAACTATGAGTTTGATTGACCCTCGCGCAATCATCGATCCGACGGCCGTCCTGGCCGCCGACGTTGAGGTCGGCCCCTGGTCGATCATCGGCGCAGGTGTGGAAATCGGCGAGGGGACAGTCATCGGGCCACATGTGATCCTCAAAGGTCCGACCCGGATTGGCAAACACAATCGCATCTACCAGTTTTCATCGATAGGCGAAGACACGCCTGACATGAAGTACAAGGGTGAAGAGACCCGCCTGGTAATCGGTGATCACAACATCATCCGTGAAGGCGTGACCATTCACCGTGGCACTGTCCAGGATCGTGCCGAGACCACCCTGGGTGATCACAACCTGGTGATGGCTTACGCTCATATTGGGCATGACAGCGTCATCGGCAACCACTGTATTCTGGTCAACAACACCGCGTTGGCCGGCCATGTGCATGTTGATGACTGGGCGATCCTGTCGGGCTTCACTCTTGTTCATCAGTATTGCCATATCGGTGCCCACAGCTTTTCCGGCATGGGCACCGCCATCGGCAAGGACGTTCCGGCTTTTGTCACGGTATTCGGCAACCCTGCCGAGGCCCGCAGCATGAACTTCGAGGGCTTGCGTCGTCGTGGCTTCAGCGAAGAGGCTATCCATGCCCTGCGCCGCGCCTACAAGGTGGTCTACCGCCAGGGGTTGACGGTTGATCAGGCCTTGGCCGAATTGGTTGAACCGGCATCGCTGTTTCCTGAAGTCGCGGTGTTCCGTGATTCGATTCAGGCATCGACTCGCGGCATCACCCGTTAATCATGGCCAAGTTGCGTATAGCGCTGGTCGCCGGAGAAGCTTCCGGCGATATTCTCGGTGCAGGTCTAATGCGGGCCCTCAAGGCCCAGCATCCGGCGGTTGAATTTCTGGGCGTCGGCGGCCCACTGATGCAGGCCGAAGGGCTAACCTCCTATTTCCCCATGGAACGCCTTTCGGTGATGGGGCTGGTAGAGGTGCTGGGACGTTTGCGTGAGCTACTGGCTCGCCGTAAAAAGCTGATCCAGACCCTGATCGAAGAAAACCCCGACGTCTTTATCGGCATCGATGCACCGGACTTCACCCTCAATATCGAACTCAAGTTGCGTCAGGCCGGGATCAAGACTGTGCACTACGTCAGCCCGTCTGTGTGGGCATGGCGGCAGAAGCGCGTGCTGAAGATCCGCGAAGGCTGCGACCTGATGCTGACCCTGCTGCCGTTCGAGGCCAGGTTCTACGAAGAGAAGGGCGTGCCGGTGCGTTTCGTCGGTCATACCCTGGCCGACACCATCCCGCTTCAGGCTGACCGTGCCGCCGCCCGCGCCGAACTGGGCTTGCCGGAGGGTCCGCTGGTGGCCTTGATGCCGGGTAGCCGCGGTGGTGAAGTCGGCCGCCTTGGTGCGCTGTTTTTTGATGCCGCCGAACGTCTGCAAGCCTTGAAGCCGGGTGTGCGGTTCGTATTGCCGTGCGCCAGCCCTGAGCGTCGTGCGCAAATTGAAGAATTGCTGGTGGGGCGCAACTTGCCGTTGAGCCTGCTCGACGGCGGTTCGCACCTGGCCTTGGCCGCTTGCGATGCCGTGTTGATCGCTTCCGGCACCGCCACCCTGGAGGCCTTGCTCTACAAGCGCCCCATGGTTGTGGCTTATCGCCTGGCGCCGCTGACTTATTGGATTCTCAAGCGCATGGTCAAAAGCCCGTATATCTCCTTGCCCAACTTGCTGGCCCAGCGTCTGCTGGTGCCCGAGTTGTTGCAGGACGATGCAACGGCTGAAGCCTTGGCGCAGACGTTGCTCCCTTTGATTGACGGCGGCGAAGAGCAAACCCGTGGTTTTGACGAGATTCACCGGACCTTGCGCCGTGATGCGTCAAACCAGGCCGCCGATGCGGTCCTGACCTTGATCGGCCACACACAGGAAGCCCTATGAAGACGCAAATTGGCCTGGATTTCAGCCTGGTCGCCGAAGCTCATGAATTGGTGGCCGGTGTCGATGAGGTCGGTCGCGGCCCCCTCTGTGGTGCAGTTGTCACGGCTGCGGTGATTCTCGACCCGACCCGGCCGATTATCGGCCTCAACGATTCGAAGAAGCTCACCGAAGCCCGTCGTGAAAAACTCTACGACGAGATTTGCGAGAAAGCCCTGAGCTGGCATATCGCCCGGGCCGAAGTCGAAGAAATCGATGAACTGAACATCCTCCACGCTACGATGCTCGCCATGCAGCGCGCCGTAGAAGGGCTGCACATCGCGCCAAAGCTGGCGAAGATCGACGGCAACCGCTGCCCGAAACTGTCGATGCCGGCCGAGGCCGTGGTCAAGGGCGATAGCAAGGTCCCGGCAATTGCCGCTGCATCGATCCTGGCCAAGGTCAGCCGCGACCGTGAAATGGCTGCTTTCGAATTGATCTACCCCGGCTACGGCATTGGCGGGCACAAAGGCTACCCGACGCCCGTTCATCTGGAAGCTTTGGCTCGTCTGGGTCCGACCCCGATTCACCGTCGCTCGTTTGCCCCGGTGCGCCAGGCTTATGCGGCGCGGGAAAGCCTGATCGAGATCTAGCAGCAGGCTGATGTTTTTGCCAAGGCCCGGTACAATCCGGCCTTTAAAGCGTACCAAGCGCAGTAGCTTTAAATGCCGGATTTCCGGGCCTTGTTGTTTTCACGCTTTGTACAGGATCACTATGCCGGCTTCATTCGTTCACCTACGCCTGCACACTGAATACTCCCTGGTCGACGGCCTGGTACGGATCAAACCGCTGGTCAAAACCCTGGTGGGCATGAACATGCCGGCTGTTGCGGTTACCGATCAGAACAACATGTGTTCCCTGGTCAAGTTCTACAAGGCCGCCATGGGCGCCGGCATCAAGCCGATCTGCGGTGCTGACCTGTGGCTGTCCAACAAAGATCCGGATAACCCCCTGAGCCGCATCAGCCTGTTGGCGATGAACGGCGTCGGTTATCGCAACCTTACTGAGCTGATTTCCCGTGGCTTTATCGATGGGCAGCGCAACGGCTCGATCATCATCGAGCGCGAGTGGGTGGCCGAAGCCAGCGAAGGGCTAATCATGCTCTCGGCAGCCAAAGAGGGTGAAATCGGCATCGCCCTCTTGGGCGGCAATCCTCACGAGGCTGAAGTCCTCGCCCGTGAGTGGATGGAGGTTTTTCCCAACCGCTTCTACCTGGAAATCCAGCGCACCAACCGCCCCAACGATGAGGAACAGTTGCACGCCGCCGTGGCCCTGGCCGAGAAAATCGGCGCGCCGCTGGTAGCGACCAACGACGTGCGCTTTATCAAGAAGGAAGACTACGAGGCTCACGAAACCCGCGTCTGCATCGGTGAAGGCCGTGCGCTGGACGATCCGCGCCGCTCGAAAAACTACAGCGAAGAGCAGTACCTCAAAAGCGCCGATGAAATGGCCGAGCTGTTCAGCGACTTGCCCGAGGCGCTGGAAAACTCCGTCGAGATCGCCAAGCGCTGCAATATTGAAGTGAAGCTGGGCAAGCACTTCCTGCCCAACTTTCCGATTCCCGATGGCCTGACCATCGACGAGTACTTCCGCAAGGTTTCTTTCGACGGGCTGGAAGATCGTCTGAGCGTTCTGATGCCCAGGGACACCACCGAAGACTACGAGGCCAAGCGCCAGGTCTATGTCGATCGACTGAATTTCGAGCTGGATATCATTATCCAGATGGGATTCCCCGGTTACTTCCTGATCGTAATGGACTTTATCCAGTGGGCCAAAAGCAATGGCGTCCCGGTTGGCCCAGGTCGTGGGTCGGGTGCCGGGTCGCTGGTGGCCTATGTGCAGAAGATCACCGACCTTGACCCGCTGGAATATGACCTGCTGTTCGAACGGTTCCTGAACCCGGAACGGGTATCGATGCCCGACTTCGACGTCGACTTCTGCATGGACGGTCGCGACCGGGTCATCGAGTACGTGGCCGAGAAGTATGGCCGCAACGCCGTAAGCCAGATCATCACCTTCGGTTCCATGGCGGCGAAAGCGGTAATCCGTGACGTGGCTCGGGTGCAGGGCAAGTCCTACGGCCTGGCTGACCGCCTGTCGAAGATGATCCCTTTCGAAGTCGGCATGACCCTGGAAAAAGCCTACGAGCAGGAGGAAATCCTGCGGGACTTCATCAAGATCGATGAAGAAGCGGCGGAAATCTGGGACATGGCCCGCAAGCTCGAAGGTGTGGTGCGTAACGTCGGTAAACACGCCGGCGGTGTGGTGATCGCGCCGACCAAGTTGACCGACTTTTCGCCGATCTATTGCGATGAAGAAGGCGGCGGCCTGGTCACCCAGTTCGACAAGGATGACGTGGAGGCGGCCGGCCTGGTGAAGTTCGACTTCCTCGGCCTGCGGACCTTGACGATCATCGATTGGGCGCTGAAGACCATCAACCGCGAGCGCGCCAAGATCGACGAGCCGCCGCTGGATATTGCCTTTATTCCGCTGGACGACAAGCCGACCTACCAGTTGCTGCAAAAGGCCGAAACCACGGCGGTGTTCCAGCTGGAATCACGCGGCATGAAGGAGCTGATCAAAAAGCTCAAGCCCGACTGCCTGGAAGACTTGATCGCACTGGTGGCCCTATTCCGTCCGGGCCCGCTGCAATCAGGCATGGTGGATGACTTCATCAACCGTAAGCACGGTCGCGCCGAACTCGCCTACCCGCACTCCGATTACCAGTACGAAGGCCTCAAACCAGTATTGGCGCCAACCTACGGCATTATCCTGTATCAGGAACAGGTGATGCAGATTGCTCAGGTCATGGCCGGCTACACACTCGGCGGCGCCGACATGCTGCGTCGTGCCATGGGTAAGAAAAAGCCCGAGGAAATGGCCAAGCAGCGCGGCGGGTTCATTGAAGGTTGCACGGCCAACAACATTGAGGCTGAGCTGGCCGGTAACATCTTCGACCTGGTGGAGAAATTCGCCGGTTACGGCTTCAACAAATCCCACTCCGCGGCTTACGGTCTGGTCTCGTACCAGACCGCCTGGCTGAAAACTCACTATCCGGCGCCGTTCATGGCGGCAGTACTGTCTGCCGATATGCACAACACCGACAAGGTCGTGACCTTGATCGAGGAAGTGCGGAGCATGAAGCTGCGCCTCGATGCGCCGGACGTGAACACCTCCGAGTTCAAGTTCACGGTAAATGACGAAGGCCGCATCATTTATGGCCTTGGCGCGATCAAGGGTGTGGGCGAAGGCCCGGTGGAGGCGATTACTGAAGCGCGTCAGGATGGGCCGTTCAAGGACCTGTTCGACTTCTGCGCGCGGGTCGACCTCAAGCGGATCAACAAGCGCACCCTCGACGGTTTGATTCGTAGTGGTGCGCTGGATCGTCTCGGTCCTTACTTTCATGACGAGCCGAAGGCTTACCAGGCCAATATCGACCGCAACCGTGCAGTCTTGCTGACCGCAATGGAAGAGGCGATCAAGGCCGCCGAACAAACCGCCCGCACCCACGACAGTGGCCATGCCGACCTGTTTGGCGGCCTGTTCGTCGAAGAAGACGCCGATGTCTATGTCAATCACCGCAAAGCCAAGGACCTGACCCTCAAGGAGCGCCTCAAGGGCGAGAAGGACACCCTGGGCCTGTACCTTACCGGTCACCCGATTGACGAGTACGAAGGGGAAATTCGCCGTTTCGCTCGCCAGCGCATCATCGACCTGAAGCCTGCGCGGGATACCCAGACCGTCGCGGGGATGATCATCGCCCTGCGGGTGATGAAGAACAAAAAGGGTGACAAGATGGGCTTTATCACCCTCGACGACCGTTCTGGCCGAATCGAGGCTTCCTTGTTTGCCGACGCATTCCACTCTGCCCAATCGCTGTTGCAGACCGACGCCATGGTGGTGGTGGAAGGGGAGGTCAGCAACGATGACTTTTCCGGTGGCTTGCGCCTGCGGATCAAGCGGGTGATGAGCATGGAAGATGCGCGCACCAACCTGGCCGAAAGCCTGCGCCTGAAAGTGCGGACTGAAGCGCTTAAAGGTGATCAACTACGCTGGTTGGGGGACTTGCTCAAGCGTCATCGTGGCGCATGCCCAGTGACCATGGAGTACACCGGCAGCGATGCAAAGGCCATGCTGCAGTTTGGCGAGACCTGGCGAATTGACCCGGCAGACGGCTTGATTCAAGCATTGCGTGACCAGTTTGGGCGTGACAACGTCTTCCTCCAATACCGTTGACGGTCATGGGGCTTCTTTGCCATGAAGAGCAAGCGCCCTGACCTCGACCCAATATTTAATCTCGACCTAAACGCGCCTCTCCCTTAAGGTAGGGCGCGAATAGACAATCGGCTGGCCAGGCACCCCTTGGCCGTCGACCCAAGACGGACGCTTATGAACCCGAATTTTCTTGATTTCGAACAGCCGATCGCTGACCTGCAAGCCAAGATCGAAGAACTGCGCCTGGTCGGCAATGACAATTCGCTGAACATAGGCGATGAAATCTCCCGCCTGCAAGACAAGAGCAACACGCTCACCGAAGACATCTTCGGCAAGCTGACTAGTTGGCAGATCGCGCGCCTGGCCCGGCACCCGCGCCGTCCGTACACCCTGGACTACATCGACCACATCTTCACCGAGTTCGATGAGCTGCATGGCGATCGTCACTTCTCTGACGACGCTGCCATTGTTGGCGGTATCGCTCGCCTGGACGACCAGCCAGTGATGGTGATTGGTCACCAGAAAGGCCGTGAAGTGCGCGAGAAGGTTCGCCGCAACTTCGGCATGCCCCGCCCGGAAGGCTACCGCAAGGCCTGCCGCCTGATGGAAATGGCAGAACGCTTCAAAATGCCGATCCTGACCTTTATCGACACCCCAGGTGCCTACCCAGGCATCGACGCCGAAGAGCGCAACCAGAGCGAAGCGATTGCCTGGAACCTTCGGGTCATGGCACGACTGAAAACCCCGATCATCGCCACCGTGATCGGTGAAGGTGGTTCCGGCGGTGCACTGGCCATTGGCGTGTGCGATCAACTGAACATGCTGCAATATTCGACCTACGCGGTGATTTCGCCGGAAGGTTGTGCCTCGATCCTGTGGAAAACCGCCGAGAAAGCGCCGGATGCCGCGGAAGCGATGGGTATCACCGCCGAGCGCCTGAAAGGTCTGGGTATCGTTGATAAAGTCATCACCGAGCCATTGGGCGGCGCCCATCGCGATCCGGCGGCCGTGGCCGCTTCGATCCGTGCCGAACTGAGCGCACAGCTGTCGATGCTCAAGAAGTTCGACAATGACGCACTGCTGGCCCGCCGTTACGAGCGACTGATGAGCTACGGTCTCTGATCGATCACCGATCTGACAGACAATGAAGAACTAATGTGGGAGCCGGACTTGCCTGGCTCCCACATTTGATCGCTATAAGTTTCGAGGGTGATTCTGCTCGGACGGTACTCGATGAAACCTTTCAAGCCGGATCTTCCCGCCAAGCTCCTGCAAGCACTAGCCCCCTGGCGCAATGCCCCGGCTTGGCACATCGCTTTCTCCGGTGGCCTCGACTCCACCGTCCTGCTGCACCTTCTGGCTACGCTGGCCAAGACCGAAAACCTCCCGCCACTCAGTGCTATCCATGTCCATCATGGGCTGCAAGCTGCGGCCGATGCTTGGCCGGCTCATTGCCAGGCCTTGTGCGACACGCTGGGCGTGCCACTGCAGGTCATCCGCGTAAAAGTGCAGCCTGGCGCAAGTCTGGAGCGTGCGGCCCGTGAGGCGCGGTATCAGGCGCTCGGCCAAGTGACCAGGGCAGGAGAGCTGCTGCTCACGGGCCAACACCGCAACGATCAGGCCGAAACCCTGTTGTTTCGATTATTGCGTGGGGCGGGCGTGCGCGGGCTGGCGGCTATGCCTGTGCAGCGTCCGTTGGGTGATGGCTACCTGCTGCGGCCGCTGCTAGATACGTCGCGCATCGAATTGGAAGCCTACGCTCACGAGCAGCAGTTAACCTGGGTCGAAGACCCGACCAACGCCGACCCGAGCTTCTCGCGCAACTACCTGCGCCATCACGTGCTCCCGCTGCTGACCGAGCGCTGGCCTAAGGCTGTCAGCACTATGGCCCGCAGCGCCGAGCATCTGAGCGAGGCCCAGGGTTTGCTCGATGAATTGGCACTGATGGACTTACAGGCCGCCAGCCAGCCCTCGATATTCCCCTGGCTGGCACTGCCATCCCTGGCCCTTGAACCGCTTACCATGCTTTCCGAGGCCCGTCAGCGCAACGCCTTGCGACACTGGCTGACACCGCTGAGCCGTTTGCCCGACAGTGATCACTGGGCTGGCTGGAGTGCGTTGCGTGATGCTGCGGCAGACGCCCAGCCTCTGTGGCGCCTGGCAGACGGCCAGTTGCATCGGGCTGGCGGGCGTATCTGGTGGTTGCCTGCCGGCTGGTCGGATTTTTCTGACGCTCCGGCGAGCTGGTCACACCCTGAAAATCCACTACAGTTACCCGGTAATGGTCATCTGTATTTTAGCGGCACTGCGCCCAAAGGCCCACTGCACATACGCTACCGCCAGGGCGGCGAAGTCATGGAAGTGCCAGGTCGAGGTCACCGCGACCTTAAGCGTTTGCTTAACGAAAGCGGGGTGCCGGGCTTTGTCCGTGGCAGATTGCCGCTGCTGTACCGCGACGAGCAATTATTGGCCCTGCCGAACCTGCCTGGACTGGCGGCAAGTGCCCGTGGCGACTGGGAATTACATTGGATACCTGCAACACGCGATCAAGGTTTGAGCTGATAGCCCCTTTCCGGTAGACTACGCTCCCTTCTTGATACAACTTCTGTGGATTCGCCTGAATCGCAGCAGTTGCCGATTACCAAGCAGTCTTTGCTGGGCGATTCCAAAAAATGTGTAGCGATCAACGTACCGGTGTTCCATTGCCGGTCTGTCATAACGCGGCGGTTTTTTTGAAAGATGCACTGTGATTAATGCAGGTGATCGGGGGCTTCGGCCTTCCTTCGCTTTCCCCGGCGGCTCGGACCGCTTTAACGCAGACTTCTAGGGTTTTTCATGACGCGCTACATATTCGTCACGGGCGGTGTTGTTTCTTCATTGGGGAAAGGCATTGCCTCCGCTTCATTGGCGGCCATCCTGGAGGCGCGGGGACTTAAGGTCACCATGCTCAAGCTGGACCCGTACATTAACGTCGATCCGGGCACCATGAGCCCGTTCCAGCACGGTGAAGTGTTCGTCACCCACGACGGCGCCGAGACCGACCTGGACCTGGGTCACTACGAGCGGTTCATCCGCACGACTATGACCCAGAACAACAACTTCACCACCGGCCGTGTCTACGAGCACGTGCTGCGCAAGGAGCGCCGTGGTGACTACCTGGGTGCAACCATCCAGGTGATCCCGCACATCACCGACGAAATCAAGCGCCGCATCATCAAGGGCGCTGGCGATGCCGACGTGGCCATGGTCGAGATCGGCGGCACCGTGGGCGACATCGAGTCCCAACCGTTCCTTGAAGCCATCCGCCAGTTGCGTTTCGAAGTCGGCGCCAAGCGCGCGATGCTGATGCACCTGACCCTGGTGCCGTATATCGCCACCGCCGGCGAAACCAAAACCAAGCCTACCCAGCACTCGGTCAAGGAACTGCGTTCCATCGGCCTGCAGCCAGATGTGCTGGTGTGCCGCTCCGACCACGCGATCGATATCGCTTCGCGTCGCAAGATCGCCCAGTTCACCAACGTTGAAGAGCGTGCGGTGATTGCCCTGGAAGACGCCGACACCATCTACAAGATCCCGGGCATCCTGCACGCTCAGGGCCTGGATGATTTTGTCGTCGAACGTTTCGGCCTGCAATGTGGCGGCGCCGATCTGTCCGAGTGGGAAGCCGTGGTTGACGCCAAGCTCAACCCTGAGCATGAAGTCACCATTGCCATGGTCGGCAAGTACATGGAACTGCTGGATGCCTACAAGTCGCTGATCGAAGCGATGAGCCATGCAGGCATCAGCAACCGCACCAAGGTCAACCTGCGCTATATCGATTCCGAAGACATCGAGAACCAGGGCACCGCGTTGCTGGAAGGCGTCGATGCTATCCTGGTGCCGGGCGGCTTCGGTCTGCGTGGCGTGGAAGGCAAGATCACTGCCGTTCAATACGCTCGGGAAAACAAGGTGCCTTACCTGGGTATCTGCCTGGGCATGCAAGTGGCGGTCATTGAGTTCGCCCGTAACGTGATGGGCTGGAAAGACGCCAACTCCACCGAGTTCGATCGCGCCAGCGGCCACCCGGTCGTCGGTTTGATCACCGAATGGGAAGATGCCACCGGCGCTGTTGAGACCCGTACCGAAACCTCCGACATGGGCGGCACCATGCGCCTTGGCGCGCAGGATTGCCTGCTGGAATCAGGCTCGCTGGTGCACGATTGCTACGGCAAGGACGTGATCGTCGAGCGTCACCGTCACCGTTACGAAGTGAACAACAAGCTGCTGCCACAGATCCTGGACGCTGGCCTGAAAGTTTCCGGTCGCTCCGGTGATGGCGCATTGGTTGAAGTGGTCGAAGCGCCAGATCATCCATGGTTCGTCGCTTGCCAGTTCCACCCAGAGTTCACCTCGACACCTCGTGACGGTCACCCGTTGTTCAGCGGCTTCGTCAAAGCTGCACTGACGCAACATCAGAAGAAGGCGTAAACCTGATGGCCCAGAAGATCATTCGCGTAGGCGACATCGAGATTGCCAACGACAAGCCAATGGTGCTGTTCGGCGGCATGAACGTGCTGGAAAGCCGCGATATGGCGATGAAGGTCTGTGAAGAGTACGTCAAGGTCACCCAGAAACTGGGTATCCCTTACGTGTTCAAGGCCAGCTTCGACAAGGCCAACCGTTCGTCTGTGACCTCCTATCGCGGCCCTGGCCTTGAAGAAGGCATGCGGATCTTCCAGGACATCAAGCAAGCTTTCGGCGTGCCGATCATCACCGACGTCCACGAGTCTGAACAGGCCGCCGTGGTCGCCGAGGTGTGCGACATCATCCAGTTGCCGGCCTTCCTGTCGCGCCAGACCGACCTCGTGGTCGCGATGGCCAAGACTGGCGCTGTGATCAATATCAAGAAAGCCCAGTTCCTCGCGCCCCAAGAAATGAAACACATCCTGAGCAAGTGCGTGGAAGCGGGTAATGACCAGTTGATCCTCTGCGAGCGCGGTTCCAGCTTCGGCTACAACAACCTCGTGGTGGACATGCTCGGTTTTGGCATCATGAAACAGTTCGAATACCCAGTGTTCTTCGACGTGACCCACGCGCTGCAAATGCCCGGCGGTCGCTCCGATTCCGCTGGCGGGCGTCGTGCCCAGGTATTGGATCTGGCCAAGGCCGGCATCAGCCAGTCCCTGGCTGGTCTGTTCCTGGAAGCCCACCCGGACCCGGACAACGCCAAGTGCGATGGTCCGTGTGCCCTGCGCCTGGACAAACTGGAGCCATTTCTGGCCCAGCTCAAGCAGTTGGACGAACTGGTCAAGAGTTTTCCGACGGTAGAGACCGCGTAAAGCCGATTTCTCCGGTAAAGTATCCCACGCTAAATGCTCAGGCCCTCGGGCCTGAGTCTTGTCGTCTGCAAGTCTGCCCCGTTGTTCCACCCTTGCGGTCGGTCAAAAGATTTCCTTCCGCTGCGTCGTTTTCGTCAACTTTGGAGTGTTTACAACAATGGCAAAAATCGTCGACATCAAAGGTCGTGAAGTTCTCGACTCCCGTGGCAACCCCACCGTCGAAGCCGACGTGCTTCTCGATAACGGCATCATCGGCAGCGCCTGCGCGCCGTCCGGTGCTTCCACCGGTTCCCGTGAAGCACTGGAACTGCGTGATGGCGACAAGAGCCGTTACCTGGGCAAGGGTGTACTCAAGGCTGTAGCCAACATCAACGGTCCGATCCGTGACCTGTTGCTGGGCAAGGACCCGCTGGACCAGAAAGCCCTCGATCACGCGATGATCAAGCTCGACGGTACCGAAAACAAAGGCAGTCTGGGCGCTAACGCGATCCTCGCCGTATCCCTGGCTGCTGCCAAGGCCGCTGCACAGGATCAGGACCTGCCGCTGTACGCGCACATCGCCAACCTCAACGGTACACCGGGCGTCTACTCGATGCCGGTACCGATGATGAACATCATCAACGGTGGCGAGCACGCCGATAACAACGTCGACATCCAGGAATTCATGGTGCAGCCGGTTGGCGCCAAGACCTTCTCCGAAGGCCTGCGCATGGGTACCGAGATTTTTCATCACCTCAAGGCTGTGCTGAAGGCTCGTGGCCTGAGCACTGCTGTTGGTGACGAAGGTGGTTTCGCGCCGAACCTGGCATCCAACGAAGATGCACTGAAAGTGATCTCCGAAGCCGTGGCCAACGCCGGCTACAAGCTGGGCACCGACGTGACCTTGGCCTTGGACTGCGCTGCCAGCGAATTCTACGAAGACGGCAAGTACAACCTGTCCGGCGAAGGCCAGGTGTTCAACTCCGAAGGTTTTGCTGACTACCTCAAAGGCTTGAGCGAACGCTACCCGATCATCTCCATTGAAGATGGCCTGGACGAGTCCGATTGGGACGGCTGGAAAATCCTCACCGACAAGATCGGCGAGAAAGTCCAACTGGTGGGCGACGACTTGTTCGTGACCAACACCAAGATACTGAAAGAAGGCATCGACAAAAAGATCGCGAACTCGATCCTGATCAAGTTCAACCAGATCGGCACCTTGACCGAAACCCTGGAAGCCATCCAGATGGCCAAGGCGGCTGGTTACACTGCTGTGATCTCCCACCGCTCCGGCGAAACTGAGGACTCGACCATTGCCGACCTGGCCGTGGGTACCTCGGCGGGCCAGATCAAGACCGGTTCCCTGTGCCGTTCCGATCGCGTTTCCAAGTACAACCAATTGCTTCGTATCGAAGAGCAGTTGGGCGCCAAAGCCAAGTACAACGGTCGTAGCGAGTTTCGCGGCTGATTGTTAAATGGTAAAAAGTCAGCAGATTGCGTCGGAAAAATCACGACAGCGTGAATTTCGACGCTAATCTCATGGCTATCAAGCGTAAGCCTGGTTTTTCCAGGCTTCGTGCTATCAGTTACTTCAAAAGTTTTTGCATGGCTGTCTTTTTTCACTGGAAACCCGATATTCGATGCGCAGTCCCAATTGGTTGTTCCTCGTCTTGCTCTTGCTCCTGGCTGGCCTGCAGTACCGCCTATGGGTGGGGAATGGCAGCCTGGCGCAGGTAACCGACCTGACCCAGCAAATTGCCGCACAGCACGCCGAAAACGAGGTGTTGCTGGAGCGCAACCGTGTGCTCGATGCCGAAGTGCTTGAGTTGAAAAAAGGCATGGAGACCGTAGAAGAACGGGCTCGTCATGAATTGGGCATGGTCAAGGAGGGCGAAACCCTCTACCAGTTGGCCCAATGAACCACTGTTTACCGGCCTTCTGGGCCGTGATTCCTGCCGCGGGCGTTGGTGCCCGTATGGCCGCGGACCGTCCCAAGCAATACTTGCAACTGGGCGGGCGCACTATTCTCGAACACAGCCTCGGCTGTTTTCTCGATCATCCTGACCTTAAGGGGCTGGTGGTCAGTCTCGCTGTTGATGATCCTTATTGGCCGGCTCTGCCGTGTGCCGGTGATCCGCGTATTGCGCGGGTGGATGGCGGCGAAGAGCGTTCGGGTTCGGTGCTTAACGCGTTGCTGCACCTACATGCCCAGGGTGCCGGTGATGACGATTGGGTGTTGGTGCACGATGCGGCACGGCCGAATTTGAGTCGCGATGACCTGGACAAACTATTGTCGGAACTGGCGAATGATCCTGTAGGCGGTTTGCTGGCGGTACCTGCTCGCGACACCCTCAAACGTGTCGATAAGCACGGGCGAGTGGTAGAGACCGTTGATCGCAGCCTGATCTGGCAAGCCTATACGCCGCAGATGTTTCGCCTGGGCGCCTTGCATCGGGCTTTGGCTGACAGCCTGGTGGCCGATGCCGTGATCACCGATGAAGCTTCGGCCATGGAATGGTCCGGCCAGGCGCCGCGCTTGATCGAAGGGCGCTCGGACAATATCAAAGTGACCCGGCCTGAAGACTTGGAGTGGCTGCGGCTACGATGGTCGAATCGCAGATAAATGTGGCATGACCCAGCAGGTGCTACTTTTCAGTCGCTGTACTCCGGCCTTCCAGCCAACCCCTCTTTCAAAAAGTCCACCAGCTTGCGCACCTTCGGCGACAAATGCCGTTGCTGCGGATACAGCGCCCATACCGCCGTATTGGGCGGTTGATGACCCTCAAGCAACGACACCAGTGCGCCGCTGTGCAAGTGTTTCAGCACGTAATAGTCCGGCAACTGACACAAGCCCACCCCTTGCAGCGCTGCATCTAAAACCGCCTGCCCACTGTTGCAGCGCCAGTTTCCATGCACCCGCTGGGAAAACTCCCGCCCGTCTTGTGCCAACTGCCAGATATCCGAACTGCCGATCAGACAGTTATGCCGACTCAATTCCGACAAGCTGTGTGGCCGTCCATACCGCTCAAGGTAGGAGGGAGACGCGCAGAGGTACATGCGCCGTGGCGCCAGGCGGCTTGCGACCATCCTTGAGTCTTGCAGGCGTCCAAGGCGAATCGCCAGGTCCAGCCCTTCGTGGACCAGGTCCAGTTGGCGGTTGCTCAGCTCGATATCTACCCGCAGTTGTGGGTAAAGCCCCATGAACCGCGTCACCAGTGGCACGATAAAGCGTTCGCCATAGGCCACGGCGCAGGTCATGCGCAACATGCCCTTGGGTTCGCTGGCCAGGTCACCCACTGCCCGTAGGGCTTCCTCGCGGCCATCCTGCAGACGTTGGCAATGTTGCAGAAAAGTCTGGCCGGCCTCGGTCAGCGTTACCCGTCGGGTGCTTCGGTACAGCAGGCGGGTTTGCAGGCGTTCTTCCAGGCGCGCCACCTGGCGGCTGATATGGGACGAGGACACCCCAAGACGTTCGGCGGCCGCCGTAAATTGGCTGCACTCGGCCACGGCAACGAACTCATCGATGCCTTCCCAGCGGTTTTCCAGCATGGTGATTATCCCTGTGCAGCAATAATGTTTTGCTTTTGCCTGGATTATTAATCAGTAGGCAATGTTTTACACTGTTGGTCTTGCTTTATAACTCCATGGAGAACCCGGATGATCAAGTCCCGCGCTGCCGTAGCCTTCGAGGCCAAGAAACCCCTTGAGATCGTTGAAGTTGATGTCGCCATGCCCAAGGCGGGTGAAGTGCTGTTGCGCGTGGTCGCCTCCGGTGTTTGCCATACTGATGCTTTCACTTTGTCGGGCGCCGATCCGGAAGGCATCTTCCCGTCGATCCTCGGCCATGAAGGCGGCGCGATAGTCGAAGCCATTGGCGAAGGAGTGACATCGGTGGCGGTGGGCGACCACGTGATCCCGCTGTACACCCCGGAATGTGGCAAGTGCAAATTCTGCCTGAGTGGCAAGACCAACCTGTGCCAGGCGATTCGTGCCACTCAGGGCAAGGGTTTGATGCCTGATGGCACTTCGCGCTTTTCCTACAAGGGCCAGCCGATTTTCCACTACATGGGCACCTCGACTTTCTCTGAGTACACCGTGTTGCCGGAAATCTCCGTGGCCAAGATCCCCAAGGATGCGCCCCTGGAAAAAGTCTGCCTGCTGGGCTGCGGCGTCACCACTGGCATCGGTGCGGTGATCAACACCGCCAAGGTCAAGCCGGGTGACACCGTGGCCATCTTCGGTCTGGGCGGTATTGGTCTTTCGGCGGTCATTGGTGCGGTCAAGGCCAAGGCCGCACGCATCATTGCCATCGACATCAACCCGGCCAAGTTCGAGATTGCCAAGCAGCTGGGTGCCACCGACTGCATCAACCCGAAAGACTATGACCGCCCGATCCAGGACGTGATTGTTGATTTGACCGACGGCGGCGTGGACTTTTCCTTCGAATGCATCGGCAATGTCCAGCTGATGCGTGCGGCCCTTGAATGCTGCCACAAAGGCTGGGGCGAGTCGGTGATCATCGGTGTGGCCGGTGCTGGCCAGGAGATATCCACTCGTCCGTTCCAGTTGGTGACTGGTCGCGTCTGGCGCGGTTCGGCGTTCGGTGGCGTGCGCGGTCGCAGCGAGCTGCCAAGCTATGTGGAAATGGCCCAGACCGGTGAAATTCCTTTGGATACCTTCATTACTCACACCATGGGCCTGGAAGATATCAACAAGGCATTCGACCTGATGCATGAAGGCAAAAGCATCCGTACCGTCATTCATTTCTGAAGAGCAGCGGCAAGTTGCAAGCTATAAGCGGCAAGGGGGGCGACTCTCTTGCAGTTTGAGGCTTGTGACTTGAAGCTGGGAGCACTCCCATGACCCTGGAAAATATTTCCTGCCAGAAGAGTTTTGGCGGTTGGCATAAACGTTACAAACACAGCTCCCGCGTACTGGGCTGTGACATGACGTTCGCCGTCTACCTGCCGCCGCAAGCGGAGCAGGGCGGCAAATTGCCGGTGCTGTACTGGCTGTCGGGACTGACTTGCACCGATGAAAACTTCATGCAGAAGGCGGGTGCGATGCGTGTTGCGGCCGAGTTGGGGCTGATCATCGTTGCGCCAGATACCAGTCCGCGTGGGTCCGGTGTGCCTGGGGATCCGGACGGTGCCTGGGATTTCGGTCTGGGTGCCGGGTTTTATCTGAATGCCACCCAGGAGCCTTGGGCCAAGCACTATCGGATGCATGACTACGTGGTGCAGGAATTGCCGGAACTGGTCGAGGCGCATTTCCCTGCCTCCAGCAAGCGCGGCATCAGCGGTCACTCCATGGGTGGTCACGGCGCGCTGGTCTGTGCCTTGCGCAATCCGGGTCGTTATCAATCGGTGTCGGCGTTCTCGCCGATCAACAATCCGATGGATTGCCCGTGGGGCCAGAAGGCCTTCTCCCGCTACTTGGGGGATGAGCGTTCGAAGTGGCGTGAGTGGGATGCCTGTGTGTTGATCAGCGAAGCTACGCAAAAGCTGCCGTTGCTGGTAGACCAGGGCGATCGCGATGATTTTCTTGAGGTGCAACTCAAGCCCGAAGCCTTGCAGCAAGCCGCCAGGGCGGCCAACCATCCGCTCAAGCTGCGGCTGCAACCGGGCTATGACCACAGCTACTTCTTTATCGCCAGCTTCATCGAAGACCATTTGCGACATCATGGACGCGCTTTGCTCGGTTAATGTCGGGCAAAAGTAGGTAGAATCACGCCCTGAATTAAATCGGGGCGTTTTTTTATGCGTATTGGCCACGGCTATGATGTGCACCGTTTCGCCGAAGGCGACTTCATCACCCTGGGTGGCGTGCGGATCGCGCACCACCACGGGTTGCTGGCTCATTCCGACGGCGACGTTGTCCTGCACGCCTTGAGCGATGCCTTACTCGGCGCCGCTGCGCTGGGGGATATTGGCAAGCACTTCCCGGACACCGACCCGCAATTCAAGGGGGCGGACAGCCGTGTGCTGCTGCGCCACGTGGTCGGCCTGCTCCATGCCAAGGGCTGGAAGGTCGCCAATGTCGACAACACCATCATTGCCCAGGCGCCGAAAATGGCCCCGCATATCGAATCGATGCGCGCGCTGATTGCCGCGGATCTTCAAGTTGAGTTGGATCAAGTGAACGTAAAAGCCACCACCACCGAAAAACTCGGGTTTGCCGGTCGCGAAGAGGGCATTGCCGTGCACGCCGTTGCCTTGTTGCAACACGCATGAATGATCTACAACTGCTGGGTCCGCGAGCCTATGGCGATGCCCTGGGCAGCGCAGTACTGAAGGCCACGGCCGAAGACTTCCAGGTGGATGAAGTACTGGATATTCCGCTGACCGGCGAAGGCGAACACCTGTGGTTATGGGTGGAGAAGCGCGGCCTGAATACCGAAGAGGCGGCGCGGCGCATTGCCAAGGCGGCAGGTGTGCCGTTGCGCACCGTCAGCTATGCAGGCCTCAAGGATCGCCAGGCGCTGACCCGCCAGTGGTTCAGCGTGCAACTGCCGGGCAAGGCCGATCCGGACCTGACTGCGGCGGAAAACGACACGCTGAAGATCCTGAAGATCGCCCGCCACAAGCGCAAGCTGCAACGCGGCGCTCATTCGGCCAACGGCTTCACGCTGCGGCTGACTCAGTTCGTCGGCGATGCCGCCGCGATCGATGCGCGCCTGCAACTGATCGTCCAGCAAGGCATCCCCAATTATTTTGGCGCTCAGCGCTTCGGCCATAACGGTGGCAACGTGGCGGATGCCCGCGATTGGGCTGCCCGCAAGGCCTTGCCGGAACAGCGCAACGTGCGTTCACGCCTGCTTTCCACCGCCCGTAGTTTTCTGTTCAATAAAGTGCTGGCGGCGCGGGTAGCCGACGGCTCCTGGCAGCGCGCCCAGGTCGGCGACTTACTGGCGTTCACCGATAGCCGCAGCTTTTTCCCGGCGGGGGAGGCGGAGTGTAGCGATCCGCGCCTGGCCATCCTTGATTTGCATCCCACCGGCCCGCAATGGGGTGAAGGCGATTCGCCGGCTACCGGTGCCACTCATGACTTGGAGCAGGCGGTGGCCGCCAGCGAAGCGGACCTGCGCGATTGGCTGGTCAATGCCGGCATGAGCCAGGAACGTCGCATTCTGCGACTGCCCATTGGCGGGTTGACGTGGCATTATCCCTCGCTGGACATTCTGCAATTGGAATTCGTCCTGCCGGCCGGATGCTTCGCCACTGTCTTGGTGCGCGAGCTTGTTGATCTGGTGCCGGTGGGGCAGACGGACAGCCCATGCGTATTCTGATATCTAACGACGACGGGGTCACAGCACCCGGCCTTGCCGCGCTTCATGCTGCGCTGGCGGACTACGCTGAGTGCGTGGTGGTTGCCCCGGACCAGGACAAAAGTGGTGCCAGCAGCTCGCTGACGCTCGACCGTCCGTTGCACCCGCAAACGTTAGCCAACGGCTTTATCAGCCTGAACGGAACCCCCACCGATTGCGTGCACCTGGCAATTAATAGTCTGCTGGATCGTGAGCCGGACCTCGTGGTTTCCGGGATCAACCTGGGTGCCAACCTCGGCGATGACGTGTTGTATTCCGGCACAGTGGCGGCTGCCCTTGAAGGGCGGTTCCTGGGGCGGGCCTCGTTTGCCTTCTCGTTGGCATCTCGCCAGTTGGACAACCTGCCCACGGCTGCCTATTTCGCCCGCAAGCTGGTGGAGGCCCATGACTCCCTGGATCTGCCGCCGCGCACGGTGCTTAACGTCAATATTCCCAACCTGCCCCTGGACCATATTCGCGGTATCCAACTGACCCGCCTGGGCCATCGTGCCCGAGCGGCAGCACCGCTGAAGGTGACCGATCCTCGTGGCAAGGAAGGCTATTGGATCGCTGCAGCGGGTGATGCCGAGGACGGCGGACCGGGCACTGACTTTCATGCGGTGATGCAGGGTTATGTTTCGATTACTCCATTGCAACTCGATCGCACCTTCAGTGATGCCTTCAGTAGTCTCGATGGCTGGCTGGAGGGGTTGCGCTAATGGCTCGTGAACAAGACGACCTGCTGCGTAGGGGTATCGGCATGACCTCCCAGCGCACCCGCGAGCGGTTGATCCAGCGGCTTTACGAAGAGGGCTTGTCCAATGCCCAGGTGCTGGAAGTCATCCGTCGTACTCCACGGCATTTATTCGTCGATGAAGCCCTGGCACACCGAGCTTATGAAGACACCGCGCTGCCCATTGGCCACAACCAGACCATCTCCCAGCCGTACATGGTTGCGCGGATGAGTGAACTGCTGTTGGCGGCGGGTCCTCTGGACAAGGTGCTGGAGATCGGTACCGGCTCCGGTTACCAGACCGCCGTTCTGTCGCAGTTGGTGGAGCGGGTATTCTCCGTCGAGCGGATCAAGGTGTTGCAGGATCGGGCCAAGGAACGCCTGATGGAATTGAATCTGCGCAACGTAGTCTTTCGCTGGGGCGATGGCTGGGAAGGCTGGCCGGCGCTGGCGCCTTACAACGGCATAATCGTGACGGCGGTTGCGACCGATGTGCCCCAGGCATTGCTGGACCAGTTGGCTCCAGGCGGGCGGCTGGTCATTCCCGTGGGGTCTGGCGAAGTGCAGCAATTGATGTTGATCATTCGCGAGGAAGAGGGCTTTTCCCGGCATGTGCTGGGGGCGGTACGTTTTGTCCCGCTACTTAATGGCCCGCTGGCCTGATCATTTACCTGTACATACTGAATTCTATTGCCGGGTATGTGTCTTACAGCGGGGTCTATTGAGTCAACATAATCGATGCAGCGTATTAAACAGGATGATTTTTTCGTTTCTGTCTTGTTGCCGGTTAAAGCTCAGCAGCCAGTTATACTTGCGTCATATTTCAAGCCTGATACAGGCGTTCATATTCAGCCACCACAAAGGGAGCGGCGGGTGAGTCTCACGGTCATTGCGCAGCGTATGAGTAAAACAAGTTTTCAGCGACTGGTGATTGGCCTTGTCTTGAGTTCCTTATTGGCTGCCTGCTCCAGTACGCCAGGCGGCGGGGCGCGGGTCGTTGATCGCAATAATGCAGTGCCACAAAAGCCGACGGTCACCACCGGGCAATATGTCGTGCGCAAGGGCGATACGATGTTCTCGATTGCCTTCCGTTATGGCTGGGATTACAAGGCTCTCGCAGCCCGTAACAATATTCCTGTGCCCTATACGATACATCCAGGTCAGACCATTCGTTTCGACGGGCGTACCGGTTCAACACCGACTGCAGTTGTCACAAAATCCGGCTCATCGCCGTCATCTTCCAGCAGGACGACAGTCATCACTCGGCCTGCAGGCACCGCCACGCCTACGGTGGCGAGCAAGCAGGTACTCGCGCCGTTGCCTCCTGCAGGGCCTGCGCCGACTGGTTGGGGATGGCCTTCAAATGGCATTCTTATTGGGAAATTTTCCTCAAACGGTAGTTTGAATAAAGGCATTGATATCGCCGGGGATTTGGGACAGCCTGTTTTAGCTGCGTCAGATGGGACTGTGGTGTACGCCGGGAGTGGTTTACGGGGCTACGGTGAACTTGTCATCATCAAACACAGCGATACCTACGTGAGTGCCTACGGTCATAACCGCAGGCTGTTGGTTCGGGAGGGGCAGCAGGTCAAAGTCGGACAGACAATTGCCGAAATGGGGTCGACTGGAACGGACCGGGTGAAACTGCATTTTGAGATTCGCCGCCAAGGTAAGCCTGTTGATCCACTGCAATTCCTTCCCCGTCGTTGATGTGGTGCCAGCCTGTTTCCTCACGTAGAAGGAACAGGCTCCAGCGTTGCCAAGGATAAAGGCGTCGCTTGAGCTTGAGGTCGAACTCACCAAAGGACTATAACAATGGCTCTCAGTAAAGAAGCGCCGGAGTTTGACATCGACGATGAGGTTCTCCTTATGGAGACTGATGTCGGTACGGATTCGATGTCGAACGAGAGGTCTGCTGTACCTTCGGTTCGTGCCAAATCCAAAAACTCCTCAGCGTTAAAACAGCATAAATACATTGATTACACTCGGGCGCTCGATGCAACCCAGTTGTATCTCAATGAAATCGGCTTTTCCCCCTTGCTCACCCCCGAAGAAGAAGTCCATTTTGCGCGGTTGTCGCAAAAGGGCGATCCGGCTGGGCGCAAACGCATGATTGAAAGCAACCTGCGCCTGGTGGTGAAAATCGCCCGACGCTACGTCAATCGTGGGCTTTCCCTGTTGGACCTGATCGAAGAGGGCAACCTCGGCTTGATCCGGGCGGTGGAGAAGTTCGACCCTGAGCGGGGTTTCCGCTTTTCGACCTACGCCACGTGGTGGATTCGTCAGACCATCGAACGAGCGATCATGAATCAGACCCGGACCATCCGGTTGCCGATCCATGTGGTCAAGGAGCTCAACGTCTACCTGCGGGCGGCGCGTGAGCTGACACAAAAACTCGATCATGAACCTTCGCCTGAAGAAATCGCCAACCTGCTGGAAAAACCGGTAGGAGAGGTCAAGCGTATGCTGGGTCTCAATGAGCGGGTCTCTTCGGTTGATGTCTCGCTGGGTCCTGACTCGGATAAAACCCTGCTGGACACCCTGACCGATGATCGTCCTACGGATCCTTGTGAACTGTTGCAGGATGATGATCTTTCTCAAAGCATTGACCAGTGGCTTTCGGAGCTGACGGACAAGCAACGCGAGGTGGTGATACGCCGCTTCGGGTTGCGCGGCCACGAAAGCAGCACCCTGGAGGATGTTGGCCTGGAGATCGGCCTGACCCGTGAGCGGGTGCGGCAGATCCAGGTGGAGGGCCTCAAGCGCTTGCGTGAGATCCTTGAGAAGAATGGCTTGTCGAGTGAGTCGTTGTTTCAATAGAGACGATGCTTGGCAGCGATGAAACGCCCTATGCATGTGAATGCGTCGGGCGTTTTGCTTTGTATGCCGTAGATACTTTGTTCACGGTCAAGCTTTAGCGAGGCTGACGCAGTCTCGCCAGGGCTCGACATCTATGGAAATGTAGGTGTGGGGCCAAATGACAGGCACAAAAAAGCCCCGCTTTTAAGGGCGGGGCTTTTCGACTAAATCAGTACAAGTTAGATAACTTGAACTTCTTCAGCTTGCATGCCTTTCTGGCCGCGGGTAGCGACGAAAGAGACCTGTTGGCCTTCTTTCAGGCTTTTGAAGCCGTCAGATTGGATAGCTTTGAAGTGAACGAACAGGTCGTCACCGGATTGTGGAGTGATGAAGCCGAAGCCTTTTTCATCGTTGAACCACTTAACGGTACCAGTTTGGCGATTAGACATGGTGTATCTCCTTGGACAAAGTTGACTGCGACTCAGGAAAAGCCCTGGCCGAGACTGAGTGCAAAGAGCAGGAAAAATTCTTGGAGATGGTTGGATCGAAATTCAACATATCGTGTAGAGATTCTCAGTGACACAAGCAGCACAGTGGCGCCACCTTAACCCTTTTTCCGGAACGTGCCAATGGTATTTCCGAAGGTTTCTCTAAATTCGTGACTGACGGCGCCCTCTGCAGGGGTTGATCCCCTGAATTCAAGGCCCGGCCCCGCTGTGTAAGGCTGGCAGGAATCTGCCAGCCTTACTAAGAAAAATCCTCGGCCCTTTGAACCACGAGGCTGGCCCCGGTAAGATGCTCAACAGAATTTTTCCACCTCGCTATTCAGGACACCCGCCATGAGCATCAAATCGGACAAGTGGATTCGCCGCATGGCGCAAGAGCACGGCATGATCGAGCCCTTCGTAGAGCGTCAGGTGCGCGGCGAAGGCGCCGACCGAGTGATTTCGTACGGGGTTTCCAGCTACGGCTACGACGTGCGCTGCGCCGATGAGTTCAAGGTGTTCACCAACATCAACTCGGCCACCGTTGATCCGAAAAACTTCGACGAAAAGAGCTTCGTCGACGTCAAGAGCGATGTGTGCATCATTCCGCCAAACTCCTTTGCCCTGGCCCGCACCGTCGAGTTCTTCCGCATTCCGCGCAACGTTCTGACCATTTGCCTGGGCAAGAGCACCTATGCGCGCTGCGGCATCATCGTCAACGTGACCCCGCTTGAGCCAGAGTGGGAAGGCCACGTAACCCTGGAATTCTCCAACACCACCACCTTGCCGGCGAAGATCTACGCCAACGAAGGTGTGGCGCAGATGCTGTTTTTCGAATCCGACGAAGAGTGTGAAGTCTCTTACAAGGACCGTGGTGGCAAGTACCAGGGCCAGCGTGGCGTCACCCTGCCGCGAGCCTGATCGAATCGTCTGACATACCAAGGGAATTTGTCAGCGGGCAGGCACTCTATTGGGTGTACTGCCCCGGATCGTGCAAAACGCGCCGGGCCACGCTTGAGGAGTACCCCTATGAAGATCGATCCGCGAATCAGCGCCGAACTTGCCCGGCTTGAACCCAATCAGATTGGCGTTCTGGCCTGGTCCCTGATGGCACATCCCCCGATCAGCGCTGGCGGTATCCCCGGCCAGCCCGATCCTGATTACCCCCAGCCCACTGAACCTGGTGAGCCTACCCTTCCGGACGAGCCGCCGCCCGCGCCAGTTGCGTGAAGGTGCTCATCGTGTCTCTCACGGCCCGCTGAGCGCGTTGCGTGCGTCCAGCCTTGGGGCCGCGGCCGTTATTTCAGATTGCCGCTCAGGAACTGTTGGAGGCGCTCGCTCTTGGGGCTCCCCAGCACTTCTTCCGGTGTGCCTTCCTCTTCCACCAGGCCCTTGTGTAGAAACAACACTTGGCTCGACACCTTGCGGGCGAAGCTCATTTCGTGGGTCACCATGATCATGGTCCGGCCTTCTTCGGCCAGACCCTGGATCACCTTCAGCACTTCGCCCACCAGTTCTGGGTCCAGGGCCGAGGTTGGCTCGTCGAACAACATCACCTCCGGCTCCATCGCCAGGGCGCGGGCGATTGCTACCCGTTGTTGCTGGCCGCCGGAGAGAAACGCCGGATATTGATCGGCGACCCGTGCCGACAGGCCGACCTTGTCCAGATAGCGACGGGCGCGGTCTTCGGCATCTTTCTTGCTGCAGCCCAGCACTCGTCGCGGAGCCATGGTGATGTTTTCCAGGACGCTCATGTGGCTCCACAGGTTGAAGTGCTGGAACACCATCGCCAGTCGCGTGCGCAAGCGCTGCAACTCGGCATCGTCGGCTACGCGCATGCCGTGGCGGTCGCTGACCATGCGAATTTGCTGGCCATCGAGGGTCATGGCGCCGTCATTGGGTTGTTCAAGAAAGTTGATGCAGCGTAAAAAGGTGCTTTTGCCCGAACCGCTGGCGCCGATCAGGCTGATCACATCACCGGTCCTGGCCTTGAGCGAGACACCTTTGAGCACTTCGTTATCGCCATAGCTTTTGTGCAGGCCTTCAACGGTCAATTTGTACATGGGGGCGTGCATCCTTCAAGGCGAAAGTAGATAGCCGCTGCGATAGGCTTGCGTGCCTGCGACATGGGCGATGACCATCCCGGCGGTGGCCATGCGGCGCAGCGAACGGGCGTAAAGCAGGCCGGCATTACGGCAATGAATCGGCGTTACGCGGTCGTGAATGGGGTCGATGATTTCGGCGATAAGCTGACCGGCTTTGAGGTATTCCCCAGGCAGCGCGCTGAATACCAGCAAGCCACCCACAGGCGTCGCCACGGGTTCAACAGCGGCCAGCGGCGTGGCGGGATAGGGCAAGTCCGGCAACGCTGCCGGCTCTCCGGCGATGGCGCCGAACTGAATCAGGTAATCGATGATTGCCTGGCAGTCGAGGCTCGCCAAACCGTGGTTCACATCCCCTTGGCCGCGCAACTCGACAGTCACGGAAAAGCTGCCCATGGGAATGTTGAAGCGCTCGCCAAAACGTTGCTGCAACTGCCACCACGCCAGGGTGAAACACTCATCGAAGGATTGGCCGCCGGAGTCGGTGGCCAGCAGGCAGGCTTCGGCGCCGATATAGCGGGCCAACGGCTCGACCTGTGGCCAGGCATCGGGCGTGGTGTACAGGTGGGCCACGGCTTCGAAGTCGCAATGCAGGTCCAGCACCATGTCGGCATCACACGCCAGGCGTTGCAGCACCAGGCGTTGGGATTGTAGCTGGGTGGCCGGCACCTGCCGGGCAAGGGCCTGGCGCAGGCTGTCGCGGATCAGCTCCCGGTTGAGGTGCGGATCACTGCCCAGCAGGCCTTCGACCTGATTGCCGACTTCTTCACTGAGGTCGACAAACCGGCGATTGAAGTTCTGCCCGCTCTCCAGCTCGTAGCGGCCAAGGGGGATATCCATCAACACCTGTTCCAGGCCCGCCGGGTTGGCGATGGGCACCAGCACGATTTCACTGTGTAGGCGCCCGGCGGCGGCTAGTTCGGCCAGGCGGGCCTTCAGGTGCCAGGCCACCAGCATGCCGGGCAGCTCGTCGGCGTGCAGCGAAGACTGAATGTAGACCTTGCCTTCAGCCTGCTGCGGCCCGAAGTGGAAGCTGTGAATCTGCCGCGCCGTGCCTGGCACCGGCGCCAATAGTTCATGAATCAGATGACGCATGCAGTCTCCTAGTGGCTGGGGCCGAGAAAGGCCAGCCAGCGACGCTCCGCCAGACGAAACAGACCGACCAGGGCAAAGGTTACGGTCAGGTAGATCAGCGCAGCGATACCAAATGATTGAAAGGTGAGAAAGGTTGCCGAGTTGGCATCACGGGCGACTTTAAGCACGTCCGGGATCGTCGCGGTAAAGGCCACCGTCGTCGAGTGCAGCATAAGGATCACCTCATTACTGTAGTACGGCAATGAACGGCGCAGTGCCGAGGGCATGATCACGTAGGCATACAGTTTCCAGCCGCTCAAGCCATAGGCTTTTGCCGCCTCGACTTCGCCGTGGGCCATGCTGCGGATCGCCCCGGCAAAAATTTCCGTGGTGTAGGCGCAGGTGTTGAGGGCGAAGGCGAGGATGGTGCAGTTCATTGCATCGCGAAAAAACGTATCCAGCACCGGTTGCGCGCGAATCGCGGCGATGCTGTAGATGCCGGTGTAGCAAATCAGCAGTTGGATATAGAGCGGAGTGCCCCGGAACAGATAGGTGTAGAACTGCACTGGCCAGCGCACCCAGCGCGTCGGCGAAACCCGTGCGATAGACAGCGGGATCGACACCAGGAAACCGATGAAGATCGAGGCGCTGAGCAGCCACATGGTCATGGCCAGGCCAGTGATGTGGTAGCCGTCGCTGTAAAGGAAGGGCCGCCAGTATTCCTGCAGGAGCTCAATCATCGTAGCGCCTCCCGGGAACCTGCGGAGTAGCGGCGTTCCAGGCGGCGCAGGACGAAGTTGGAGGCGCTGGTGATCAACAGGTAGATCAACGCAGCGATCACCAGGAAGTAGAACAACTGATAGGTGCTTTTGCCGGCATCCTGGGCGGCCTTTACCAGGTCGGCCAGGCCGATGATCGACACCAGTGCCGTAGCCTTGAGCATCACCATCCAGTTATTGCCGATGCCTGGCAGGGCAAAGCGCATCATCTGCGGGAAGGTCACGTAGCGAAATCGTTGCCCGCGCTTGAGGCCATAGGCGGTGGCGGCTTCCAACTGGCCACGGGGCACGGCGAGGATCGCCCCGCGAAAGGTCTCGGTAAAGTAGGCGCCGTAGATAAAGCCCAGGGTGATAACCCCGGCGCTGAACGGGTTGATCTCGATGTACTCCCATTCCATGAAGTCGGTGAAGCTGGTCAGCCAGGTTTGCAGGCTGTAGAAAATCAGCAGCATCAGCACCAGGTCCGGCACACCACGAATGAGCGTGGTGTAGAGCTGGGCGGGGATGCGCAGGAGCCGCAGGCTGGACAATTTAGCGCTGGCGCCGAGCAGGCCCAGCAATACGCTGACGGCCAGGGACAGCACCGATAACTTGATGGTCATCCAGGTGCCTTGCAGCAAGAGCGGGCCGAAACCCTTCAAACTGAAAGCACTCAGGCCGAGGGTCTGCAACAGGTCTTCAAACATCGATCACGGCCTATGGCGAGGTAAAAAAGCGCCCATCGTGAAGATGGGCGCCCGGGCATTATTTGCCGCTGAACAGGTTCAGATCGCCAAAGTGTTTCTTCTGGATGGTGGCGTAGGTGCCATCATCGTGTAACGCTTTGATACCTTTATCCAAAAGTGCCTTCAGGTCTTTGTTACCTTTGGAGATGCCGACGGCGGTCTTGGCCGGCAGCAATTCGCTATCCACAGGCTTGCTGACTTCGTAGTCAACGCCTTGTGGCGATTTCAAAAAGCCCAGTTCGGCTTGCAGCATGTCCTGGATTGACGCGTCAAGACGGCCCGACATCAAGTCGGCGTAGACCTGATCCTGATTCTGATAGGCCTGGGTTTTCACACCAGCCTTGTCCAGCACGGCCTTGGCGTACGCTTCCTGAATGGTGCCTTGCTCGTAACCAACGGTCTTGCCCTTGAGGGACGTGATGTCTTCGCTCAGGCCAGAACCTTTCTTGAACACGTAGGACGTCGGGCCGGAAAACAGCTCGCTGGAGAAGTCGATGACCTTCTCGCGGGCCGGGGTCACGGTCATGGACGAAATCACGCCGTCGAACTTGTTGGCTTTCAGGCCTGGGATCATGCCGTCGAAGTCACTCTCGACCCACTTGCACTTGACCTTAAGCTCCGCGCAGATGGCATTGCCCAGGTCGATATCGAAGCCCACCAGGCTGCCGTCAGCCGCTTTGGATTCGAACGGTGCGTAGGAGGGATCGACACCAAAACGCAATTCCTTGTATTCCTTGGCCAAGGCAGAACCTGCGGCCATGCACAGAGCCAGTGCAGAAAGGGTCAGCAATGCTTTTTTCATTATGTAATCCCTGGGAATCAAGATAAGCGCATGTGGCGCGTTTAGGACTGTTACTGAACGGTGTCAGACGTAACGCAAGTAGCAATTTCTGCACCATAGTTCCGAATGGTCGTTTTAAAAGGTGGGATTACAGGTGATGCGATGCAGGAAATGCCCGATTTCGGGCATTGGGAAGTGGGCGCGCTTATTTGGTGCCGTGTCCAGCGCTGACGTTTAGTTATCGTTCCCACGGGCGTGGGAACGATAGGTTGGGGATTACTTGCCGGGCACCAGGGTCAATCTGGTTTTGCCATACACCTTGTCAAAGTTCTGCGGTTGCATCGGGAAGCTCAGGTATTGCGCCTTGAGCCACGCGTCGATGCCGTTGGCATAGTTCGCGCTGGCGGGGTTGCCGGATTGGCCGATGCCGCTTTGGCCCATCATCGGCTCCATCTGGCCGAAGTCGACGATCATGCGCAGCGCCGACACCTGTGTGGTGTCGAAATTTTGCCCCCAGCTGTAGGGTGCCGCGTTCAGGGTATTGTGATCACCGCCCGCCGCCAGTGGGCCGCGAACAGTCTGGCCGCGGGTGTTTTTCCAGGTGTAGCTGTGGAGTTTGCCCCACTGCCAGGCCTTGTGATCGATGCCCAATAGGCTGTCGCCCGCAGTAATTGCGGCGGCCAGGCTGCGGGCGAGGATTGCCGGTTTGTCTTCTTTTTGCGGGGTGTGCGCATCATCCCAGAATGGGCTGTCTTCGCGGCCCAACAGGTGATCGGCCTGGGCCGAGTAGGACAGGTTGGCGTTGCTGACAAAGGCTTTCCAGGTGGCGCTGGTCTGCGGGCCCAGCTCGTCGAGGAAGATCTGCTTGGTGCTTTCCTGCAAGAACAGCTCGTAAATCGCCGCGTCGGTGGACGTCGGTGCCAAGCGGCCGTCGAATGCCATCAAGCGGTCCAGGGCTTCCCGCGCCTTGGCTCGTTCGGCGGCGGGCAGGGCGTCAATGGCCTGTTTTAGCGGCTGGGCCATGCCTGGCGCCAGGAACATGGTTTTCAGTTTGGCGGCGAAGGTGGTGGTTTGGTCGTACTGCATGGCAATTACGCTGCGGCTATCGTGCTTGCCGCTGCCTGCCAGTTGCGCAAGCCGTTCGCTGCGTTCCGGAGCAGCCCAGGAGTTGGACAGTTGCATGCCATAACCGTGCGGGATGGTGCGCTGGTTGGCGGTGCCGATCCAACCTTGTGGCGGGTCTTGATCGTAAGGGTGCAGCATCGCGTCGGCGTAACCGTCCCAGTCAAAACGTGCGTCCCAACCCGGCGATGGCACCAGGCCTTCGCCTTCACGGCGGTTGGGGAAGCGGCCGGTGACTTGCCAACCAATATTGCTGGCGTCGGCAAAGACCATGTTCAGGGCGATGGCGCGAATCTCGCGGCTGGCGTCCGAGGCTTTCTCTACGTTCTGCGCCCTGGATAGGTCGAAGAACGCGTCCAGGCTCTTGTCGTCCTTGAAGTCGGCAGTTTGTAAAGCCAGGCCATAACCGCTGCTCAGGGATTGGGTGCTGTTGAGCAGCGGCCCGTGGCGGGTTTCGTACACCGCTTCGCGAAGTGGCTTCTGGCCTTTGGCGAAGAAAGTTTCGTTGCGCACGATGGCTGGCAGCCATTTGCCATTGTTCTCGTAGTACAGCGCGTTACCCTGGCGTTTGACCTTTTCCAGGAACAGGTCCTGGGTATCGCCAGAAACCTGGCTCATGCTCCAGGCTACCTTGCCGTTGAAGCCGGAGAGCAAGGTCGGGATACCGGCAATCGAGACACCGGCGGCCTGGTATTTTGGTGCGCGGATTTGCACGTAGTTCCACAGCGACGGCGCCTGCAGCGGTGTCGATAGGTCATTGGCCAACAAGCTTCTGCCACTGCGGCTGCGTTGTGGGGCGATGGCCCAGTTGCTGGAGCTGGAAACCCCGAGGGTATTGAGCGTGCCCAGGTGCTCGGTGATGCTGTTCAGCGCCGCCAAGCCAGGAATCTGGCTGAGGTTGACGCCCTTGAGCTTGTCGGATTCAGCCGACGGCAGTGGTTCATCCGGGTAGCTCGGTGTCAGCCAGGCGAGCTTATCGGCACCGACTTTTTGCGCGAGCACCAGGGCCGACAATTCTTCCTGAAGGTTGGCCGATTCGCTGAAATTCAGCAGGCAAAACAGCAGCGCTGAGTCTTCCGGCTTCCAGTATTCAGGCTTGTAGCCGGTCTGGGCCAGGTCTGCCGGCAGCTTGTCACGGTAGCGGAACAGGTAGGCGTTGACCCCGCGGGCATAGACTTCAAAGAACCGCTTCAGCCGAGGCGACGAAGCGTTGTAAAGCTCGCCGGCACTTTTCTTCAGGTTGACTGCCCGCATGAAGCGGTCGACATCCAGCACATCCGGCCCGGACATTTCCGCCAGACGGCCCTGGGCCAACAGGCGCAGGGTGACCATCTGGTTGATGCGGTCGCTGGCGTGTACATAGCCGAGGGTAAACAGCGCGTCATGGAAGGTGTTGCTTTCGATCAGCGGCATGCCTTGGCTGTTGCGGCGCACGGAAACGTTTTGCGCCAGGCCCTTGAGGGGCTGCACGCCGGAAACGGGGGGCAAAGTGTCCTGGGTGCTCAGTGACTGGCAACCGGCCAGGCCCAAGACACTGGCCACTGCCGCGGCAACGCCGAACCGGGGAAGAAAATGTGAGAGGGCTGGCGAGGCCATGGCAAAGCTCCTGCGGGGGGTAGCGTCAGTAAAGGCGCTACGTTAGTGAGCGCGGTGAAACGACGCAAGCGGGAGGAGGTGCTTATTTTCAAGGGATCACTCCCACATAGGGCGTGGGAGTGCTCTGGGGACTCAAGACTTCGGCGGATTGACCTTTGCCACCAGCTCATACGCCCGCACCGTCGCCGGACGCTCCTTGATGTGGTTGAACCAGCGCTCTACATGGGGGAAGTCTTCCAGCTTCTGGCTCTGCCATTTGTGGGAAACGATCCACGGGTAGATCGCCATGTCGGCGATGCTGTATTCCTCGCCCGCCACAAACTTGCGATCTGCCAGGCGGCGGTCGAGCACGCCATACAGTCGAGCGGTTTCGTCGACATAGCGTTTGATCGCGTAAGGGATTTTTTCCGGGGCGAACTGGCTGAAATGGTGGTTCTGCCCAGCCATCGGGCCCAAGCCACCCATTTGCCAGAACAGCCACTGCAGGGCTTCCTGACGACCGCGCAGGTCCTGGGGAATGAACTGGCCGGTTTTTTCTGCGAGGTACAGCAGGATGGCGCCGGATTCAAAGAGGGAAATGGGAGCGCCGCCGTCGGTCGGGTGCTGATCGACGATGGCCGGTATACGGTTGTTGGGAGCGATTTTCAGGAAGTCAGGCTTGAACTGGTCGCCCTGGCCAATGTTGATCGGATGCACCTCGTAAGGCAGACCGGCTTCTTCCAGGAACAACGACACCTTGTGACCGTTGGGGGTGGTCCAGTAATACAGGTCGATCATGAAGCTCTCCAAGAGTGGTAATGCTTGAGCGGATAGCCAACAGATGAGAGGACTGTTTTACGCCCGATGACTTGCCTGTAGGAATAGGTAATGTTCAAGTGGCGAAAATTCAATGAAACATTTGGATCTATCGATATGGAAATCCGGCGCGGCGCAGCGTTGATCCTGATTGATCAACAAAAAGGCATTCATCATCCCAAACTGGGGCGGCGCAATAATCCCGACGCAGAGGAGCGCATGCTCGCGCTACTGGCCCTGTGGCGCAGTAACGGTTGGCCGGTGATCCATGTTCAGCATTTGTCCCACTCGCCGGACTCGGTGTTCTGGCCGGAGCAGTCGGGGGTGGAGTTTCAGGACGCGTTTATTGCGCAGGCGGGCGAACAATTGATCCAGAAGCAGGTGCCGGATGCGTTTTGCGGTACGGCGCTGGAGGCAACATTGCGCGGCTCTGGAATCAGGCAAGTGGTGCTGGTGGGCGTAGCTACCCACAACTCGGTGGAAGCTACTGCTCGTAGTTCCGGCAACCTTGGGTTTGAGACTTGGGTGGTTGAAGACGCCTGCTACACCTTCGACAAGGCGGACTTTTATGGGCAAATGCACTCGGCTGAGACGGTGCATGCCATGTCCTTGGGTAACCTGCATGGCGAATACGCCACGGTTATTTCGTCGAAGCAGGTGTTGACTAACTAGCGTTGTAAACACTGACCTTGTGGCGAGGGAGTCAGCTCACTCGCCACAGAACGCGCTCTTACTACACTCGCATCAAGCGCCGTGGCACTTCTTGAATTTCTTTGCACTGCCGCACGGGCAAGGATCGTTGCGACCCACGTCCTTCAAGGTGTTGCGAACTGGCTCCTGGTGAGCGTGGCCGCAGTTCGGACCGTGGACATGGCCGTGGTCGTGATCATGGTGATCGTGATCATGATCGTGGTTGCAGTCAGGACCATGGACATGGGGTTGCTGAGTCATTGATGTCGCTCCGGAATAAAATCGCCGGGGATTATCTCGCCATTGCGCAGCACGTGCACGTCGTTACCGATGAATAATCCGGTTTTCAGTTCGCCTTCCAGCCGATAGGGGATGGGTTGGTCGGGGTTTTTCAGCATCTCGACCACCTGACGCACTTGCGGCCACAGGTTGGTGCGCACAGAGATCTTGAAAAACCCCCGGCTGTGAGGTGCCACGGTGAACCACTCATTGGACTCGCCTTCGGTCAGCACAATATCGTCCAGGGTGATCTTGTAGATCAGCCCGCGCACTGTCAGGTCCGAGTCGTTACGGTTGTCGACGCGAAAGTGCAGCTTGAATTTCTGTTCCAACAACTTGGCCCGGACCACTTCGACCTTGACCAGGTGCACCTGCGGCGCGGGAGCATCGTCGGCGAACCAGGACGCGCAGCCCGACAGCCCGAGGGTTAATGTCAGCAGAAGGCTGTAAGTCCGTAAGTGGTTAACCATGCGTTGTCCCTGTAGGGCGAGGGGGGTGCCTGCTGTTATAGATAGCTGGAACAGCACTTCTTCATTTATTGCTACAAAAACCTACCAATGATGCGCTTTCCGCTCGGGTTATAACTTCTAGGATTTATCTTAGTGGGTGCAGAAGCATATGCAATGTTCCCGCCTGCCGTAGCGCGGTCAATCGCCATCATTCGGAGACCCGCATTAAAGTAAAGTGGTTACTCCTCCGCCCACAATCTGTAGACCTGATAGACGACTTTTCATAATTTTTGAGAATTGTCCTACAGAAAAACCAAACACCCGTGAAGTAGCGTCCTGTCGCACTTAATCGGCGAACACGGATCGTCAATTTGCACAGGGAGTGTTATGGCGGTTAAAAATATCTTCCCGAGTACTCTGGGATGTAATGGGATAGATGGCAATAGGCGACATGCCGAGGCGACAGAGGAAGCGCAGGCAGCTTGGGACAGAACACTGGCGGCGAATGCAAGGAACGAGCGGGAAGCTGACGCACGTAGGAATTCGATCAAGAAGCCGGTGGAAGTCATTCTACCCGGATGTGTCTTCGCCAAGAGTTGCAATCTCCCTGACGGCGTAATCAATCACACCAGCCCTTCCGGTTTTGTGCCTGTTGAGAAACTGGCCGACTACGGACTGTGGGCTGTGCTTGGAACCGGGGCAGCTATTACCTCCCAAGGCACCCCACTGCAACTGGTGGGCGGGTCTGCTACCGGCAGTGCAATTGCTCAACGTCTTGGCGGGTCGCTATCACTGGGCCTGCTGAAAGGATCAGGCATTGTTGCTGCTGGCGCTGCATTGGGCACTGTTGCATTGCTGATTCCGAACACCAGCATTTCACCTGACAGCGCCTTCTACGAGAATGATCAGTACGCCACCCTTGATGCTGGCCGCACTCGTGTTCGTGTCAACGTGAAGACTTTGCCGGATGGCTCCGTTAACGCTTACAGCTTCTACACTGGTGGCAAAACTGACTGGGAAAACGTTCCGGTCATCAAGGCAGAGAAAGACGGCGAAAACTACGTTGCTGATATTGGCAACGGCATTGGCCTCACTTGGACGCCAGCGGCAAGTCCAGACAGTGTTATGGGTATTCCTGCACTTGAGGGTGCCCCACAGTTGCCACCTATCTGGGTGTATCCGCCAACCGAACAGGCCAATAAGATACTGGTCAATCCGGTTCATCCGCCAGATTACCAAGACGCAATTATCACGTTTCCTAACACCGGCATTCAGCCGATTTACATCTCACTGAGCGTATCAGGTGACCATAGTTATCACCCGGCGCCTAAAGGACTGATGGCATTTCCTGATGCTGCGAGGGATAAATCAAAAAACAGCGTTCAAGGTGGTGGTAAAAAACGTACCCGCTGGAAAGACTCTAAAGGGCGGATTTACGAGTGGGACAGCCAACACGGGGCTGTCGAAATGTATGATAAACAAGGCAAGCATTTGGGGGAGTACAACCCAGAGACAGGCGAGCAAACCAAGCCCGCAAAACCGGGAAGAACCACTCCTAAATAGATTGAGAGGTAGTTATGTACTTATGCATCACAGGATTTTTGCCTGACAGCTTTGAAGATAACTCGTTGAAGTACGAACTGGACGTGGCACCAGAGCTTGAACAAAGAGTAATGGATATTCTAGGTTGGAAGAGCCTTGACGCTGAGGCCGATGGGGAGTTACCACTAACCCGTGAACAGGTTAGCCAGATCGCCGATGTCGTCGAGGAATCTCTGCCCGACAACCTTGATATGTTTATTGGAGTTGTTGCGTAGCGACAGAGAACATCACAGCCAGCAATCAGAATACAGACGAAGCTCGCCCACACCAAAGGACTGTCATCCTGCATGGAGATAAAACTGGAGGTGTGAGCGAGCGACAGAGATTCCACCGTAATCGTTCCAGCCAGTTCCTGGCCCCCGCCAAAATTTCCGGTGCACCTCGATAACCGTTTAGTTTTCGAGCTCCAAAATAAACCTAATGGTTTTTCGGGTACTGCTTAACATCGAGCAGTAGGCTTGTCTAGAAACGCCCAAAGGGAACCACAAATAAGATAGGGCACGTGGCCCCGAATAGCTTGATTAGAAGTATCTGTGTAGCAACCAGCGTCACGCTGCCTTCGTTTCTCGCTTGATCTGACCAAGGCAGCCAGTACAGCAGTTCTGATTGGCGCAGTTTTTTGAAGGCGAACAATTTGGTTGCCAGCATGAGTCGCCGAGGCAACTGTGATGACAACGCCGTAGCCGAGAGCTTTTTCCAGCTTCTAAACGGATTAAGCGGAAAATCTACACAACACGGCAAGATGCTCGTAGCGATGTGTTCGATTACATCGAGATGTTCTACAACGTAAAACGCCGCCATGGTTTCAACAATCAGCTGTCACCGGTAGAGTTTGAAAAGCGTTACGCAATGAGCTTGCAAGGTGTCTAGAGAATCCGGGGCGATTCAAAGCTTCCCAAGGGGCTTGCCATATTCGCGGGCATCCTTCTGTTTATTACGCCACGCTGAAGACACCCGACCGCCCTTGAGTGCCGATTCTTCATGAGCACGGGACATCGAGATAATCGAGATGATTAGATCAATTTCGTTGTAGTTCTTGGTGTACAGGCGGCTGTCAGTGCTGGTGTAGACGTTGATTCACTTCGCCAGAAGATCGAGGAAACGGGGCAGGGCGTCCCTCACCTTTTCACGTGAAAGACGGTCTAGGGACTCCACTACCAAATAGCTGCCCGGTGGGATGGTCCCGTCTTCTACGAAGCTCAGGAATCTGGCCAACTCGCCAGTATCGTCGAGGTGCTTGCCCTTGCATGCCGAACGGCCTGCATCAAAGAAAAGATATTCACGAGGATCGGCTAACTCGAGGTCGTTCTCATCGCAAAACTTCTTCGCAGCTTTCACTTGCCTTGCGTAACTGTCGCCTGCTGACTGGCGTTGCTGCTGAAGCGAATGTAGCTGAAGACCTTCCCCATGGTGCCGCGTACCTAAATCTTTATGGTAGGTAATTGTAGCAACACTTCTTGAATTTTTGCCCACTGCCGCACAGGCAGTTGTCATTGCGCCCAGCCTTGACCTGTACCGTCGGGTCAATGAAGTACCAGCGCCCATCGTTTTGTACGAAGGAAGACCTTTCGCGGTGGCTGTGTTCGCCGGTGCTGTCATGCCAGCGCGCGATGAAGGTGACGAAGGCGTGCTCTGGCTGCCCGCCGAACACTTCCGAGCTTTCCACCTCCAGCCCCAACCAGGTGCTTTGGGCGCTCCAGGCGCTGATTACTTCGCGATCCAGTCCGCTCTGTTGCGCGGGTAAAGTGGTCGCCAGTAGATAGTCCACCAGGCCCAGTACATAGGCGCTGTAGCGCGAGCGCATCAGCGCTGTGGCACAGGGTGCGGGGTGGCCGGCGTGGTAATGGCCGCAGCAGGCATCCAGCAGGTTGCCACTGCCGCAGGGGCAAATGGATGTACTCATCGGGTTACCACCAATACTTTCCGAAGTTTTGCGGGTTGGCCCAGAAGCGGGCATTGAGCCAGTCCGGCACCTGTTTATAGTCAAGCAGATCATAGGTAAACAGCGTCAGTATCTGGTCGTCGCGCTGGAAACCCTCACTGGCTTGCAGGGCCAGCGAGAAAAAGTCGGTCTCTTTCCAGTCGCAGGCGCCCAAGTCCGCGAGCACGGCGATGCGGCTGGCGTTCAAGTTGCGGATGCCGCCCAGCAGTTCCAGGCCCTCCCGTTTTGACAGGTGCTCCAGGCAGTCGACCACCAGCGCCAAGTCAAACCGCTGTGCTGCGAGTGCTGCCGGCAAAGGTCCAGGCTCGGAAAAGGATACGACGGTATTGGGGTGCGCCTCCTTGAACGCATCAAGCGCCGGAAACTGGCTGGCACCCAGCAGCAACAGGCGTTTTGGCCCATGAAGGTCAAGCAAGGCGGCCAAGGCTTGCTGGGGTGTACGGGAAGAAATACCGGCGCTCATCGAAGATCCTCAAATCAGAACCGTAGAGACTAGCCTGCCTGAGCGTGCGGGCCTAGAGCGGGCGGCGGGATTTAGTCAGGAGAAAGCATCTACGGCCAATGAATACGGGGGGATGGCATGCTGGCGCAGATTAAAGGAGCCGTCTTTACTCCACCTATCGGCCCCCGGTCGATCCCCTCAGGAGAAATCAGATGAGCATCATGCGGACAGCTCTACCTTTGGTTCTGCTAACCGGAGTATTGACAGGTTGCGCAGGCTTGCAAAAAACCGATTGGCCCACCTGCGCTGCGCTCGGCGGTGTGACCGGTGCCGCTCTCGGCGCGACCGAAAGCTCCTCATGGGCTGGCGGTGGCGCGTTGTTGATCGGCGGCATGGCCGGCGCTTATTGCTGGGTCCATGGCGACGGTGACGAAGACGGCGACGGCGTGCCGGACAGCCGCGACAAGTGCCCAGGCACCCCCAAAGGCGTGCAGGTCGACGCCGATGGTTGCCCACCTGTGCCGGTAGCGGTGGTCGAGGAAGTGGTGGTGGTCAAGGAAGAAACCATCGTGATTCGTGACGTTCACTTCCAATTCGACTCGGCCAAGCTCACGGCGGCAGACAAAACCAAACTCGACACCATCGCCACGCGCCTGAAACAGGAAGCCCCGAGCGCACAACTGCGAGTCAGCGGCCATACCGACAGCGTTGGCAAAGATGCCTACAATCAGAGACTCTCGGAAAAACGCGCCCATTCGGTGACCGATTACCTGGTCAGCTCAGGTGTGCCGCGCAGCAACTTCGTGTCGGTGACAGGTTCCGGTGAAAGTCATCCGGTGGCCGACAACAAAACGGTCGACGGCCGTGCCTTGAACCGTCGGGTGGAAATCCAGATCAACCGCTAGATAGCGTATATGCCCCTGTGAGGCCCACAGGGGCATTGCTGGCGATCCTCGTCGAACTGGCGGCCAAACCAGGCCCTTCATCAAGTTTTTTAATCCTTCACTGGCAAATCGCCCACGTAAGTCGTTACTGTGCCCCCAAAGAATAATGTGCAAGGGGAGCGTGCGGGATGAAGGTGTTTTGGGGGCTGGGGAAGTTTTTGACGTTGCTGTTTTGGGTGGTCGTGGTAGTCAACCTGTTCAAACCACTGATCAATCCGTTTCACCTGTTGGTCAATCTGGCCGGCAGCCTGTTGTTGCTGACCCATCTGCTGGAGTTGCTGTTATTCAGCGCCAACGTGAAAAATCGTGTCCATCCTTGGCGTGACCGCTTGCAGATTCTGCTGGTGGGTATGTTCCATGTGCAGAGCCTTTCAGCGCCTGCACCTGTCGATGAAGTGAACAAGGAGGCCAATCATGCGTAAGGTTTTTTTGCTGGCCCTGCTCGTTAGTCCCATCGCCCTGGCCCAGAGCGTCAGCGTCGACACCAACTCGTTGATGCGCCTGCCCAACAGCACTAGTGTTTTGCAACTGGAGCGCCTGGACGTGGCCGACTACGGCACATTGTTAATTCCGGCCACTATCTCTCAGGTCAGCATCGATGAATTGCACCTGGGCCGCGAGGCACGGATCGCCATCGTGCCCAGCGCATCTGGCCTTCAGTTGCTGGTGCGTCATGCACAACTGGAGCATGGCAGCCAGATTACCTCCCGCGGCGCGCCCGGTACTCACGAGAAGCCTGCCAAGCCAGGGCGTGACCTGAGCTTGCGTATCAATTCCCTGAATGCCGGCGAATTGTCGGTGGATGCCCGTGGCGGCGCCGGATCCCAAGGCTATGCCGGACTGGACGGCGCCAATGGCGAAGACCCCGGTTGCACCTGGGGTTCGGCTGGACGCGGTGCCAATGGTGACAACGGTGGCGACGGGCTACCGGGCGCGGCGGGTGCAGTAGTCAGGGTCGAACTGCCCCAGGATTTCCCAAGCACCAAGATCAAGGTGTGGGTTGACGGTGGCGCGGGCGGCTTGCCGGGCCTGGCTGGCAATCCTGGCAAGGGCGGGCAGTCCAAGGGTTGCCTGGTGTACCGCGCTGATGGCGGCGATAAGGGCCGGCCGGGGCTCGAAGGGCAGCCGGGTGTTCAGGGGCCTGCGGGCTCCGTAACGGTCCAGCGGTTATAGGGGAAGGGCAGCTTCAAGCCACAAGTTTCAAGCTGAAAGTACAAGGCTTGCAGCTTGAGGCTTGAAACGGGTGACTGTTGTTAAAACATCGGTCGTGCCGAAGCCACTGCCATCAGCACCAACCCGACAATCAGATTGATCCCCACCAATTTACGGATTTTTCCCAACGCAGCCGCTCCAGCCGGCCAATCCTCAGCGGCCACTGCTGTGCGCAGTTCAGGCAATTGCAGCGCCTGGATGCGGATAAACAGTGCCGTCATCACCACGTACAAGCCCATCATGACCTGCACATAGCGCGGTGCGGTCTCAAAACCGTTGAAGCGCAGTTGCAACAGGCCGACACCGCTGATCGGCAACAGCAGCACCGCCACCCAGACCCACACGAAAAAACGTTGAAACACATTCACCCACAATTTCAGCCGGGCAGGGCCATCAAGCGCGGCCATGGCGGCCGGGCGCAGGATCATCCAGGCGAAAAACATGCCGCCGACCCAGACCAGGGCGGCCAGAACATGCAGGGTGTAAGCAAGGCTAAAGACGGTCATTGAGGTACTCCGTTCTGCGCGGGATTAATTAGCGGGGTATGATAGCGGCCGATCCGAACCACTGAAAATTTATCCAGCGTTTTTGCGCCCGACTATCCATGATCAGCACTGAACTCAAAACCACGATCCAGGGCGCCTACTCGCGTTTTCTCGAAGCCAAGAGCTTGAAGCCGCGGTACGGCCAGCGCCTGATGATCGCTGAAATCGCCAAGGTCCTCGGGGATATCGACACCGACGATGAAGGCCGGCGCAGTGGCGACCCGGCGGTGGTGGCTGTCGAAGCCGGCACCGGTACCGGCAAGACCGTGGCCTATAGCCTGGCCGCGATCCCCACCGCCAAGGCCGCCGGCAAGCGCCTGGTGATTGCCACCGCTACCGTGGCCCTGCAGGAGCAGATCGTCTACAAGGACCTGCCGGACCTGATGCGCAACAGCGGCCTGAACTTCACCTTCGCCCTGGCCAAGGGCCGTGGCCGCTATATGTGCTTGTCCAAGCTCGATGTGCTGTTGCAGGAAGGCCATGCGCAAACCGCCACGGCATCCCTGTTCGAAGAAGAAGGCTTCAAGATCGAGGTGGATGAGGCCAGCCAGAAGCTGTTCACCAGCATGATCGAGAAACTGGCAGGCAACAAATGGGACGGTGACCGTGACAACTGGCCCACTGCCCTGGAAGACGCCGACTGGGCGCGCCTGACCACCGATCACAGCCAATGCACCAATCGCCATTGCCCCAACTTCGGCCAGTGCGCCTTCTACAAGGCCCGAGAAGGCATGGGCAAGGTTGACGTTATCGTTACCAACCACGACATGGTCCTTGCCGACCTGGCCCTGGGTGGCGGCGCCGTGCTGCCGGACCCGCGCGACACGCTCTACGTGTTCGACGAAGGCCATCACCTACCGGACAAGGCCATCGGCCACTTTGCCCACTACACCCGCTTGCGCTCCACCGCCGACTGGCTGGAAACCACTGCGAAGAACCTCACCAAGTTGCTGGCCCAGCACCCTCTGCCCGGTGACCTAGGCAAGTTGATCGAGCAGGTTCCGGAGCTGGCGCGGGAGATCAAGACCCAGCAACAGTTCATGTTCAGCGCCTGCGAGCAGGTGGCAGACTTCAAACCCGGCGAAGACGTCGAAGGCCGCGAGCGCCCGCGTCACCGTTTCGTCGGCGGGATGATTCCTGAGCACATGCGCGAAATGGGTATCGAATTGAAGAAGGGCTTTTCCCGCCTGACTGACCTGTTTACCCGTCTCACCGACTTGCTCAAGGAAGGCATGGACGGCGAGGTCAACATTGGCATCGCCAGCAACCAGGCCGAAGAGTGGTATCCGTTGTTCGGCAGCTTGCTGTCCCGTTCCCAGGGCAACTGGGAGTTGTGGACCGCGTTTACCGTCGAAGACCCGGAAGACAACCCGCCCATGGCACGTTGGCTGACCCTGTCGGAAAGCGGTGCGCTGTTCGATATCGAGGTCAATGCCAGCCCGATCCTCGCGGCGGAAATGCTGCGACGCAATCTGTGGAATGTTGCCTATGGGGCCTTGGTTACCTCGGCGACGCTGACGGCCCTGGGCACTTTCGACCGTTTCCGCATGCGCGCCGGCCTGCCGAAAAAGGCCGTCACGGCCGTGGTGCCGAGCCCGTTCCATCACGCCGATGCCGGTGTGTTGCGGGTGCCCGACCTCAAGGCCGACCCACGGGACGCGCCGGCCCACACGGCAGCGATCATCCGTGACCTGCCGTCGCTGGTGGAGGGTTCCCGTGGCACCCTGGTGTTGTTCTCGTCGCGTAAACAGATGCAAGACGTGTTCGATGGCCTGGACCGTGATTGGCGCAAGCAAGTGTTTATCCAGGGCAACCTGTCGAAACAGGAAACCCTGAACAAGCACAAGGCACGGGTCGATGGCGGGGATTCCAGCGTGCTGTTCGGCCTGGCCAGTTTTGCCGAGGGCGTGGATTTGCCCGGCGCGTATTGTGAGCACGTAGTGATCGCCAAGATCCCGTTCTCGGTGCCGGATGATCCCGTCGAAGCGGCGCTCGCCGAATGGATCGAAGCCCGGGGCGGCAACCCGTTCATGGAAATCTCGGTGCCGGACGCTTCCTTGAAGCTGGTCCAGGCCTGCGGCCGCTTGCTGCGGACCGAAGAAGACCGGGGCACCATCACCTTGCTCGACCGCCGCCTGGTCACCCAGCGCTACGGCAAAGCAATCCTCAATGCCTTGCCGCCGTTCAGGCGCGAAATATCTTGAACCACAGTGGGCGGAATCGCCCACTTCGTGGTCTATCTCACTGTCACTGACTCACGTCATCAGGCCATTTACCGGCCGTTTGGGAGAACCTTGTTCGTATGATTCGCTCGCTGCCCGCCATTTTTGCCTTGCTGTTCGCCGCGCCGTTACTGGCGGCACCTGCCGGACAACAAACGCTGTTCAACTTTGTCCGTCCTGCCGACGTGGTCAAAGTGGCGACCCAGGACGCCAGCCTGCCGCAATACAATGCCGAGCAAACCCCTGAAGGCGAAGTGCTGCGCCGTATTACCTTCAATCCGGCGGCCGAGCCGAGCCTGGTACTCAGCCCGCAAAGTGGTGCCTGGGACTGGTCGCAGTCCAGCGCCATGAGCTTGCGTATCCAGAGTGCGATGGACTGGGCGTTGACCCTCTACGTCAAGGTCCAGAGCAATGACGGCAAGACTCTGGTCAGCCGCATCGACTTGCTGGCTGGCCCTGCGCAAACCCTACTGATTCCCCTGCAAGCCAACTCGCCCTTGAGCCAGGGCATGAAGGCCGGGCCGCCGATGCCGATCACTGTCGACGGCCAGCGGGTGTTGTTGGCCAGCAGCAACGGTGAGATCGACCGTAGCCAGGTGGTGTCGGTCACGTTGTCGATGATCAAGCCCAATGTTGCCCAAAGTATTCTGCTGGAGCGTTTTGGCGTGCAGGACAGCGAGCCGGTGTTCAAGGCCGCCTACGGTGATTTAGTGGACACCTATGGGCAGTCCAACCGGGCCCGCTGGCCGGAGAAAGTCAGCAGCGACGAGCAACTCAAGGCCGCCGCGGCCAAGGAGCAGCAACAACTCAAAGGTTGGCTCGCTGAGCGCGACCGTTCCTCGCTGGACAAATTCGGCGGCTGGACCAAAGGCCCGGCCTTCGAGGCTAGCGGCTTTTTCCACACTGAAAAGCGCGACGGGCGCTGGTATCTGGTGACCCCGCTGGGCCATCCGTTCTATTCTCTGGGCGTCAACACCGTGACTCCGGACAACAGTCAGACCTACGTCGCCGGCCGCGAGTGGATGTTTGGTGCACTGCCCAAGTCCGGTGAGCCTTTCGACAAATACTACGGCAGCGGCGATAACCGCAGCGGCAACGGCGCTGATCAAGGGCGCAGCTTCAATGTCGGGCGCTGGTATGACTTCTATGGCGCGAACCTGCAACGCACCTACGGGCAACCTTGCGTGCCGTCCAGTGACAAGGCTGGTGTAGCTCAGGCGGCCAAGGCCGATACTGCGCAAACCGGGCCTGTTGTTGCCCCTTGCACGCCGGAAGGTTTTGATCAAAAGCGCTGGCTTAGCCACACGCTGGATCGCTTGCAAGCCTGGGGTTTCAACACGGTGGGCAATTGGAGCGATTCCGACCTGGGGACGGCTGACCGCGTGCCCTACACCTTGGCGCTGTCGATTGTCGGCGACTACGCCAGCATCAGCACCGGCACCGACTGGTGGGGCGGTATGCCCGACCCGTTCGACCCGCGCTTTGCCATGGCCACCGAACGCGCCGTGGCCATTGCCGCCCGCGACCATCGTGACGATCCGTGGTTGATCGGCTTCTTTGCCGACAACGAACTGGCCTGGGCCGGCCCCGGTAACGACGCAAAATCTCGGTATGCCCTGGCATACGGCACCCTGCGCATGACCACCGACGTGCCGGCCAAGCGTGCGTTTCTCAAGCAGTTGCGAGACAAGTACCGTAACCAGGCAGGCCTGTCGAAAGCCTGGGGCATTGACCTGCCGGCCTGGGAGCTGATGGAAGACCCCGGCTTCGTGCCGCCGATGCCCGATCCTGAACACCCGGAAATCGAAGCGGACTTCAGATACTTTCAAAAGACCTTCGCCGATGCTTACTTCAAGACCATCTCCGACGCGCTGAAATGGCACGCGCCCAACCAGTTGCTGCTGGGTGGCCGATACGCCGTCAGCACTCCGGAAGCGGTGGCCTCCTGCGCGCAGTATTGCGATGTGCTGAGCTTCAACATGTACACCCTCAAACCCCAGGACGGTTACGACTTCGCGGCCTTGCGAACACTGGACAAGCCGGTGTTGATCACCGAGTTCAACTTTGGCTCCGCAGATCGTGGCCCGCTCTGGGGCGGAGTGACGCAATTGGCAAAAGAAGAAGACCGTGGCCCGGCTTACGCCAACTTCCTCAAGCAGGCCATGGCTGAACCCTCGATTGTCGGCGTGCACTGGTTCCAGTATCTGGACCAGCCGGTCACCGGTCGCCTGCTGGACGGTGAAAACGGCCACTTCGGTTTGGTGGGGATCACTGACGTGCCGTTCCAGGGTTTTGTCGACAGCGTGCGTAAAAGCAACCTTGCGGCGATTGATCAATTGGGCAAGGACGCGGAAAAAGCCAAGGCTGCAGCCCATGTGGGTGAGGGTGGGAAACCTGGACATGAAGATAAGGCCGCCGGGCAGGGCAGCGGTCATGCCGGTGGGCATTCGGGGAACGGTCACTGATCGCTCCAGCCCATCAATCATGACGGCGACGGGTTCCCAAATTCCTTAATGGCTGGAACAATGTCCGCCACTTTATGCAGGACTTTTCCGAGGGGGATTTAGGTGCAGATTCAGGGTCATTACGAACTTCAGTTCGAAGCAGTGCGTGAAGCCTTTGCCGCGCTGTTCGACGACCCTCAGGAACGCGGCGCGGCGCTGTGCATCCAGGTTGGCGGGGAAACTGTCCTGGACCTGTGGGCCGGTACTGCCGACAAGGACGGTGCAGAGGCCTGGCACAGCGACACGATCGCCAACCTGTTTTCTTGCACCAAGACCTTCACCGCCGTCACGGCTCTGCAGCTGGTTGCCGAAGGCAAATTGCAACTGGATGCTCCCGTTGCCAACTACTGGCCACAATTTGCCGCTGCTGGCAAAGAATCCATCACCTTGCGCCAATTACTTTGCCATCAGGCCGGCTTGCCCGCGCTGCGCGAGACGCTGCCGGCCGAAGCGCTGTATGACTGGCAAATGATGACTGATGCCTTGGCCGCCGAAGCACCCTGGTGGAAGCCCGGAGAAGGCCATGGCTACGCCGCCATCACCTATGGCTGGCTGGTGGGGGAGTTGCTGCGTCGTGCTGACGGCCGTGGCCCGGGAGAGTCCATCGTGGCGAGGGTTGCACGCCCATTGGGCCTGGACTTTCACGTCGGATTGGCGGACGAAGAATTTTATCGGGTTGCCCATATTGCCCGCGGTAAAGGCAATGTTGGTGATGAAGCGGCCCAGCGTTTACTGCAAGTAACAATGCGTGAACCTACGGCCATGACGACCCGTGCATTTACCAATCCACCGTCTATTCTGACCAGCACTAACAAACCTGAATGGCGGCGCATGCAGCAGCCGGCGGCAAATGGTCACGGTAATGCCCGCAGCCTGGCGGGTTTTTATAGTGGTCTGCTGGACGGTAGTTTGTTGGAAGCCGACATGCTTGAGCAACTCACCCGCGAGCACAGTATCGGTGAAGATAAAACCTTATTGACGAAAACCCGGTTTGGCCTGGGCTGCATGTTGGATCAACCACACGTGCCTAATGCGACGTTTGGCCTTGGCCCACGTGCCTTTGGGCATCCTGGAGCCGGTGGTTCTGTGGGGTTTGCCGATCCGGAATATGATGTAGCGTTTGGTTTTGTGACCAATACACTGGGGCCTTATGTACTTATGGACCCACGGGCGCAAAAGTTGGTAAGAATATTGGCCGGTTGTCTGTAAATAGCTTGCTGTTTGGCGTTTTTTTGTTACAAAGACGCTGACATAAAACGCTAGGCCAAAAGACGCTGGGCGAAATGTTGTAACTTTATTGTTCTAGACGCGTCTGTTTAACGGGCCATTCAGGCCCCTGATTTTTTCTCATTTTGTGGATATCTCATGTTATCGAACAAGTCTTTGGCACTGGCGCTCTGCCTCACTATTACTGGCTGTGCACAAACTCCACAAAATGATGCCGAAGGCGGGCATTGGTGGTCACTGGGTTCCGACAAGGCCGCGACCAAGGACGCCGCTCCCCAGGCTGATGCCAAACCGGCTGCCAAGCCTGCCGCGACTGCCAAGGCTGATGCGCCTGTAACCCCAGCTGCGGCACCTGCGCCAGTTGCCAAGGCGGACACCGGTTCCAGCTGGTGGCCTTTCTCCTCGAAAAGCGCTGATGCCAAGGCTGCCGATGCCAAGGCTGACCTCAAAGCCGACCTCAAGGCTGCAACGCCTGCACCGACTGGTGCACCCGTCGTCGCCAAGACCGATACCGGCACCAAGTGGTGGTGGCCGTTTGAAAGCAAGCCAAAACCCCTGAGTAAGGTCGACGTAACCAACGTCCCGATGCCAGACCCGAAAATCACCCAAGCCTGGCTGGATGACTATGAGCCGCGCCTGCGCGCTGCCATCAAGGACAGCAACCTGCAACTTGAGCGTCGCGACAACGTCCTGGTGGTGATCGCCCCGGTCGACGGCTCCTACAACCCCAAGCGCCCGGCGATGTTGCTGCCGGTGACCCTGGGCCCGTTCACTCGGGTTGCCAAGGCTGTTGAAGGTGATCCAAAGACCGCCGTGCTGGTCCTGGGCCATATCGATGCCACTGGTGCCGCGCCACAGAGCCAGGCGCTGACCAAGGAACGTGCACAGTCCATCGCTTCTATTTTCAGCCTCAGCGGCTTGAGGCAAGACCGCCTGATGCTGCGTGGCATGGGCGACATGATGCCCCGTGCAGCCAACGACAGTACCCAAGGCCGTGCCCTGAACCGTCGCATGGAAATCATGTTTACCCAGCGCACCACCATGTTGGCCTTGCTCAGCAAGTACAACTCGGGTAACCCGCCGAAACCTGAACTGATCGCGGTGCAGGACGTTCCGGCACCTGCCGCTGCAGCCCCTAAAAAGGCCGTTGCCGCGAAAAAAGCTCCAGCCGCCAAGAAAGCCGCTGCCAAGCCGGCCGCCAAAAAAGCGCCAGTCAAAGCTGCTGCGAAAAAAGCAGCGCCGGCCAAGGCGGCAGCGCCAGCGAAGAAAGCTGCTTCCAGCGACCAGGCAAAAAACTGATTGAGTGAGAAGGAAAGCCGCATGACCCAAGCCTTGGCTGATATGCGCCGTGACTACACACGGGACGGTTTGACCGAGGCCCAGGCCCCGGATGAACCGTTTGCCTTGTTCCACCAGTGGTTCAGCGAGGCGGTCAAGACCGAGCAGCCACCAGTAGAAGCCAACGCCATGACCCTGGCGACGGTCGACCAGGACGGTCGGCCTCATTGCCGGGTCCTGCTGCTCAAAGGGCTGGATGCACAGGGCTTTACCTTTTTCAGCAATTATCAGAGTGCCAAGGGTGAGCAACTGGCGGCTCGTCCCTTTGCCGCCATGACATTCTTCTGGCCAACCCTGGAACGTCAGGTTCGGATTGAGGGCCGGGTGCTCAAGGTGACGCCCGAGGAGTCGGATGCTTACTACCAGGTTCGCCCGCTGGGCAGCCGCCTGGGGGCGTGGGCATCACCGCAAAGCCGAGTCATTCGTGATCGCGAAGAGTTGCAGGACTTGCTCAAGGCTACCGAGCAACGCTTCAGCGATACGCAGCCTGACTGTCCTGAACATTGGGGCGGCTATCGCCTGTTGCCGGAGCGCATCGAATTCTGGCAGGGCCGCCCGAGTCGCCTGCATGATCGCTTGAACTTCCGCTTACAGGGTGCCGACTGGACCCGTGAGCGGCTGGCACCCTGAAAGTAGCTTTCGTTACCCCATCTAAATGTTGCGCAGAAGGCCCAAGCCTCTATTCAGAGGCTTTGGATGGGTACTGCTGCGCAGCGTCTTGCAGCCATTGCGGCAAATTCTTGCGTTTGACCTTCTCGTTTCTGGCGCGGTCCAACTGTTGCAGCATGAAGGTGCGCTTGTGCGGATCATCTCCGGCCAGGGACAACGCCAGGTCTCGGTCCATCCAGCGCTTGATCCTGACGTACAACCACCAGTGGAAGTACAGGCCGGCAACGGTGGTGGCTACAATGATGAAGTAGTCCATGAAAATCCTTGTGATGGCGAAGGTGCTACCGTTCGTCGAGGTTTGCGATACAGCCTGTCTGTACTGGGGCTGAATGAAAGCAATTTTCTGCGGGCCATGCCGTGACAGGCGTCAAGCTGCGGAGTTTAATGAATACCTGTCCTTTGGAGTTGATGCTATGCGTAAGTCTGTTTTGCTGGTTGCCTGCTTTACCACCATGTCGTTGCTGCTGGGTGGCTGCGCCTCCAGTCTGACCGGCGACTCCTACTCCCGTGACGAAGCGCGTCGTGTACAGACTGTTCGCATGGGCACCATCGAATCCCTGCGCCCAGTGAAGATCGAAGGCACCAAGACTCCAATCGGCGGTGCTGCTGGTGCAGTCATCGGCGGCGTCGGCGGCAGCGCCATCGGCGGCGGTCGTGGCAGCATTGTGACCGCAGTCATCGGCGCCGTTGCTGGCGGCCTGCTGGGTTCGGCCACCGAAGAAGGCCTGACCCGCACCCAAGGCGTTGAAATCACCGTTCGCGAAGACGACGGCAGCATGCGCGCCTATGTCCAGGCCGTTCAGGAAAATGAAATCTTCCGCATCGGCGATCGTGTGCGCATCATGACGGTTGACGGCACCAGCCGCGTTACTCGTTAAGAGTAAGGCAGCAGTAAAAGAAAACCCCAACCGGGTGGCTGGTTGGGGTTTTTTGTTGGGTGTAAGTCTTGGGGGATCAGGTGAACATCTGGATATCGTCAAGCGTGTCTTGTACGGCACCACTCAGAAAAGGTGATTTTCTTTTTGCTTGTTGCAGTGCTGGCGCAACTTTCGCCATGTTCAGCTCACCGAAACGGCGCGCAATGTGGCCTATCGCAATGATGGCAGCTGACGCGATATCCTCATCAGGATTGCTCACATACTGGAGACAGGTTTCTTGTGCCCAAGTAGCGTCTGTCTCGTTAAGCCCGATGGATATTAGTGCTTCCGTTACCTTGTTCAGGTCTTTGGTTGCGAGAAAGCTAATAGCCTCATTGCGGCTCAACGACGGGTCGTGATAGCGCATACTCATTTTTCAGCTCCCAGAATTTTTCCTTTCCGATTTGTTTTGTTCGCTTTTATTAAAGCGTTTTTCATCTCCTGGCGTAGCTCACTCCACAACCTTACATGACCGTGATATTCGCCTTCTGAGGTTCGATCAATAACGACGAATTCATTTGTATGTGGGTCAATCCCTATCCGTCTACGCGAATTTGGCGGATTCAGCTCTACCGAGTTACTAAGAGCATCTAAGCCGTTAGTCGGTTTTTTGCTTTTGATAGAGTTATCTTTTTTTCCGTGGTAAGAAGCATCCACATACCTCAGGTTTACGACGATATATAGCGGCCTAATCCCCGAATCCGCCGGAAACACCAGGATGAAATCCTTGTATTTCGGCGGGTAGATCGGGTCAACGATGATGTTGGAGGCCTTCTCGGTCGGCGGGTACACCCAGATTTGCGGCGCCTGCGGCGCAGCTTCCAGTGCAGGAATGCCAAGGGTGTCAGCGGGATCGATGGCAGGCGTCCAGATCAGCTCAATCCCGTCGCCCAAGTCCGCGACCTGCTGCGTGCCGCGCAAGCCAAACTTCACAACATCGACCATCTCCCATTCACGATTTTTCCCCGTGTAGAAGGCGTATCCCTTGAGCGTGCCCGTGGCATTGACCGCAGTTGACGGTCGTTGTAGAGCGCGCTGTCGCCTAGGCTGGAAGGCCAGATAAGTGCTGCAATCCCAAGCATCAGGCCTGCGCCGACTGCTCCTGCACCGGCTGCAACGCTGGACGCCCCGCCAACCGCGGACCCTCTCAGTGCCAGAGTCCCTAGTCCTGCCGGGAGTGCGCTACCGCTAATCTTCTTGAGCGGCAGCAGCCCCTCGCTGTCTGTCTCACAGCCACCGAGCAGCACGTGTTCGCCATAGTCCCCTATGCGATCAAGCGGTATGTAACCGGACGGATTGTTGTAGTCGATGAGGGCGTCCGGCAGGTTGCAGGACTTGGCGAATACACAACCGACCATGGGCAATGGCGTTGGCGGCGGCTCCACTTTGCGCCTAGCCTCGTAGGCCTCCTGGCGGGCAAGCATCGCTTCGTATGAAAGTTGGCTGGCCTCACGATCAGCCAGTTCGCGCTCGTTCATGTGTTCGAGGCGTCGGTAACCACCGGTACCGGTCCCATAGGACCGCCATACCTGGGGTACATCCTTGTTGTTTGCCATCGAGCCCTCCAGGCTTGCCTCATAACGACGTCCGGCGTTGGAGCCGGGAGCACGACGTTATTGCAAGCAGCGGAGGGTGGATGTAGGACGGTTCTGTGAGATAGCGCCGAATGGGCCGAGAGCAGGTTGGAGCCGGCAAGCCGGCTCCAGAAGAGATTACGCTTGAACGAGTGCCTGCTTGCGACTGGCCATCGCCGTCACCGCATAGCCAATCAACGCCGCCAATATCGAACCGGTCAGGATGCCCATCCGGTCCATACCGGCGTATTCACTGCTGCCCGGCACAAATGCCAGCGAGCCGACAAACAGGCTCATGGTGAAGCCGATGCCGCACAGTATCGCCACGCCCAACACCTGGCCCCAATTGGCGCCATTGGGCAGCACGGCAAGGCCGGTTTTTATCGCAACCCAGGTGAAGCCCAGCACGCCGACGGTTTTGCCCAACAGCAGGCCTGCGGCGATGCCCATTGGCACGTGGTGGGTGAAGCTTTCCAGGTTGACGCCGGTCAGCGAGACGCCGGCGTTGGCAAAGGCGAACAGCGGAAGGATCGCGTAGGCCACCCAGGGATGCAGTGCGTGTTCCAGGGTCAGTAGTGGCGAAGGTTCGGCATTTTTGGTGCGCAGCGGGATGCAGAACGCCAAGGTCACACCGGCCAGGGTGGCGTGCACGCCACTCTTGAGCACGCAGACCCACAGGATCAGCCCGACGATCATGTAAGGCCCCAGCTTGACGACACCGAGCCGGTTCATCGCAATCAAGGCGATCAGGCACGCCGCCGCACCGGCCAATGAAGCCCCGGACAGGTCGGTGGAGTAGAATATCGCGATAACGATGATCGCGCCAAGGTCGTCGATGATGGCCAGGGTCATCAGGAACAACTTCAGCGACACCGGCACGCGCTTGCCCAGCAGGGCCAATACGCCCAGGGCGAAGGCAATGTCGGTGGCCATGGGAATCGCCCAGCCGCCTAGGGCTGCCGGGTTGTCCTTGTTCAGCGCCCAGTAGATCAGTGCCGGTACGACCATGCCGCCGATGGCTGCCGCACCGGGCAGTACCACTTGCGAGGGCTTGGACAATTGGCCGTCGAGCACTTCGCGTTTGACCTCAAGGCCGATCAGCAGGAAGAACAGGGCCATCAGGCCATCGTTGATCCACAACAGCGCCGGCTTGGCGATGTTCAGCGCGCCGATTTGTGCGACCACCGGGACGTCGAGAAAGCTCGCGTAAAAGTGCGACAACGGCGAATTGTTGATGATCAGTGCCAAAGCGGCAGCAGCGATCAGAAGCAGACCGCTGGCGGCTTCCAGCTGGAAGAAACGGGTGAAAGTGCTACGCAGAGGCAAGGGATGCTCTCCAATCAAGGTTCAGTAGGGGAGTACCCTAACTCGTACCGTTAGTTGTTAAAACAAAAGTTATATTCTTTTTTGTTATAAGGCGGGTGCTTGGTCGACATTGCGCCAAAGCCTAGCAGTTATGTGTCCAGTTGAGTCTGGACTGTATCTGTGTGAAATGTAGGAAACATCCTAAGATCGAAGCTGAAACCCTTAGAGAAACCGATCATGAGCGACAACCGACCGTGGGCCCGCGAAGCCATTCGCATCATTGAGGCGGACTTCCAGCGCAGTGCCGACACTCACCTGATTCCCCTGCCGCTGCCGGGCTTGCCGGGTATCGAGTTGTACTTCAAGGATGAGTCCAGCCACCCCACCGGCAGCCTGAAACACCGGCTGGCTCGTTCATTGTTCCTCTACGCCCTGTGTAATGGCTGGCTCAAGGCTGGCGCGCCGGTGATCGAGGCGTCCAGTGGCTCCACGGCCATTTCCGAAGCGTACTTTGCCCGTTTGCTGGGCTTGCCGTTTATCGCGGTGATGCCGGCCACCACCTCCCAGGAAAAAATTGCTCAGATCGCCTTCTATGGTGGCAAGAGCCATCTGGTGCAGGACCCCACGCAAATCTACGCCGAGTCTGAGCGTCTGGCCCAGGAAAGTGGCGGTCACTTTATGGACCAGTTCACCTACGCCGAGCGTGCCACCGACTGGCGAGCGAACAACAACATTGCCGAGTCGATCTTCCAGCAGCTGCGTTTCGAGCGCCATCCAGAGCCGAGCTGGCTGATTTCCAGCCCTGGCACCGGAGGCACCACGGCGACGCTGGGGCGTTATGTGCGTTATCGCCAGCATTGCACCCGTGTGTTGTGCGCCGATGCCGAGCGTTCGGTGTTCTTTGACTATTACCTGACCGGGGATGCGAGCTTGCGTTTGGACTGCGGTTCGCGGATCGAAGGTATTGGTCGGCCTCGGGTGGAAGCGTCGTTCCTGCCAAAAGTGATCGACGCGATGGTCAAGGTGCCGGACGCCTTGTCCTTGGCAGCTATGCACTACTTGGCGCAGCGTTTGGGGCGGCGGGTAGGTGGTTCCAGCGGCACCAACTTGATTGGGGCGTTGATTGCTGCGCAGCAGATGAAGGCGGCGGGGGAGTCGGGGTCGATCGTGGCCATCTTGTGTGATGGCGGGGAGCGTTATGGCACCACCTATTACGACCAGGCATGGCTGGCGGGGCAGGGGTATGAACTGGAGGGGTTGATCGCAACCGTTGCGGCCAGTGTCGAGCGAGGAGAGGCGCTGCCGGACAGCGTGTTGCGCGCCAATATTTGAGGGGCAGCGGCAGGCTTTAAGCTACAAGAAAAAGCAGGTCAGCACCTGCTTCTAACTTGCAGCTTGCAGCTTCAGCCCTGGCTGGCCAATATATCCTGGGCCAGCGCCTCGGCAATCCGAATCCCATCGACACCCGCCGACAAAATCCCACCGGCATAACCCGCGCCTTCACCGGCGGGAAACAGGCCTTTCACGTTCACACTCTGCATCGACTCGTCGCGAGTAATCCGCAGCGGCGATGAAGTGCGGGTCTCGATCCCGGTCAGGACCGCATCGTGTAACGAGTAGCCTTTGATCTGCTTCTCGAATGCGGGCAAGGCTTCGCGGATGGCCTCGATGGCGAAGTCCGGCAAGGCCAGGGCCAAGTCACCTAGGGCCACGCCTGGCTTGTAGGACGGTTCGACACTGCCGATAACCGTGGACGGTTTGCCAGCGATGAAGTCACCCACCAGTTGCGCCGGGGCGTCGTAATTGCTGCCACCGAGGATGAATGCGTGGGACTCCAGGCGCTCCTGCAACTCGATGCCCGCCAGGGGGCCGCCCGGATAATCCACTTCGGGGGTTATACCCACCACGATTCCGGAGTTGGCATTGCGTTCGTTACGCGAATACTGGCTCATGCCGTTGGTCACGACACGGTTTGGTTCGGAGGTCGCTGCTACTACCGTGCCGCCAGGGCACATGCAGAAGCTGTAGACCGAACGACCGTTCTTGGCGTGGTGTACCAACTTGTAGTCGGCAGCGCCCAGTTTCGGGTGCCCGGCATACTTGCCCAAGCGTGCGGCGTCGATCAGCGACTGCGGGTGCTCGATACGAAAGCCCACCGAGAACGGCTTGGCTTCCATGTGCACGCCACGACCGTGGAGCATGCGGAAGGTGTCGCGGGCGCTATGGCCCAGGGCGAGGATCACGTGTTTCGAAAGAATCTGCTCGCCGCCATCGATGACGACGCCGTTCAACTGGCCGTCTTCGATCAACACGTCGGTCACGCGCTGTTCAAAGCGCACTTCACCGCCCATGGCGATGATCTGATGGCGCATGTTTTCCACTACGCCAGTGAGCCGGAACGTACCGATGTGCGGTTTGCTGACGTAGAGGATTTCTTCCGAAGCGCCGGCCTTGACGAACTCGTGCAGGACTTTGCGCCCGTGGAATTTCGGGTCCTTGATCTGGCTGTAGAGCTTGCCGTCGGAAAAGGTCCCGGCGCCGCCTTCACCGAATTGCACGTTGGATTCGGGGTTGAGCACGCCTTTTCGCCACAGGCCCCAGGTGTCCTTGGTGCGCTGGCGCACTTCACGGCCACGTTCGAGGATGATCGGCTTGAAGCCCATCTGCGCCAGCAACAGCCCGGCAAAAATCCCGCAGGGGCCGAAGCCGACGACGATTGGCCGCTCGGTCAGACCTTGCGGTGCCTGGCCCACGACTTTGTAGCTGACGTCGGGTGCCAGATTGATGTTGCGGTCATCGGCGAATTTGAGCAGCAGGGCGGCTTCGCCCTTGACGTCCAGATCGACGGTGTAGATGAAGCACAGCTCCGACGTTTTTTTGCGGGCGTCGTAGCTGCGTTTGAACAGGGTGAAATCGAGCAGGTCATCACTGGCGATGCCCAGGCGCTGCACGATGGCGGGCCGCAGGTCTTCTTCGGGATGGTCGATGGAGAGCTTGAGTTCGGTGATTCGTAGCATGACAGGATCCGGTGTGCGGCGTTTGATGAGGCCGGCAGTTTTGCAAACCGGCGATTATAAGCCCCAACGGCGGTTTCCCGTCATGTTAAAACAGCGCCGGGCCGAATCAGTCGTCCCGTGAGCCACCAAACGCTGCGCAGCCACGCTGCACCTGGCCGTTTACCCGCAACTCGGCGCTCATGTGTTGCAGGCTGCCGCTGACGCTGTCGACACAACGCTGTGGGGCGACCCACAGTTCGATGTGCTGGTTGTTGGCTTCGGTCATAAGGTTGAAACGGCCATCACCCAACTGCTCTTCCACATAAGGCACCGGCAACGGCGGCTGGCCTTCACGTATCAGCACCATGCCCTTGGCGGTGACGCTCAGCGACCAGGCTGGCTTGTGGCCATTGGCGCGCAGGATCATGCGCTTGAAGTCGGGGTCGTCACAGGCCGAGGTCGAACGCTCGACGCGATAGAGTTGTTGCAGGTCGACCTGGCCTTGGGTACCGGTGGCGACGCCGGAGAACTTGCCCCGTAGGTCGGCGAACAGCGCGCCTTGCTGGCCGGCCAGGGAGGCCGCTTCCTGGAGGATGCTGGTGCCGCCAGTGTCATTGACCACGTAGTTACGTTGGTCGTGGCAGGGCTGGAACAGCAGTTTATCACCGATGGCCGTTAGCTCACCCTGCATGCGGGTCAGGCCCGTGAGAGAGGGCTTGGCCGGCTCGCTGTCGAACATCTGGCAGGCGGTGAACAGCGGTAGCAGGGCAAAAAGAATGAGGGTACGGGCGGCACGCATTATCGGGTCTCCTGATAAGTGCCGCCACGTTACGCAGGCTGAGGGTGCATCACAAGCCTGGGACACACGTTGAGTTCAACCAATGATGTATGTCTGCCCCGTTTGCATGCCTTCCACACTTTTCGCGTAGGCCAATGCCACATCCGCCGCCGGCACCGGCTTGAAGCCACGAAAGTACGGGGCATAGCTGTCCATGGCTTCCAGCAGCACGTTTGGGCTCACCGAGTTGATGCGCAGTCCCCGTGGCAACTCAATTGCTGCGGCCTTTACGAATGCATCAAGGGCGCCGTTAACCAGGGCTGCCGAGGCGCCCATGCGAATCGGGTCGCGGTTGAGAATGCCGCTGGTAAAGGTGAACGATGCGCCGTCGTTGGCGAACTCACGGCCGATCAGCAGCAGGTTGACCTGGCCCATCAGCTTGTCTTGCAAACCCAGGTCGAAGTCGGTTTCGCTCATGTCCGCCAAGGGCACGAAGTTGACGTTGCCGGCAGCGCAGACCAGAGCATCGAACGTGCCGGTCTGCTGGAACAACGTGCGGATCGAGGCGCTGTCGCTGATATCGACCTGGAAATCGCCGCTTTTGCGACCGATGGTGATCACGTCGTGGCGCTGGGACAGTTCTGCCTTGACCGCCGAGCCGATAGTGCCGCTGGCGCCAATCAGTAGGATTTTCATCGTGTCGTTCCTCCAGTTGTTCAGGTGAGCCTTCAGTCTAGAGTGGTTTTTTCTGCTGATAAGCGCACTAATGGGCAACCTTTGGTTTTCAATTGGAAACAATCCAGTGAGCGAAATGGATGACCTGGCGGCGTTTGCGGTGTTGATCGAAGCTGGCAGCTTTACCTTGGCGGCCCAGCAATTGGGCTGCAGCAAAGGCCAGCTGTCCAAGCGCATCAGCCAATTGGAGGCGCAGTTTTGCGTGGTGTTGCTGCATCGCACCACCCGCAGGCTTAGCCTGACGGCGGCGGGTGCGGCGTTATTGCCTCAAGCCCAAGCACTGGTGGTCCAGGTCGAGCGGGCGCGTCAGGCGTTGGCCCGGCTTAAGGACGATTTGGCCGGTCCCGTGCGTATGACGGTTCCGGTCTCTTTGGGCGAAACCTTCTTCGACGGCCTGTTGCTGGAGTTCTCCCGGCAGTACCCGCAGGTGCAGATTGAGTTGGAGCTCAACAACAGTTATCGCGACCTGGCGCGGGATGGCTTTGATCTGGCAGTGCGTTCAGAAGTTGCCAACGATGAGCGGCTGGTGGCCAAGCCATTGCTGGCCTGGCACGAGATGACCTGCGCCAGCCCGGCCTATCTGGAACAGCATGGCGAGCCGGCGACCCCAGCGGACCTGGTCGGGCATAGCTGTCTGCTCAACAGCCACTACAGTGGCCGCGAAGAGTGGTTGTATCACCAGCAACATGAACTGTTGCGTGTTCGGGTGTCCGGGACCTTCGCTTCCAACCATTACAACCTGCTGAAAAAAGCGGCACTGGTGGGCGCCGGCATCGCGCGTCTGCCGTCATACGTATTGCAGGCGGAATTGGCTGACGGCCGACTGCGCTGGCTCTTGCGCGACTATCAGACTCGCAGCATGCCGATGTATCTGGTCCATCCCTATCAGGGTGGCTTGCCGAGACGCACCCAGGTGCTCGCGGACTACCTGGTGGGCTGGTTCAAACGCAGTGGCGAGGCCCTGGATCAACTTTAGCGGTAGCGCCGGGCAATCAACTGATCAATGGACAAGCGCCCTGGCCCCTTGGACATCAATAGCAGCAGCAGGGCAATCCAGGTGCCGTGGGTCGGGTAGGCATCCGGGTAGACGAACAACTGAATAGTCAGGGCCATGCCTAACAGTGCCAATGCCGAAAAGCGCGTGGCGAACCCTATCAGGATCATGATCGGGAAAAAGTGCTCGGCGAAAGCCGCCATGTGCGCCGCCACTTCCGGCGACAGCAGGGGCACCTGATATTCACTGCGAAACAGCGGCAGGGTGGAATTCGCCAAGCGTGGGACGCCCAGGTTGAACGCGCCGTCGATCAGGTCCACGGCAAAGCCTTCGACTTTGGTCTGGCCGGATTTCCAGAACACTGCCGCAATGGAAAAACGTGCGACAAAGGCGATCAAGCTGTAGGGGATTTTCTCGAAGCACTGGATGACCCGTGCGATCCGGCTCGGTGTATGGGTGTTCATGGTTGTACCTTCTTTTCGGTGTGCAAGTGAGTAATGGCTCCGTGGCCAATCAGCAGCGCCAGACATTTGTGCAGGTCGAATTCGGCGGCTGCGTCGAGGGCGCAAGCCACGGCCATCTCCAGCGGCCAACCGTTGTTCAGGCTGTTGATAAACGCCACCGAACCGATGTCGACGCTGAAGACCTCGACCTCCAGGCCGTTGCGCAGGACCAGGGCTCTTTGTGCATGCAAGGGGTTGAGGGTGGACAGGGATGACTCCGTCTGGTGCGCAGCCCATAACGCCACTACGGCGTAGGCCGAGTTCAAGGTGGCGAGGGACGGGTGTAATTGCAGGCACAGATTTCCCAAAGACGATTGATGCTGCAGATTCGCAATCACGGTTTGCTGATCCAGTGCCGGTGTGTCGGCCGCGTGATAGGCCCTCACCCGCAAGCACTCCAGCCGCGCCATATCGGCCAGGTAAGGCAGGCTGGAAGCGGGTGCAAAACCCTGGATGAAGCTTGCGAAATCACTGCCGTATTCGTTGAGCACCGGGCTAGTGGGAGGGAATGCCTGGACATAAACTCCGGCCATGGCCTGAAAAAACTCATCCCCCACCAGTTGCCGGATAACCGGATAACCATCTGCCAGCGCGTTGATCAAGGAGCTGTGGACGTTGTTGCGATAGACCGCAAAGCGACTGGCCGGATCGGCGCCGTTGCTGCTGAAAATGCCTTCAGGGCATACCGGGTCCGACGCCAGCAGCGCCTTGGCAAACGAGTCCTGCCAGCTCATGAACGCACCTCGATGGCCTGCAGGTACTGGTCGGCCTTGTGCACTTCGGCGTGCAACACGGCAAATGCGGGCACCTGGTTGTCTCGCTCGATCAGGGTGGCAACTGGCCCGATGCGTTCAAGGACGTGCTGATAGAGGCGCCATACGGCGTTATCAATAGGCGCGCCGTGATCATCGATAAGCAGGCGATCACCGAGGCTGTCGGTGTTTTCGGCAAAACCTGCCAGATGAATCTCACCTACGGCATACAGCGGCAAGGCATCGATGTAGGCAAGGGGATCGCGCTGGTGGTTGATGCATGAAACGTACACATTGTTGACGTCCAGTAAGAGGCCGCAGCCGGTGCGACGAACGACTTCGCTGATGAAGTCCGTTTCGTCCAGCGTGGAGCGCCGAAACTGCAGGTACGTCGACGGGTTCTCCAGCAGCATTTGCCGCTTGAGGGTGGTTTGTACCTGATCAATGTGTTCACACACTCGGTCGAGTGCGGCGTTGTCATAGGCCAACGGCAACAAGTCATTGAGAAACACCGGGCCATGGCTGGACCAGGCCAGGTGTTCGGAAAAGGATTGGGGTTGATAGCGTTCGATCAGTGTGGCCAGGCGTGCGAGGTGCTCGCGGTTCAGCGCACCTTCGCCGCCGATGGACAGGCCGACGCCGTGCAGTGACAGCGGATACTGTTCGCGGATCAACCTCAGGTAGTGATGAAAAGGCCCGCCGGCCACCATGTAGTTTTCGGCGTGGACTTCAAAAAAACCGATGTCGGGCAAGGTCTTGAGCACTTGCGTGAAGTGCTCGCTCTTGAGCCCCAGGCCCGCCCGGAGAGGGAGGCCGGGCGCCTGAGCCTGGGAGATGCTGGGCAAAGATGAAAGCGTCATCGTCAGTACTCAGGCTTGCGTGGTTTCAGGACTTGGCTTTGAAGGCTTCCATCTGGCCAAAACCTGTGGGCGAAGTTTTGCTTTCCAAAGTAGTGCAGGTGCCTGTGGGAACCAGATTCCAGGCATCGGCCTGGAAGTCGATTTTCGAGGTGCCGGCACAGGAAGTACCTTTGCCCGCAGCGCAGTCGTTCTTGCCTTTTAAGGCGACGCCGAAGCATTTTTCCATGTCATCGGCTGCGTGGGCGGTGGTGGTCAGGGCGCTCAGGCTCAGGGCTGAACCCAGGGCCAGGACGAGGGTGGCGGCGGACAGTGAGCGAGTGGTGGTGGTCATGGTGTTTCTCCAGCAGTGGGTTGAGTAAGGAAGCGTTTGTGCTTGCTTACACCACTAGAGAAAGGGGGGTAGGGATCGTTACAAACTCGTTTGAAAATAACTCAAACCCGGCCACCCAGAATGATGGGGACGATCCGCGACAGGAACAAAAAAACGACCCGAAGGCCGTTTTTGTAATGCCGTGCTTGGTTAACCGCCCAGATACGCCTCACGCACCTTCGGATCGGTCAGCAGTTGTTCACCGCTGCCCTGCATCACCACCCGGCCGTTTTCCAGCACATAGGCGCGGTCGGCGATTTTCAGCGCCTGGTTGGCGTTCTGTTCCACCAGGAACACCGTTACACCGTCCTTGCGCAGTTGTTCGATGATGTCGAAGATCTGCTGGATGATGATCGGCGCGAGCCCCAGGGACGGCTCGTCCAGGAGCAACAGCTTGGGCTTGCTCATCAGTGCCCGACCGATGGCGAGCATTTGCTGCTCGCCGCCGGACATGGTGCCGCCACGCTGGCTGAAGCGTTCCTTGAGCCGTGGAAAGAGGTGCAACACCTTGTCCATCTGCTCCTGGTAATCGCCCTTGTCGGTAAAGAACCCGCCCATGGCCAGGTTTTCTTCCACTGTCAGGCGGGCAAACACCCGACGACCTTCCGGCACCACGGCAATGCTCTTGCGCATGATGTTCGAGGAATGCTGGCCCACCAGTTCTTCACCCATGTAGCGGATGCTACCGCTGTGAGCCTGGGGCGAACCGCACAAGGTCATCAGCAGGGTGGATTTGCCGGCACCGTTGGCGCCGATCAGGGTGACGATCTCACCCTGGCGCACTTCGACGTTGACGTCATGCAGGGCCTGGATTTTGCCGTAGAAAGTGGAAACGTTTTCGAATTGCAGCATTTACGCTTCCCCCAAATAGGCTTTGATCACTTCCGGATTGTCGCGGATCTGTTCCGGCGTTCCGTCGGCCAGTGGCGTGCCCTGGTTGATCACGACGATGTGGTCGGAAATGCTCATGACCAGTTTCATATCGTGTTCGATCAGCAGCACGGTCGCGTTGTTTTCTTCACGCAGCACACCGATCAGCGCCTTGAGGTCTTCGGTTTCCCTGGGGTTCAGGCCGGCGGCGGGTTCGTCGAGCATGAGGATCCGCGGGCGGGTCATCATGCAGCGGGCAATTTCCAGGCGACGTTGCTGACCGTAGGCAAGAGTCCCGGCAGGACGGTTGGCAAACTCGGTGAGGTTGACCTTGTCCAGCCAGTAAGCGGCGTATTCCATGGCCTCGCGTTCGCTTTTGCGGAACGCGGGGGTCTGGAACAGGCCCGCCAGAAAGTTGGTGTTCAGGTGACGATGCTGGGCGATCAACAGGTTCTCGACCGCCGTCATGTCCTTGAACAAGCGCACGTTCTGGAAGGTGCGCACCACGCCCTTGCGGGCGATCTCGTGGCCGGCCAGGCCCTGAATGGGCTGGCCGTCCAGCAGGATGCTGCCACCGCTGGGCTTGTAGAAGCCGGTCAGGCAGTTGAATACCGTGGTCTTGCCGGCACCGTTAGGGCCGATCAACGCCACGACCTGTTTTTCCTTTACGGTCAGGGCCACGCGGTTGACCGCCAGCAAGCCGCCGAAGCGCATGCTCAAGTTTTCGACTTTCAGGATCTCGCGGCTCATTTGCGCAACTCCATGTGTGGACGTTGCATGGGCAGCAGGCCTTGAGGACGCCAGATCATCATCAGCACCATCATGGCGCCGAACATCAACATGCGGTATTCACTGAACTCACGCATCATTTCCGGCAGCAGGATCATCACGACGGCCGCCAGGATCACGCCCAACTGCGAGCCCATGCCACCCAGTACGACGATGGCGAGGATGATCGCCGACTCGATGAAGGTGAACGACTCCGGAGTCACCAGGCCCTGACGAGCAGCAAAGAAGCTGCCGGCAAAACCGGCGAACGCGGCGCCTAGGGTGAAGGCCGAGAGCTTGATCACGGTAGGATTCAGACCCAGGGCACGGCAGGCGATTTCATCTTCACGCAGCGCTTCCCAGGCGCGCCCGATGGGCATGCGCAGCAGGCGGTTGATCACAAACAGCGCCAGCAGGGCCAGCAACAACGCAACCAGGTAAAGGAAGATCACCTTGTTGATGGAGTTGTATTCCAGGCCGAAGTATTCGTGGAAGGTCTGCATGCCCTCGGCAGCCTTGCGCTCAAACGTTAGGCCGAAGAAAGTCGGCTTGTCGATGTTGCTGATGCCGTTGGGGCCGCCAGTGAGGTCGGTCATGTTGCGCAGCAACAGACGGATGATTTCACCGAAGCCCAGGGTCACGATGGCCAGATAGTCGCCCCGCAAGCGCAACACCGGGAAGCCCAGCAGGAAGCCGAAGGTGGCGGCCATCATCCCGGCGAGTGGCAGGCAGATCCAGAAGCCCCAGCCGAAATAGTGGGACATCAACGCGTAGCTGTAGGCGCCGACGGCATAGAAGCCGACATAACCTAGGTCCAGCAGGCCCGCCAGGCCTACCACGATGTTCAGGCCAAGGCCGAGCATCACGTAGATCAGGATCAGCGTGGCGATATCCACCGCGCCGCGAGAGCCGAAGAACGGCCAGACCAATGCCACCATCACCAGGCCGAGGATGATCCAGCGCTGAGTGCTTGGCAGGGTCAGGAAGTTGCTGGCCTTGGCCGGGATCAGCGGCATGTTGGGCGAGGATTTCCAGGCTGCGCTGATTTGCGCATGGAAAAATACCCGCACGAACATCAGCAGCGAGCACACGGCAATGGTCAGCAGCGTGGCAGTGCTGGTGTTATGAACTTCCAGGTTGATACCGACGATGGTCAGTTTCAAACCCAGAACCGGATAGGCCACGGCCCACACCAGCAAGGCGCTGAACAGCGCCGATTTAAGATTGCGTGTCATACCTTTTCAACCTCCGGACGGCCGAGGATGCCGGTTGGCCGGAACAGCAGCACCAGTACCAGCAAGCCGAATGCGACGACGTCCTTGTATTGGTCGCCGAACACGTCGGCACCGAACGCTTCGGCCACACCCAGCACCAGCCCGCCGAGCATCGCGCCGGGGATACTGCCGATGCCACCGAGAACGGCAGCGGTGAAGGCCTTGAGTCCGACCAGGAAGCCGGCGTTGGGGTTGATTACGCCGTATTGCATGCTCAGCAGCACTGCCGCGACGGCGGCCAGCGCGGCACCGATGACGAAGGTCAGGGCAATGATGTTGTTGGTGTTGATACCCAGCAGGTTGGCCATCTTGATGTCTTCGGCGCAGGCGCGGCAGGCGCGACCCAGGCGTGAACGGGAGATGAACAGGGTCAGGCCGAGCATGGCGATCAGAGTCACCACGAACACCACGATCTGCATGTAGGAAATCAGCACTTCATGTGCGCCACCTGGCCCGAAGGAGATGTTGCCGGGGATCAGGTTGGGGATGGATTTGTCCTTGGAGTCTTGCGCCAGCAGAACGGTGTTCTGCAGGAAAATCGACATGCCGATGGCGGAGATCAGCGGGATAAGACGGTTACTGCCACGCAAGGGGCGATAAGCGATCCGTTCGATACTGTAGCCGTAGGCACTGCAGACGACGATGCTCGCGAGAAAGCCCACGGTCATTAAGAGCGGGACACTGTCGAGTCCCATCATGGTCAGCCCGGCGATGGCGATGAACGCCACGTAAGAGCCAATCATGTACACCTCGCCGTGGGCGAAGTTGATCATTCCAATGATGCCGTAAACCATCGTATAGCCGATGGCGATCAGGGCATACGTGCTGCCAACGGTCAGGCCGTTAACCAACTGCTGGAAGAAGTGATAGATGTCAGGCATTACAGCGCTCCTAAAAACCTGATACGCATTTCACTGGTGGAGTCATTTTCCCGCTCAAGCCCCGTAGATCTGCATCCACTTCGAACATGAGGTTTGCCAGCGAACCGCTGATGACGGTTTTGAGATTTTCAGGTGGGGAGACTTGCGGATCACGCAAGCGCGGCCCATTACATTCGTAAAACAAAGCCCACGGCGCACCGTGGGCTTTGTTGGCAGTCAGTAATGAAGAACCTTACTGAGGGGAAGCTTCGGTTTTAGGTTTGCCGAAGTGCCACTCGTAAACCACAAACTTGAAGTCTTTCAGGTCGCCCTTGGCGTCGAAGCTCAGGTCGCCAGTCGGGGTCTTGAAGGTACCAGCGTGGATGGCTTCAGCCACTTTGGCCGAGTCTTCGCTCTTGGCTTCGGTGATTGCATCGGCGATCACTTTAACTGCGGAGTAGGACGGGAACACGAACGGACCGCTCGGATCTTCCTTCTTGGCTTCGAACGCAGCCTTCAGGGCGACGTTGGCAGGGTCCTGGTCGAAGGATTTCGGCAGGGTCACCAGCAGGCCTTCGGAAGCGTCCTTGGCGATCTGCGAAATGGAGTCGTTACCCACGCCTTCCGGCCCCATGAACTTGGCTTTCAGGCCTTTTTCCTGGGATTGACGCAGGATCAGACCCAGCTCCGGGTGATAGCCGCCGTAGTAGACGAAGTCGACGTTGGCTTGCTTGAGCTTGGCGATCATCGAGGAGAAGTCCTTGTCGCCGGCATTGATGCCTTCGAACACGGCAACTTTCACGCCTTTGCTTTCCAGGGTTTTCTTCACCGCGGTGGCGATGCCTTCACCGTACTGCTGCTTGTCGTGCAGTACCGCGACGATTTTCGGCTTCACGTGGTCGGCGATGTAGTTGCCGGCCGCAGGACCCTGGGCGCTGTCCAGGCCGATGGTGCGGAAGATCATCTTGTAGCCACGGGAGGTGATGTCCGGGCTGGTGGCGGCAGGGGTGATCATGATCACGCCTTCGTCTTCGTAGATGTCCGAAGCCGGTTGAGTGGAGCTGGAGCACAGGTGACCAACCACGAACTTGATGCCGTCGTTGACGACTTTGTTGGCCACAGCCACGGCTTGTTTCGGATCGCAGGCATCATCGTATTCAACGGCTTGAAGCTGCTTGCCGTTGACGCCGCCCTTGGCGTTGATTTGTTCAATGGCCATTTTTGCGCCGCTGAACTGCATGTCGCCGTACTGGGCTACCGGGCCGGTTTTAGGGCCGGCGATGCCAATCTTGATGGTGTCAGCTGCGAACGAATGGCTGGCAACCCCGGCCAGGACCATAGCGGCAAACAGTTTGGAAATCTGCTTAGTAGCCTTATTCATAGTGCTCCACTCTTACTGTTGTATTTTTTATAGTTCTAGCGGCCTTGCGAGCTGCAGAACCGGATCAGATATCTCGGATATCCCCCCGGCAGCACCCTGGCAACTGTACCGGTACAGTGTAGAGCGCCGGTTGATCGCTTGAAAAGCTGGCTGCTGGGGACAAATGCCGGGTATGTCGCTTAAATGAAAGAAAAAGACAGAATAGCGGCGGGGTAATGCCAGAGTTTCGGGCAATCCTTGGCTTTGCTGACACTTTCAATCGATGACTCATTTGCAACTGGGTTTTTCTGACCAAGGCACGACGGTATGATTGCGCCGATTTTTTCCTCAGGTGAACTCCCATGACGCAAGAACCTAGCACCCTCTATGCCAAGCTGCTCGGCGAAACCGCCGAAATTTTCTGGAAGGAGCTTGAGCCGTTCTTTGCCAAGGGTGCCCTATTGTGGGTCGACGCCAGCCTGGATTTGATCGAGGCCGCCGAAGGGATGGCCGAAGATAATCACGAGAAAGTCGCTGCCTGGCTGGCCTCGGGGAGTCTTGGCGAAGTGTCTGCGACGCGGGCATTGGACCTCGTGGCGCGTGATCCAGGTGTATGGGCGGTGGTGGTTTCGCCGTGGATTTTGATCCAGGAAAGAGCATCGTCAAAAACTGACGCTCCAAAATAGTGCGTGTTTTATTCGATAAGAAGTGTGTAGCGGAGTAACCGCAGGCGCGGTGATGGCATCTGGCCGTAGAGAAAGGTCACAGCCGAGGGTGACGTGCGCGTCATGGGAACAGTTTTATCGGTGGCGGAATGCCGGGGGAATTGTTTCTGGGTGTGGCAAGGGCGGTAGATATTTGAAAATTGAAAGACCGCTATAGCAGGCAAGCCAGCCCCCATATTTGATCGGAGTTCGTCATTACAACACGGTCAAATATGGGGGCTGGCTTGCCTGCGATGAGTGCGGCGTGGTTTAGGCCGTCTTCCCCGTATGGTTATTCAAGGAAATAACCTTGGTCTTACCAATCCGGTGACGGTAAATCTCACGCAAGTACTTGATGGCCTTCTTCACGCAGTCCCGCGACAGACGAATGTCGTTGATCGAGACAAACTTGTCCTTGTCGTTGATCAGCTCGCGGTACTTCTTCTCATACATCGGCTTGATCGCGTACCAGTTGGTATCGAGGATTTTCGCCGGGTTTTCGAATTCGTTGAGCAATTCGTCGATACGGTCCTCGTCGAAGTCCTCGTGGATGATGAAGTCGAGGATCGAGTTGTCGAGCGTGTCGTCGAAGCGATACGGATTACGCGCAAAGCAGCGTTTGATAAAGGCCACGATCAGCGTCAGGAAGTCGTCCGACAGGCACGGGCTCTTGGCGATCAGGGTGGTCAGCGAGAGGTTGGCCGACGCGCCGATCACCAGCGCATAGCGCTTGAGGGTGGTGTTGGGAAACAGGCTGTTGAGATGGGTCTTGAGCCGATTCAGGTCCATATAGGACAGCTTGTAGTCCTTGGGCAACGAGACGATCGAGACCACCGACGAGCAGTTCTTGAAGAAGTGCAGGTCGTGCAGGGCCGCCGCGTCATAGCCGGAGTTCTTGTACTGCTCAAGGGACGCCTTATAGCGCTTGGACTCGATGGGCAGCAGGCTGATGCCTTCGATGGCCTGGGTGACCTTGTTGAAGTGCGGCAGGTCGATGGAGCGGAAGAACAGGTCGTCGATGTTCAGGCGCTGAGGCTCTTTTTCGAACACCTTGAACTTGTCGCTCGAAGGCGTCGGGGTTTCCGGTACCACTGATTCGGCGTACGCAATGGCCACGGGGCCGGCCAGGCTCATAAACAGGTCGTTGGCATCCAGGCGAATGGTTTCGCCGATGTCGATACCGGCCCGACGGAAGTAGTTCTGGTCGTAGTCGGTGGTCACCGCCTGGGCGGTCAGGATATTGAAAATCTGCTGTGATATGTACTGGTTGGCGTGTTTTTCCATGGCATTGACATCAATGTTCTGGATGTTGCCATCGTCGCTTTCTTCGGCGTAACGCATGATGTCGTTGGAGATCAGCATCATCGCGTTCCACGGCCGAATGCGCCCCTTGACGCTGGCTTCGCTGCTGTCTTCGTTGTCGAAGTTGTAGGAAAAGTCCCATTCTTCAGACAGGTATTTACACAGCAGCCGACCGGCGTTGATGTGCAGTGCCTCGGACATCTCACTGCGGTGATCGGAGATGTTCGGCAGTACGCAAATGCCGCTGGTGAAGATCGGTTCGAAGACGAAAGCGTGGCCGCTCTTGCTGTCATGCTCGTCGGCAGGCTTGGTGTCGAACGTCTTGTTCATGTACGAGTGTTGCTGGGCCAGGCCGAATTCCGAGGCCATGCCCGAACCGGTACCGCCGCCGGCGCTGAAGATCGAAAAGTACAGGCGCGACTGGTTGGCCTTGATGCCGCAGGAGTCGATCAGGTACGAGTGGATCATTTTCCAGTCGGGGCTGGAAAAACGCTGGGTATCCTTATTGAGGATGATCTTGGCCAGGTACTGGCCGAGGATCGGCGCGTTGCCGGCGCCACCGGCATGGACTTCCGAAAGGTCCATGATTTTCATCTTACTGTAGTCGCGCAAAAAGCCGCTTTTCTCACCCTTGCGTGAGAAGCGAATACGCCCGGCGATATCTTTGTCCAGGTCGCCGAGCATCACCAACGGCTCTACCAGGAATACCGGTTTACTGGCTTTGCCGGAACCCAGGCGCAAGTTGTTGCGAAGCCACTGGGCCGGGCTATAGCCCTTATTCACTGACTTGTCTTCAGTGCTGAACTCGTTCAAGTAAAACTTGCGGGCGTTGTACACCAGTTCCGCGACGTCCAGTGCAATGTTCGAACCGCAACGACCCAGGCCGATCAGGCAGACCGAAGGAAACTCCTGCTCACCGCGCAGCTCACTGTCACCTTCCAGATGGGGAGGGCGCGGGAACACCATGTCCCGCAGTCCATCGAGGTTGTCGAGGATACGGTCGGTGTTGGTTTCGGTGAAATACAGGTATTGCTGAGTGGCCAGCGCACGTGAACTGCTCAATGACTTTGGACCTGAGGTTTTTTCCGCAGGAGCTGTCAGCGACACGTCGGATACCGCGGTGGCAGGATTATTTTTAGAAGTCATTGTGCGCCATTATGCCTGGACGGATGGCTGACAAATATCAAAGAGCCATCACTGAGTGAGAGTTCGCGACTTTACCGCGCGTCACGGGCCGGAGCGATAGGGTTTAACCTTAGATTCTCTAGGGGGAACTCGCGCCGGACTCTCATGGATCGGCCGTTGGTCGGACTTCTTTAATCAAATGATGGCGATTTGCCAAATGGCGGATATCAGCGGATCGGCCTCACAACCGAGGGCGGCCCTGCACATCCCGAAGCAGGAGCCTTCGGTACCGAGGCTTCTTTTCCGCCCATCAGACTCAGTGAGTTGAGCAGGTTGCGTTGATCAAGACCGGCGATCACTGCGGCTATTTCACTGGCCGGCACTGCCGCGCTGAGCAGGTAGCCCTGAACGAAATCACAGCCGTGCTGGGTCAATACTTCCAACTGTTGCAGGGTTTCGACCCCTTCGGTGATCACTTGCAGATGCAGAGTGTGGGCCATGCCTATGATCGCCTGGACGATTTCCACGTCCGCATTGGATTTTGGGATGTCCTGAATAAACGAACGATCGATTTTCAAGGTATTGAGGGGCAAGCGTTTCAGGTAGGCGAGGGATGAATAGCCGGTGCCGAAGTCGTCGATGGACAGCGAGACCCCCAGCGCGCGGATTTGCCGCAGGAGCACCAGGGTGCTGCTGATGTTGCCCATCAGCGCATTCTCGGTCACTTCCAGCTCAAGGCGATTGGCGGCAATGCCGCTGCTGCGCAGGGCACTTTCGATTTCATCCGCCAGCTCTTCACGGGCCACGTTCAGTGCTGAACAGTTCACCGCCATCGTCAAGTAGGGGTAGCCCTTTTCAGACAGCAAGCTCAAGTCGGCACAGGCCTGGCGCAACACCCAGTTGTCCAGTTCGGCAATCAGCCCGTTGTTTTCGGCAATGCTGATAAACCGCTCGGGAGGCAGCAGGCCATGTTGCGGATGTTGCCAGCGCACCAGGGCTTCGAGCCGAGTGACCTGGCCTTTTTTCAGGTCAAGAATGGGCTGGTAATACAGCGCCAGTTCGTTGCTGTTACGCAGGGCGTTGCGCAACTCTTCTTCCAGTTGCAGTTCAAGAAAGGCCCGGGTTTTCAGGTTGGAACTGAAGAAGTTCAGGCTGTTACGGCCTGCGTCCTTGGATTGGTAAAGCGCCAGGTCGGCGGTTTTCAGCAGCTCCTCGCTGGTTGCGCCGTCGTCGGGGAAGATGCTGATGCCAATACTGGTGGTCATGACCATGCGCCGCCCGGCCAGCTCGATGGGCTCTTTCATTTTCTGCATGATGCGCTGGGCCATATGCCGTGCTTCGTCGCGATGGTGAATGCTGATGAGGATGCAGAATTCGTCACCGCCGAAACGGGCGACCACATCGTTGTGGCTGCGCACCGAGCTTTTGATATGGCTGGCCAGCACGGTAAGCAATTGATCGCCGGCGTCATGGCCGAGGCTGTCGTTGATGCGCTTGAAGTGATCTATATCCAGGAAAATCACCGCCAACATGCCTTCGTCCATGGTTTTTTCCGCCAGTTTCTCTGCGAAAATCTGGTTGAAACCACGGCGGTTGAGCAGGCTGGTCAAGGCGTCGTAATGGGCTACTTTCTGCAGGGACACCCGTGCCTGGTCCAGTTCGCTGAGCAATGCATTGACTCGGCGCAGGTCGCGTTCCTTCTGTTCCAGTTTCTTGTCCGCCAGAGCGGCGCTGATGCTGCTGCCCACCACCAGCAGTGTGATGACGGCGACCGACAGGCCCAACTGCATCGGGTTATTGTCGATGGGCAGCGACGGTGTAACGCCCGTGGGTACCAGCAACTGCATGGCGGCCATGGCCGTGAAATGCATGCTGATAATGCCCACCCCGAGCACCAGGCTGGCGCCATATTTAAGCAGTTGGTGAAACCTCCCGCTGCTGTTACGCAGGTAATGGGACAACAACAATGCTGCGAGGCTGGTGCTGATGGCGACCATCACTGATAACACAAACAGTCCAGACTGAAAGTACACCTGTGCGTCAGAGCGCATCGCCGATATGCCGACGTAATGCATCAAGGCAATGCCCAGCCCCATCCACACGGACGCCCGCAGGTACTGGCGAAAATGCAGTTGCGCATGACTGAGGGTTTGCATGGCGAACAACGAGGCGATCATTGCGATCAGCAACGAGGCAAAGGTCATGATCAATTCGTAATGAATGGTGATCGGTGCCTGGAAGGCCAGCATGCTGATGAAGTGGGTCGACCAGATTCCCCCCGCCAGGCAGCTGGCACCAACCCAACGCCAGCGTCGCTGGGACAGGGGATTGTCGACGTGGCCGACGCGTTCGGCCATGTCCAGGGTGCCGAAGCTCGCCGCGCAGGCGACCAGGTAAGCCAGTAGCACCAGAAAGGGGTTATGACTGCAATTGAGTAATAAACGCCCGTTCTCTGGAAGGTCGGTAAAAAAATGCAAACCAAGCCATTCCATAGCATGTCCCGTCACAGAGTCGTTGCCTGACAATGAACTTGAGTATAGAGAGAGTGGGAGGGTTGCAAGGCGTAATGGCAAAATGATACTGATCTTTTTGCGATGAGTTTATAAGCAACTAGAACCAAATGAATGGGATGACGTGAGGCGCTCGGGACGGTAGCCCCATGGAGTGATATCAGACTTACGAATCATTACAGACAATCCCGGCGAGGCTGACTAGATTGCAGGTTCCGGGCTCAGGATGCGTCTGGCATCGCAGCTCATATAACAATAAAGAGACGGACCCATGCAGAACTCGACCCAAGCGGCGAATGCCTGGCGCATTCTGTTCCTGCTGTTCCTGGCGAACCTGTTCAATTTCTTCGATCGCACCATCCCGGCGATTATCATCGAACCGATTCGCATGGAATGGCACCTCAGTGACTTCCAACTCGGCATCATCGGTACTGCGTTCACCATCGTCTACGCCATTGCGGGCCTGCCGCTGGGACGCATGGCCGACACCGGTTCGCGCAGCAAGCTGATGGGCTGGGGCCTGGCGGCCTGGAGCGGGCTAACGGCGGTCAATGGCATGGTTGGCAGTTTCTGGACCTTCCTGCTGGTGCGCATGGGTATCGGCATTGGTGAAGCCAGCTACGCTCCGGCTGCCAACTCGCTGATTGGCGACTTGTTTCCGCCGCACCGCCGGGCGAGGGCCATGGGCATTTTCATGCTGGGCCTGCCGTTGGGCCTGTTGCTGGCGTTCTTTACCATCGGCGCGATGGTCAAGGCTTTCGACAGCTGGCGCGCGCCGTTCTTTATTGCCGCCGTGCCGGGGCTGATCCTCGCGGTGTTCATGTTCTACATCAAGGAACCCAAGCGAGGCGCTGCGGAAGCCGTGCAAGTCTCCCAGGAAAAGGTCGATCGGCCGATCCGTCGGGTGCTGGCGATACCGACCTTTCTCTGGCTGGTACTGGCCGGGCTGTGCTTCAACTTCGCCACCTACGCGTGCAACTCGTTCCTGGTGCCGATGTTGCAGCGCTACTTTCTGATGCCATTGCAGGAAGCGGCTGTCGCCACTGGGGTGATTGTCGGCGTGACCGGGTTGTTTGGTCTGACACTGGGTGGTTGGGTGGCCGACAAGATTCACCAACGTATCCCCAATGGGCGGCTGTTGTTCGCCGCCTTCAGCCTGATTATTTCGACGGTGTGTACGGCGTGGGCTCTGCACGCGGGGCGTATCGAGATTGGCGTGTTCGTTGCTGTGTTCAGCGTTGGCTGGCTGTTTGCCTATAACTTCTACACATGCGTCTACACCGCGATTCAGGACGTGGTGGAACCGCGCCTGCGGGCCACGGCCATGGCGCTGTTTTTTGCCGGGTTGTATTTGTTGGGTGGTGGCATGGGGCCGGTGGTGGTGGGTGGTCTGTCCGATCACTTTGCCCATACGGCGATGTACGCGGCGGGTGCTGAGCAAATGAGCGAAGCCTTTAAAGCTGTGGGCCTGCACGACGCCATGTACCTGATTCCGGTCGCGCTATTTTTGACTATGGTGTTTCTTTTTCAGGCATCGCGGTGTTTTGTGAAGGATGCCCAGCGAATGAGGGATGGGTTGGGAGTGGTGGAGGTTGCGAGCCCGGCGGTCACGGCTTGATGAGCTCAGATTAAAAGAAGGCCCGCATTGCGCGGGCCTTTTTGTTCAGCAGGGCAGGGTGGTAATCAACCCGCTACCAACACCCGAATCGCTTCCAGTCGCAGCGCCGCCTTGTCGAGCATGGCCAGGCCTTGCTCACGTTGCTGACGCAGGGCAATCAGTTCGCTGTCGCGTACGGTCGGGTTGACCGCTTGCAGGGCGCTCAGGCGTGCCAGCTCTTCGTCGGTGTCGGCGGCCAGACGGCGCTGGGCCTCGGCTACGCGCTCGGCGTGACGCGGGGCGATCTTCTCTTCACCGGCATTGATCCGTGGCGTCAGTTGATCGCGCTGGGCCTGTACGAACTTGTTGGCGCTGGCCCGTGGCACGCTTTCCAGCTGATCGTTTAAGGTCTCGAATGACACCCGGCCTGACAGGTCATTGCCGTTGGCATCCAGCAGGCAGCGCAGCGCCGCCGGTGGCAGGTAGCGGCCCAGTTGCAGCGAACGCGGGGCAACCACTTCGCTGACGTAGAGCAGTTCCAGCAGCACGGTGCCCGGCTTGAGGGCCTTGTTCTTGATCATCGCCACGGCGGTATTGCCCATGGAACCGGACAGTACCAAGTCCATGCCGCCCTGGACCATCGGGTGTTCCCAGGTGATGAACTGCATGTCTTCGCGCGACAGCGCCTGGTTGCGGTCGTAGGTGATGGTCACGCCTTCGTCGTCGCCCAGGGGGAAGCTGGCGTCGAGCATTTTTTCGCTGGGCTTGAGGATCAGCGCGTTTTCCGAATGGTCTTCGCTGTCGATACCGAAAGCGTCGAACAGGGTTTCCATGTAGATCGGCAGGGCGAACTGGTCGTCCTGTTCCAGGATGTCTTCCACCAGCGCATCACCTTCGCCGGCGCCACCGGAGTTCAGCTCCAGCAAACGGTCGCGACCGGTGTGCAGCTCAGCTTCCAGGCGCACGCGCTCGGTGCGGGCTTCGTCGATCAGCCCTTGCCACTCGTCGTCATCGGCGTTTTCCAGCAGCGGCAGCAGGCGCGGGCCAAACTGATGCTGCAAGGCGTTGCCGGTCGGGCAGGTGTTGAGGAAGGCGTTTAGCGCTTCGTGATACCACTGGAACAGCCGCTGTTGGGGGCTGGTTTCCAGGTACGGGACATGCAGCTCGATTACATGCTTCTGGCCGATCCGGTCCAGACGGCCGATCCGCTGTTCCAGCAGGTCGGGGTGGGACGGCAGGTCGAAGAGCACCAGGTGGTGGGAGAACTGGAAGTTGCGGCCCTCACTGCCGATTTCCGAACAGATCAGCACCTGGGCACCGAACTCTTCATCAGCAAAGTAGGCAGCAGCACGATCCCGCTCGAGGATGTTCATGCCCTCGTGGAACACCGTGGCCGGGATGCCGGAGCGCACGCGCAGGGCGTCTTCCAGGTCCATGGCGGTTTCGGCGTGGGCGCAGATCACCAGGACCTTGGTGCGCTTGAGCATTTTCAACTGGTCGATCAGCCACTCGACCCGAGGGTCGAAGCGCCACCAGCGTTGTTCTTCCTCTACGTCCGGCAGGGCCTGGAAGCTGACTTCCGGGTACAGCTCGGCATGTTCGCTCAATGGCAGCTCGAGGTATTCGTCCGGGCATGGCAGCGGGTAGGCATGCAGCTTGCGCTCCGGGAAACCCTGCACGGCAGCGCGAGTGTTGCGAAACAGCACGCGGCCGGTGCCGTGGCGGTCCAGCAGTTCGCGGACCAGGCGGGCACTGGCTTCGGTATCGCCATCGTTGACGGCGGTCAGCAGGGCTTCGCCTTCGTTGCCGAGGAAGTTCTGGATGGTCTTGTGCGCGGTTGGCGAGAGACGGCCCTTGTCCAGCAGCTCCTGGACGGCTTCGGCTACAGGGCGATAATTTTCGCTCTCTGCGCGAAAAGCGTGCAGGTCGTGGAAACGGTTTGGGTCCAGCAGGCGCAGACGGGCGAAGTGACTGTCCTGACCCAGTTGTTCCGGGGTGGCGGTGAGCAGCAGTACGCCAGGAATGACTTCGGCGAGTTGTTCGACCAGCACGTATTCAGGGCTGGCATTTTCTTCGTGCCAGACCAGGTGGTGGGCTTCGTCGACTACCAGCAAGTCCCAGCCGGCGGCGAACAGTGCGTCCTGGGCTTTCTCGTCATCTACCAGCCATTCCAAGGCTACCAGCGCGAGCTGGGTGTCTTCGAACGGGTTGGCGGCATCGCTTTCGATAAAGCGTTCTTCGTCGAACAGCGCCACTTGCAGGTTGAAGCGGCGGCGCATTTCTACCAGCCACTGGTGCTGCAGGTTTTCCGGCACCAGGATCAGCACGCGATTGGCACGACCGGACAGCAACTGGCGATGGATCACCAGGCCGGCTTCGATGGTCTTGCCCAGACCTACTTCGTCTGCCAGCAAAACCCGCGGCGCGATACGGTCGGCCACTTCGCGGGCAATGTGCAGTTGGTGCGCAATCGGCTGCGCACGCACGCCGCCCAGGCCCCAGAGCGAGGATTGCAACTGGCGACTGGTGTGCTCCAGGGTGTTGTAGCGCAGAGAGAACCAGGCCAGTGGGTCGATCTGCCCGGCGAACAGACGGTCGCTGGCCAGGCGAAACTGGATAAAGTTCGACAGTTGGGTTTCTGGCAGGGTAACGACTTCGTTCTGCCCATTGAGGCCGTGATAGACCAGCAGGCCGTCGACGTCGTCGACTTCGCGCACGGTCATTTTCCAGTCTTCGAAATGGGTGATGGTGTCACCCGGCGAAAACCTCACGCGAGTGAGGGGCGCACTCCGTAGCGCATACTGGCGAGTCTCGCCAGTGGCCGGATAGAGCACGGTCAACAAGCGACCGTCCTGTGCCAGAACGGTGCCTAACCCTAGCTCTGCTTCGCTGTCACTAATCCAGCGTTGCCCCGGTTGATACTGCTGCGCCATGCTGCCTGACTCCCACCGTGAAAAAGCCGACTATTCTAACGGAACAAGGCTCCCAGACCAAAAGGAATAGGAGCAGCTTCACGCTTTAAGCTACAAGCGGCAAGAAAAAGGGCGGTGCGTTTATCAGATAGATGACGATTGGTTCACACACTGGTGACTCCAGATTCAAGTCGTCGTCCCGGCAGCCGACAGTCTGCTGACAGGAGACCAAAAATTATGCTGCCACCCATCTTGCCCTTGAGTGTTGTGCCGGTTACATCGCAACTCGATCCGGTGCGTCCAAAGCCCGATATTCCGCCGGTAGTACCCGTGCAGCCGGGCTCTAACGAAAGTACTATCGACCTGAAAAAACGCGATGCGGAGCAGTCGACCCTGCTGCTGCGCGAAGAGCAGCGGCGTCAGCAGGAACAGCAAAAGCGCCGGCGTGAGGCCGATGATAATCCCGAACAGCACTTGGCCATTCCTGGCGATGAACTCAATGCCGATAACACCGTGCCCGTGGCGCCGCTGATCGACGATGCGCCTCGGCAAGGGTTGTGGGTGGATGTCGAGGTTTAAACGCGTAGCTACACATATTTTGTTTGCCGGTATTTGCCGCAAGGCGGGCCAGGACGCATTATTGAACCCTTCCAGCCACCACGTAAGCCAAGCCATGAGTGATGACGACAAGCTGATCGACCTGAATGCCGAACGGGCCAAACGTGTCCACGACCTCAATGACAAGCGCCTGAATGAAGTGCGCCAGGCCTTCGAGCAGGCCATGCCGATGCTCCTGGGCAAGGCAAAACCAAAGAAAAAGCAGAAAAACAAACCGAAAAAGCGTTGAAGCGCCCTACATCTATTGATGTAGGTCAGTTATTTCCCTTCTTTACGCCCCGTTGCGGGCGACATTGATCCTCGTCAATTTATCCCCCCGTCTTCTTGGTTAACTTAGCCCTATCGCAACAGGGCAAGAGCAGGAGGCCAGTCATGTTTTTCGATAATGTGGTGTTTGCCGGAGTGCTGACTGTCGGCCTCATGGTGTTGTTCTTCGTAGGATTTGGATTTTTTATCTGGAAAGACGCCAATAAGCGTAAAAGACCATAGGTTTTTCTGGATTACATGAGCACGCAAGGCATTTTGGGCGACTTCGGTCGCCCTTTTTTTTCGCCTGAAATAATCATTCCCAGGCCCCGCGTCGCGTCGATCACGGGCATAAAAAAGGTGCGAACCTTGCGGATCGCACCTTTTTTATTACCGGCCGACTATCAGCTGCCGAGGGCCTTGGACGCCAGCCAGAACAGGCCGGCCGACAAGCCCACCGTTGCAGGCAGGGTCAGTATCCACGCCATCAGGATGGTTTTCACTGTCCCGCTTTGCAGGCCGCTCTTGTTGGCAACCATGGTGCCCGCTACGCCCGAGGACAGGACGTGAGTGGTGGACACCGGCAGGCTGAAGATGTTGGCCAGGCCAATCATGCTCGCGGTGGTGATCTGTGCCGACATGCCTTGGGCATAGGTCATGCCCTGCTTGCCGATCTTCTCACCGATGGTCAGCACCACACGTTTCCAGCCGACCATGGTGCCCAGGCCCAGGGCCAGGGCTACTGCCAGGATCACCCAGAACGGTGCGTATTCGGTGGTGGCTGTCAGGTCTTTGCGCAGTTTGTCCAGATCGGACTTCTCGCGGGGATTGAGGCCAGGCAGCTTGCCGACTTTCTTCGCCGTGTCGTCCAGGCACAGCAGGTAGCGACGCACCTCAATGCGGTGCTCTGCGGTCAGCGAATGGTAGTCAGAGACACCCTTCAATGTGCCGAGAAGGGCGGTGATGGTTGGTTCGGTCTGCTGTGGGTTGCAACGGAACTTGCCAGGCAGGTCGTCTTTGACGCTCTTGCCCAGGGCGAGGAAGTCACCGAGGGTTTCCTGGTTACGCTGGTAGAACTGATTGAGGTGCAGGGTGGCGTCGCGGGTACGCTCGATCTGGTAGGTGGTGCTGCCCAGGTCGAGTACGAACTGCGCGGGCACGATACCAATCAGCACCAGCATGATCAGGCCGATACCCTTCTGACCGTCATTGGAGCCGTGCACGAAACTCACGGCCATGGCGGAAATTACCAGCACCAGGCGGTTCCAGAAAGGCGGGTGCTTCTTGTCGTCGATCTTGCGGCGCTGGTCTGGCGTCTTGTGCATCTTGGACAGCGGGCGCCACCATTTCAGGATGATCAGTACAAGGGCTGCGACCAGGAAGCCGGCTATGGGCGAGGCCACCAGCGATGCGCCGATATCGATCGCCTTCTGCCAGTTGACCCCGTCAGCCAGTGGGATGTCGTTGATCAGGGCGTTGGCCAGGCCGACACCGAGGATCGAACCGATCAGAGTGTGGGAGCTGGACGCAGGGATCCCGAAATACCAGGTACCCAGGTTCCAGGTGATCGCCGCTGCCAACAAGGAGAACACCATGGCCAGGCCATGGCCGGTGTTCACATTGATCAGCAGTTCCACCGGCAGCAAGTGCACGATGGCATAGGCGACGCCTACCCCGCCGAGCAACACGCCGAGGAAGTTGAACAACCCGGAAAAGAACACAGCCAGGTGCGGCGGCATGGCTTTGGTATAGATGACTGTGGCAACCGCGTTAGCGGTGTCATGAAAGCCATTGATGAACTCGAAGGCGAGGACAAAGGCCAGGGCGAGCAATAGGCTCACAAGAACCCAAGCATCCAGTCCGCTGAATAAATCGATCATGAAGGTTTTCTGACCCGGTCGTAAGGGGGCGCGATTATGCCAGAAAACCTTGGTAATCGATGCACTAGCTGCTCATCGGTAACATTCTTCAACGAAAAAGTTTGTGGGAAGGGCGCGCATCCCAGTCATTCCGGGGATATGGCAAGTCACTGATTTATAAAGCGTAGGGCTGATGAGGTGGGGTGCGACAACGATGGCGGGGGGGCTGAAACAATCGTATGAAATTTCGGTAAGGCAGGCAGAAGGGGCGCCAGGATGGCTTTGCGCAGGTATGTGATTGGTGTCAAATACACTGGCATGGACCGGGGAGCCTCCTGCCAACAGTGCGTTGGCAGGGCACAGGCAACCCTTGGCGACTCAACCCGAGCGGCTTAAGGCTCTTCGGCTTTGAGGTCCTTTTCAATCTTTTGAATTTCCTGGGCAAAAGCCTGATCGAGCAGACTTGCTCGTTTGCGCCATGGTTTGCGCTCAGGTTCTGGCTGGGCGGCGTAGGTGGTGACTTCCCCGCCGTAAACATCCTTGTAACGTTGCTCCTGGCGCTCAAGTTCCGCGCGCAGTTCGTCTTTCGTCACATTGTTACCTAATTGAGTTGAGTTTAATTCCGGTGAAGCGCGATGCGTGGAAGACGTTCATCGCATTACCTTCAAGTGGTACCGATAAAACTGCTCGGTTTTTGAAGGTATACACAATAAACCACTTCTTTATTGCATGCGGCCACGGCACCGGAGAAGAACAGCTGCCGTAGCAATAGTTTTCTTTCAAGTCACAAGCAATTGGCAGGCATTTGAAATGGATGACAGGTACTTGCGACAAGGCACAGGCAAAGCATAGGGGAGGCTCGGTGAGATCTGAAATCGTTCTTGACGCTGGCCGACCTCCTCACATAGCTCATTATAGCGATGCATTTGAATAACACTATCGCCAACAAGTTAAAAATCGTCAACTTGGCCTGTAGGTTTTTTTTCGAGAGTAGTGCCGAACTTTTGGCGTCACACTTGCTAAATATTCTACAAGTGCGAGTTGAGATCAAAATGTTGTTCGGCGTATAGCGGATTCCATGAGTCGATGCAGTGCCCTTCATTCAAACGGGTGGACAGGGAGCATCACAAACAGGCCGGGAAATTGCGATAATCGCATGCCTGTCCGATAATCGCCCAATGTTGCCGGCCTCGCCTTGTGTATCCGTTGCCAGACGGCTTGTAATAGCGGTTGAAAATAAGATAAGGGCCCAGAAATGAACGATCAATTGCGCAACTCCTTCGCATCAGTGGCGCCGCCGATCGTTGCGTCACCGGCCAAGCGTATCCAGGCGTTTACCGGTGATCCGGATTTCATGACCTCCCTGGCTCGCGGCTTGGCGGTGGTGCAGGCATTCCAGGAGCGCAAGCGCCACCTGACCATCGCGCAGATTAGCCATCGCACGGAAATTCCCCGCGCCGCCGTGCGCCGTTGCCTGCATACCCTGATCAAGCTCGGCTACGCCACCACCGACGGGCGTACCTATTCACTGCTGCCCAAGGTCCTGACCCTGGGCCATGCCTATTTGTCGTCCACACCCTTGGCGGTTTCTGCCCAGCCGTACCTGGACCGTATGAGCGAGCAACTCCACGAAGCCTGCAACATGGCCACCCTGGAAGGTGATGACATCCTTTATATCGCCCGTTCGGCCACCACCCAGCGCCTGATCTCCGTGGACCTTTCGGTGGGTGGGCGTCTGCCGGCCTATTGCACGTCCATGGGCCGGATACTGCTGGCGGCCCTCGACGATGCCTCGTTGCAGGACTATCTGGATCATGCCGACCTGCAAATCAAGACCAGTCGCACCCTGGCCACGCCCCAAGCGTTGCTCGAATGCCTGCAACAAGTGCGGCAACAGGGCTGGTGCATCGTCGACCAGGAGCTGGAACAGGGCCTGCGCTCCATCGCCGTGCCGGTGTATGACGCCTCAGGCCAGGTGCTGGCTGCACTCAACGTCAGCACCCATGCCGCACGGGTCAGCCGCAGTGAGCTGGAGCAACGTTTTCTGCCCAGCATGCTTAGCGCTAGCCAGGAGTTGAGTGCCCAGCTGTTTGCTTAAGCTGTTCGGTGACCGCACAGGTCCCGGTTTGATGAATTGACGGTGTTTCCCCTGGCTCATTAATGTCGCGGCAGCGCAATTGACCGCAACGGTGCCTGCCGTCCAAGTCCCTGTGCCGCCCAATAATAATGACGAGATAATCCTCGTTCCCCCGCCCATAGGTGTGGAATAAAAATAATGAATCAGCCTTCGTCTTCTGTTGGGACTTGCCTGGATGTGCAGTCCTTCATCAATTCCCAGCCGCTGTCGCGCTATCAGTGGCGTGTAGTGATCCTTTGTTTCCTGATTGTGTTTCTCGACGGCCTCGACACCGCGGCCATGGGTTTTATCGCCCCCGCGTTGTCCCAGGATTGGGGCATCGACCGCGCCAGCCTCGGCCCGGTGATGAGTGCCGCGTTGATCGGCATGGTGTTTGGCGCCCTGGGTTCGGGACCCTTGGCCGACCGCTTTGGCCGCAAAGTGGTGCTGGTCGGCGCAGTGTTGGTGTTTGGCGCCTTTAGCCTGGCGTCGGCCTATAGCTCCAACGTCGATCAATTGCTGGTGCTGCGATTCCTTACCGGCCTTGGCCTGGGCGCCGGCATGCCGAATGCCACGACCTTGCTGTCCGAATACACCCCGGAGCGCCACAAGTCGCTGCTGGTGACCAGCATGTTCTGCGGTTTCAACCTGGGGATGGCCGGTGGCGGGTTTATCTCGGCCAAGCTGATCCCTGCGTTCGGCTGGCACAGTCTGTTGCTGATCGGTGGCATCTTGCCGTTGATTCTGGTGGTGGTGTTGCTGGTGTGGCTGCCGGAGTCGGCGCGTTATCTGGTGGTGCGCAATCGTGGCACCGACAAGGTGCGCAAGACCCTGGCGCCCATCGAACCGACCATTGTCGCCCAGGCCTCAAGCTTCAGCGTCCCCGAGCAGAAAACCGTCAAGGCACGCAACGTGTTTGCAGTGATTTTCTCAGGCACTTACAGCACTGGCACCTTGCTGCTGTGGCTCACGTACTTCATGGGCCTGGTGATTGTGTACCTGCTGACCAGCTGGTTGCCCACTCTGATGCGTGACAGCGGCGCCAGCATGGAGCAGGCCGCGTTTATCGGTGCCTTGTTCCAGTTTGGTGGTGTGCTCAGCGCTGTGGGCGTGGGTTGGGCGATGGATCGGTTCAATCCCCACAAGGTCATCGGTATCTTCTACCTGTTGGCCGGGGTATTTGCCTACGCAGTCGGGCAGAGCCTGGGCAATATCACAGTGTTGGCGACGCTGGTGTTGATCGCCGGGATGTGTGTCAACGGTGCCCAGTCTGCCATGCCATCCCTGGCCGCCCGCTTCTACCCGACCCAAGGGCGCGCCACCGGTGTGTCGTGGATGCTGGGCATTGGTCGCTTCGGCGCGATTCTCGGTGCATGGATGGGCGCGACATTGCTTGGCCTGGGCTGGAACTTCGAACAAGTGCTGACAGCACTGGTGATTCCGGCTGCGCTGGCCGCGAGTGCGGTGGTGATCAAGGGCATGGTCAGCCATGCGGATGCGACCTGAACGCAACCGATAGCTAGACAACAATCTGTTCGATAATCGAACACTCAGTCGATTATCGGATTGTTTGGCACATTTCCCCGGCTTAACCTTCAAGCACTTCGGCGCCGCCCTCGGCGCCTTTTTCGATCAACACCGGGAGCCCAACCCCATGGCTGAAATCCTCACCCTGCACGATGCGGTGAAGCAGTTCGTCAACGACGGCGATACTGTCGCGCTCGAAGGCTTTACCCACCTGATCCCTACAGCGGCAGGCCATGAAATCATTCGTCAGGGCAAGAAAGACCTGACGCTGGTGCGAATGACGCCCGACTTGATCTACGACCAACTGATTGGTGCCGGCTGTGCGCGCAGGCTGATTTTCTCCTGGGGCGGCAATCCCGGCGTGGGTTCCCTGCATCGCCTGCGGGACGCGGTGGAAAAACAGTGGCCGCAGCCGTTGGAGATCGAAGAACACAGTCACGCCGACCTGGCCAATGCCTACGTCGCCGGAGCATCTGGCCTGCCGTTCGCAGTACTGCGAGCCTACGCAGGCTCTGACCTGCCCAAGGTCAACCCGCTGATCAAGACCGTGACCTGCCCGTTTACTGGTGAAGTGCTGGCGGCGGTGCCGGCGGTGCGCCCGGACATCACCGTGATCCACGCACAAAAGGCTGATCGCAAGGGCAACGTGCTGTTGTGGGGCATTCTCGGGGTGCAGAAAGAAGCGGCCCTGGCGGCCAAGCGTTGCATTGTCACCGTAGAAGAAATCGTCGATGACCTCAATGCGCCGATGAACGCCTGTGTGCTGCCAACCTGGGCCCTGACTGCCGTTTGTCACGTGCCCGGCGGCGCGCATCCGTCCTACGCCCTCGGTTACACCGAACGCGACAACCGTTTCTATCAAGCCTGGGACCCAATCGCCCGGGACCGTGGGACCTTTACCGCCTGGATTGACGAATACATCCACGGCACTGCCGATTTCAGCGAATTCCAGGCCAAGCTGGCCACCGTGCAGGAGGCCAAGTGATGGCTTACTCGACCAACGAAATGATGACCGTTGCCGCCGCGCGCCGCCTGAAGAACGGTTCGGTGTGCTTCGTCGGCATCGGCCTGCCCTCCAAGGCTGCCAACCTGGCGCGCCTGACCTCTTCGCCAGATGTGGTGCTGATCTACGAATCTGGCCCGATTGGCGCCAAGCCGTCGGTGCTGCCACTGTCCATCGGTGACGGTGAACTGGCGGAAACTGCCGACACCGTCGTGCCTACTGGTGAGATTTTTCGCTACTGGCTGCAGGGCGGGCGCATCGACGTCGGCTTTCTCGGTGCGGCCCAAGTCGATCGTTTCGGCAACATCAACACCACTGTGGTTGGTGATTATCACCAGCCCAAGGTTCGCCTTCCGGGTGCCGGCGGCGCGCCGGAGATTGCCGGTTCCGCCAAGAGCGTGCTGATCATCCTCAAGCAGTCGGCGCGTTCGTTTGTCGACAAACTGGACTTCATCACTTCGGTGGGCCACGGCGAGGGCGGCGATTCCCGTAAACGCCTCGGTCTACCAGGCGCGGGTCCGGTCGGGATTATTACCGACCTGTGCATCATGGAGCCGGAGGAGGGCACTCACGAGTTTGTGGTCACCGCGCTGCACCCCGGCGTGACCCGCGAGCAAGTGGTCGCGGCCACGGGTTGGGCGATTCGCTTTGCGGAGCAGCTCAGTACCAGCGCTGAGCCCACCGACATCGAACTGACCGCCCTGCGTGATCTTGAAGCCCGCACCGCCGTCGCCCATGGCCAAACCCCAGGAGAAGCCTGATGCGCGACGTATTTATCTGTGACGCCATTCGTACCCCCATCGGCCGTTTTGGCGGCGGCCTGTCCACCGTGCGTGCCGATGACCTAGCGGCGGTGCCGATCAAGGCGCTGATGGAACGCAACCCGTCCGTGGATTGGAACGCCGTCGACGAAGTATTTTTCGGCTGTGCGAACCAGGCCGGTGAAGACAACCGCAACGTGGCGCGCATGGCCTTGTTGCTGGCCGGCCTGCCGGAGAGCATTCCCGGCGTGACCCTCAATCGCCTGTGCGCTTCGGGTATGGACGCCATCGGCACAGCGTTTCGCGCCATTGCCAGTGGCGAGATGGAGCTGGCGATTGCCGGCGGCGTCGAGTCGATGTCCCGCGCACCGTTTGTGATGGGCAAGGCTGATGCGGCCTTCTCGCGCAACATGAAACTGGAAGACACCACCATTGGCTGGCGCTTTATCAACCCGTTGATGAAGGCTCAGTACGGCGTCGATGCGATGCCGCAGACCGCCGATAATGTCGCCGACGACTATAAGGTTTCTCGTGCCGACCAGGACGCCTTCGCCCTGCGCAGCCAGCAACGTACCGCAGCGGCTCAAGCCGCCGGGTTCTTTGCTGAAGAAATTGTCCCGGTACGCGTCGCCCATAAAAAAGGTGAAACCGTGGTCGAGCAGGACGAGCATCCACGGGCCGATATCACCCTGGAAGCCTTGACCAAACTAAAACCGGTCAATGGCCCGGACAAAACGGTTACTGCCGGCAACGCGTCGGGTGTCAACGATGGCGCCGCCGCGCTGATCCTGGCTTCTGCCGAAGCGGTGAAAAAACACGGCCTGACCGCCCGCGCCCGCGTGCTGGGCATGGCCAGCGCCGGTGTTGCTCCTCGTGTGATGGGCATCGGCCCGGTGCCAGCGGTCCGCAAACTGGTGGAACGCCTGGGTTTGGCTGTCAGCGACTTTGATGTGATTGAACTCAACGAGGCCTTCGCCAGCCAAGGCCTGGCGGTGTTGCGTGAGCTGGGCCTGGCGGACGATGCGCCTCAGGTCAACCCCAACGGCGGCGCCATCGCCCTCGGCCATCCGCTGGGCATGAGCGGTGCGCGCCTGGTACTGACGGCGCTCCATCACCTGGAAAAAACCGGCGGCTACAAAGGCCTGGCGACCATGTGTGTCGGCGTCGGCCAAGGCCTGGCCCTGGCCATCGAACGCGTTGAATAACAATAAAGAGGATTGCTCCATGAGTGACAAGCCCGGTTACCGGCGCCCGCAAGCGGGTACTCAGCCTGATTACCTGCACCCGGCCTACCAGTCGACGAACCTGCGTTCGCCGTCCAAACCGTTGGTGTTTCTGCCCCACTCCCTGTCGGAAATTACTGGCCCGACCATCGGCGCCGAGCACGTTAACGAGAAAGACAACGACCTGACCGCCCAGCACGCTGGCGAACCCCAGGGCGAGCGCATCATCATTCACGGGCGAGTGCTCGATGAAAACGGCCTGCCGGTGCCAGGTATCCTCGTGGAAATCTGGCAGGCCAATGCCGCCGGACGCTACAACCACACGCGCGACGTACACGACGCACCCCTGGATCCGAACTTCACCGGCACCGGTCGCACCGTCACCGACGCCGATGGCTGGTACCAGTTCCAGACCATCAAGCCTGGTGCCTACCCGTGGGGCAACCACCACAACGCCTGGCGCCCAGCGCACATTCACTTCTCGTTGTTCGGCCCCAGTGTGCTGACGCGGCTGGTGACCCAGATGTATTTCCCCGGCGACCCATTGCTGGCCTACGACCCGATCTACAACTGCGTCCCGGATACGTCTGCCAAGGAACGCCTGATCGCCAGCTTTGACCTGGAAAAAACCATTCCTTCCTATGCCCTCGGTTACCGCTGGGACATCGTCCTGCGCGGCCGCGACGCCACGCCGATGGAGAAATGAGATGACCCTCAATGCGACCACGTCCCACACCGTTGGGCCCTATTACCACATCGGCCTGACCTGGCTGAACCGCGAAGACCTGGCCAATGCCCAAACCCTGGGCGAGCGCGTGGCGATCACCGGGCGTGTGGTGGATGGCAACGGAGATGTCGTCAACGACGCCATGCTGGAAGTATGGCAAGCCAACGCCGCCGGAAAATATGACCACCCTGAAGATGAACAGGACAAGCCCCTGGACGCCAATTTCGAAGGGTTTGGCCGGGTGCCGGTGGATGCGCAAGGGCGTTTTCGGTTCAGCACCATCAAGCCGGGCAGCGTGCCGGGTTTGAAGGGTACGACACAGGCGCCGCATCTGGTGGTGTTGGTGTTTGCCCGTGGCTTGGTCAAGCACTTGCTGACGCGGATTTACTTTGATGGTGAGACGGCTAATGGCGACGATCCGTTGCTGGCCTGTGTGCCAGAAGAGCGGCGGGGCACCTTGATTGCCAAGGCTGATGCTTCGGGTGTGTATCAGTGGAATGTGATTTTGCAGGGCACAGACGAAGAGACGGTGTTCTTCGATTATTGAGTGGGTTTGAAATTTATCGCAGGCAAGCCCGCGATGAGACCCATCCAGGCAACCCATACCCCAACGTTTACTTGCGGAACGAGTTTGTTGCAAAGTATGTCTAGACTTCAAACCGTTCCCAACGAGTGAAAAAAACATGACAACAACGACAAGTCACTACACCGGAGAAGAACGCCGCAAACGGATTTTTGCAATTGTCGGGGCTTCCTCCGGCAACCTGGTCGAATGGTTCGACTTCTACGTCTATGCCTTCTGCGCCATCTACTTCGCCCCGGCGTTTTTCCCGTCGGACGACCCCACTGTGCAACTGCTCAACACCGCCGGTGTATTTGCCGCCGGCTTCCTGATGCGCCCGATCGGTGGCTGGCTGTTCGGCCGGGTGGCCGACAAGCACGGGCGCAAGAACTCGATGATGATCTCGGTGCTGATGATGTGCGCCGGCTCCCTGGTCATCGCCTTTTTGCCAACCTACAAGGACATCGGCGCCTGGGCACCGGCCTTGCTGTTGGCGGCGCGATTGTTTCAGGGCCTGTCGGTGGGCGGCGAATACGGCACCACCGCGACCTACATGAGCGAAGTCGCCCTCAAGGGCCAGCGCGGTTTCTTCGCCTCGTTCCAGTACGTGACCCTGATCGGCGGGCAGCTGCTGGCAGTGTCGGTGGTGGTGATCCTGCAACAACTGCTCACCGAAGATGAACTGCGGGCCTGGGGCTGGCGGATTCCGTTCGTGATCGGTGCCATCGCGGCGGTGATCTCGCTGTTGCTGCGCCGCTCCCTGAAAGAAACCAGCAGCAAGGAAATGCGGGAAAACAAGGACGCCGGCAGCATTGCCGCGCTGTTCCGTGACCACAAGGCGGCGTTTATCACCGTGCTCGGCTACACCGCCGGCGGCTCGCTGATTTTCTACACCTTCACCACGTACATGCAGAAGTACCTGGTGAACACCGCTGGCATGCACGCCAAGACCGCCAGCTACATCATGACCGGCGCATTGTTCCTCTATATGTGCATGCAGCCCTTGTTCGGCATGCTCTCGGACAAGATTGGTCGGCGTAATTCCATGCTGTGGTTCGGCGCCCTCGGTACGCTGTGCACGGTGCCGATCCTGATGACCCTGAAAACCGTTACCAATCCGTTCCTGGCTTTTGTGCTGATCACCCTCGCCCTGGCGATCGTCAGTTTCTACACCTCTATCAGCGGCCTGGTGAAAGCGGAAATGTTCCCGCCACAAGTGCGCGCCTTGGGTGTCGGCCTGGCTTACGCGGTGGCCAATGCGATCTTCGGCGGCTCGGCGGAATACGTCGCCTTGGGCCTGAAATCCATTGGCCTGGAAAACACCTTCTATTGGTACGTTACCGGCATGATGGCGGTGGCGTTCCTGTTCAGCTTGCGTCTGCCCAAACAGGCGGCGTATTTGCACCACGATCTGTAACCGGTTGGCGCGCGCCCGTTGCGGGCGTGCGCGACCTAGGGATGGTTTATGACGACGCGCCCGAGCAATCAATTGTTCGACGCTTATTTCACAGCAGGCAGCATGGCCGAGGTGTTCTGTGATCAGGGCCGGCTGCAGGGCATGCTCGACTTTGAAGCTGCGCTGGCCCGGGCCGAGGCCCTGGTGGGGTTGATCCCTCAAGCGGCGGTCGCACCTATTGCCCAGGCCTGCCTGGCATCTCTCTACGACACGGTGGCGCTGGGCGAGGCGATTGCCACGGCGGGTAACTCGGCGATTCCACTGGTCAAGGCCTTGGGCAAGCAGATTGCTCAAGACGACGCTGGTGCCGAGCGTTATGTGCACTTGGGCGCCACCAGTCAGGATGTGATGGACACCGGCCTGGTGCTGCAACTGCGCCGCGCCGTGGAGCTGATCGAAAACGATTTGGCACGGTTGGGGGAAACCCTCGCCGTGCAGGCCCAGCGATATGCCGCCACACCGTTAGCGGGCCGCACCTGGTTGCAACACGCGACGCCCGTCACCCTAGGCATGAAAATCGCCGGCTGGCTTGGCGCGGTGACCCGCAGTCGACAACGACTGACGCAACTCAAGCCGCGTTTGCTGGTGCTGCAATTTGGCGGCGCCTGCGGAACCCTTGCGGCGTTGGGTGACCAGGCCATGCCTGTAGCGTTGGCACTGGCCGCCGAGTTGCAGCTGACCTTGCCGGAACAGCCCTGGCACACCCAGCGTGATCGCCTGGTGGAATTTGCCGCCGTGCTCGGCTTGATCGCCGGTAGCCTCGGCAAACTGGGCCGTGATATCAGCCTGCTGATGCAGACCGAAGCGGCGGAAGTATTCGAACCGTCGGCGCAGGGCAAGGGCGGCTCCTCGACCATGCCCCACAAACGCAATCCGGTGGGTGCGGCCGTGCTGATCAGCGCCTCGACCCGCGTTCCCGGCCTGGTGGCGACGATGTTCAGCGCCATGCCCCAGGAGCACGAGCGCAGCTTGGGCCTGTGGCACGCCGAATGGGAAACCTTGCCTGAGATTTGCCGGTTGGTCTCCGGCGCCTTGCATCAGGCCTTGCTGGTCAGCGAAGGCCTTGAAGTGGACGCCGAGCGCATGTCTCGTAACCTAGACCTGACCCAGGGGCTGGTGCTGGCCGAAGCGGTGAGCATCGTCCTTGCCCAGCGCCTGGGCCGCGAAACAGCCCACCATTTGTTGGAACAATGCTGCAAACGCGCCGTCGCCGAACAGCGCCATCTACGGGCCGTATTGGCTGACGAGCCGCAAGTTACCACCGAATTATCGGCCGCTGAACTCGATCACCTGCTGGACCCGGCGCACTACCTGGGCCAGGCACACACCTGGGTCGACCGCGCGGTGGCCGAACATGTTGCATTGACTGCCTGAGGAGGCTGCTGTGGGATTTGTACAACTCGCCGATGGCGAACTGAACTACCAACTCGATGGCCCCGACGATGCACCGGTGCTGGTGCTGTCCAACTCCCTGGGCACTGACCTGCATATGTGGGATGCGCAGATGCCGGCCTTTACCCAGTATTTTCGAGTGCTGCGTTTCGATACTCGTGGGCACGGCAAGTCCCTGGTCACCGAAGGGCCTTACAGCATCGAGCAACTGGGGCGAGACGTGTTGGCGCTGCTGGATTCACTGCACATTGACCGCGCGCATTTCTGCGGGCTGTCCATGGGCGGCCTGATCGGCCAGTGGCTGGGTATCAACGCCGGCGAGCGCCTACGCAGGCTGGTGGTGTGCAATACGGCGGCGAAGATCGGCGAGCCAGCAGTGTGGAACCCACGGATTGAAATGGTCCTACGCGACGGTGCGGCAGCGATGGTTGCCTTGCGTGATGCGTCGATTTCCCGCTGGTTCACTGCCGATTTTGCCCAAGCCAACCCTTATCAAGCCAAGCAGATTACCGACATGCTGGCGGCGACCTCCCCGCAAGGTTATGCGGCCAACTGTGCTGCGGTGCGTGATGCTGATTTTCGGGAGCAGTTGTCATCGATCAAGGTGCCGACCCTGGTGATTGCCGGCACTGAAGATGCCGTTACGCCGCCGGCCGGTGGGCATTTTATCCAGGCTCATGTACAGGGCGCTGAATACGCCGAGTTCTATGCTGCGCACCTGTCCAATGTGCAGGCTGGCGCCGCGTTCAGCGACCGGGTGCTGGAATTTCTGTTAGCCCACTGAGGAGTCTTTTGTGGACGAGAAACAACGCTATGCCGACGGCCTGCAAGTGCGTCGCGAAGTGCTCGGCGACGCCCACGTCGACCGCAGCCTGAATGCCCTGACCGAGTTCAACTCGGAGTTCCAGGAAATGATTACCCGCCACGCCTGGGGTGATATCTGGACCCGTCCGGGCTTGCCTCGGCACACCCGCAGCCTGATCACCATCGCCATGCTGATCGGCATGAACCGCAGTGAGGAACTGAAACTACACCTGCGTGCGGCAGCCAGCAATGGTGTGACCCGTGCCGAGATCAAAGAGGTGCTGATGCAGAGCGCGATCTACTGTGGGATTCCGGCGGCCAATGCGACCTTTCACCTGGCGGAGTCGGTGTGGGATGAGTTGGGCGTTGAGTCGCGGCAACTGTAGGAGCTGTCGAGCTTTAGCGAGGCTGCGATAGCGGTGGGTCAGGCACCCTCAATGTTGGCTGTGCTGACGCCATCGCAGCCTCGCTAAAGCTCGACAGCTCCTACGCTGGCTTGTGCTAGCCACCATTGCTTAAATCAGAAGGAATCAGCGTTCCACAGCCAATTCCACACGCCTGGAAAATGCACCGCGTCGTTGACATCACCCACTGTGCGAGCCATGGCGGCGCGTTGCAGTGTCGGGCGATCCGTGTAGAACGGCTCGGCAGCTGTCCTAAGGCCTGTGACTCGGGCGCTGTCCATCAGGATCTGCAGGTATTCCTGCAGATGCCGTGCGGTGTAGCGGTTGATGTCGTGAAAGGTCACCACCACCGGTATCACACCGTCCACTGTCGGCAGCTGCCCCAGGGCGATCTGCTCGCGCACTTGCGACAGTTGCCGTAGCAGGTTGGCCCGCCGCTGCGGGCTGCCATTGAAACCCCAGATCTTGCCGTCATTGGCGCTCAGGTCCGTCAGCAGGATGTGCAAACCCTGTTTCTGATAAGCCGCGAAGGTGCGGCTGTCGTAGTTCCAGAAGGGCGGACGTACCAGGGTTGGCGGCGCCCCAGTGATCGACGCAATGGTTGCCGCGCCCAGGCTGAGGGTCTGTTCTAGTTCTTCGCAGTCAAGGAGGCGGTGATTGGTGTGCCAGGCAGTGGCGGTGTGGAAGCCCAGGATATGCCCGCCCGCGTGCTCACGCTCCATGGTCTTGCGACCTCGCGGGCTGCCACCGGACCGAGACGCCTCGGTCTGCAAAAAGAAGATCGCCTTGATACCCGGTTGTACCGGGTTGCTGGCCAGGTCCGCGATCACCGAACGGCTCGGGTTGTCGAAGCCCGAGGCGCTGGGGCCGTCATCGAAGGTCAGCAAAAAGCGGATCGGCGCCTGGGCACGCAGGTTGTGTTCAGTCTGCGGCGTCAGGGCAATGGGAGGGCCGATGCAGCCGCCCAGGCTCAATGCCAGGGCAAGTACGGCTGAGGCGATGGCAAGGGATTTCATGGTGTGGACCGCGCTCGAATGAAGGCCGCCGCTGATTTGGATCAGCCGCGGCAGGCGCGCACCATACAGCAAGGTTGTCGCGTGTTTACAGCAGACTTAGCGGATAGCTGACGATCAACCGGTTTTCATCAAACTTATTGTTGCTGTAGTCCCGGCGCATGCTGGAATTGCGCCAGCGCACATTGAGGTTTTTCAACGTGCCGCTCTGCACCGTGTAGGCCAGTTCGCTTTCCCGTCCCCATTCCTTGCCGTCGGTCACGGTGGCGGTGTGCACATTGCTGCCGCTGATGTAGCGGTTCATCACGGTCAGGCCTGGCACGCCAAGGGCGACGAAGTTGTAGTCGTGGCGCACCTGCCAGGATTTTTCCTGGGCGTTGTCGTAGCTGGCGTTGAAGCTGTCGTTGGCCAGGGTGCCGCCGCTGGTGCCATTGACCCGCATCCAGGCGCTGTCGCCGGTGAGTTTTTGCAGGCCGACGTAGAAGGTGTTGCCGCCGTACTTGGCCGAGAACATCCCGGACCAGGTCTTGTTGTCGAGGTTGCCGGCACGGGCGCTGCCGTCTTCCTTGCCGTAGAAGAATCCGAGGTTGGCCCCCAGGGTCCAGTCGCCCAGAGGTTGGCTGTGGATCAGATTGAGGTACTGCTGGCTGTAGATATCCTTGAGTTGGGCATTCCACACGCCGACCTGCGTGCGTTTGTCATTGAAGGCATATTCGCCTCCCTGGAAGTTGAACCGGTGGGAGGTGAAGGCGGTTTTTCCGAACATCGACATGTCGGTCATGCTGCTGTCGTCACGCGGGCTATTGGCGCGGAACTGGCCGCCGTAGAGGGCCAGACCGTCGATTTCTTTGGAGGTGATCTGCCCTCCGCGCAAGGTTTGCGGCAGTGAGCGGCCGTCATCCGAGCGCAGGATCGGCAGCACCGGCATCCATTCGCCTAGCTTCACCTCAGTCTTCGAGATGCGCGCCTTGAATGCTACGCCCAGGCGCCCGAAGTCATCGGCGGGCCGCCCATCGTGATCCAGTGGCAACAGTTGCGTGCCCCCGGTGCCGCGTCCGCCATCGAGCTTCACCGAGTACAAACCGAGCACGTCCACGCCCAAACCCACGGTGCCTTGGGTGAAGCCGGACTTGGCGTCGAGGATGAAACTCTGGGTCCACTCCTGCGCACCGCCCTGGGCCTTGGTCGGGTTGGTGAAGTTACGGTTGAAGAAGAAATTACGCAGGTTGAGGTTGGCGCTGGCGTCTTCCAGAAAGCCGTGTTCTTCGGCCAGGGCCGGGAGGGCGAGGCTGGCGACGGCGGTGGCCAACAGTAGTTTGCGGGCGTGGAGGGTGCTCATGAAGTCGGGTCTCTCTAATTGTTAGGGATGAAGCAAGGCATCGCCGCAACCTGGGGTCGCAGACAAAAAACGCGCTGGGAAAAGTCGGTGGAGCGATATCAGCCGGAGCGGACAGTCATGGTGGCCTATCTGTTGTTATTGGTTTTGCAGGTGCCGGCAATGGTGCGGGGGAGCGGTGGGGGGATTCAATCGGGAGGGGCGGGTTTTGGGCGGTGATCGACCGGAAGTCGTTGGAATGGTTTTTAGGGTGGCTTGTCCACAATGGCTTCATACCGCAAAGCAAAAAGCCCACCAAAAGGTGGGCTTCGTTTTAGCTAGGTGCTATCAGAACAACTTCAACTTCGGCGCTTCTTCTTTCAACGGCTCACTCTTCGCCGTTTGTTCACTCCAGCCGCCACCGAGAGCCTTATACAACGTCACTTCGCTGGTCAGCTGCGCCAGGCGGTCGGTGATCAGCGATTGCTGGGCACTGAACAGCTGGCGCTGGGCATCGAGGAAGGTCAGGTTGCTGTCGACACCAATGCGGTAGCGACGCTCGGCCAGACGGTAGTAGTCCTGGTTGGCGGTGACGAAGTCACGCTGGGCCTGCAACTGTTGGTTGTAGGTTTCACGTGCCGCCAGGCCATCAGAGACTTCCTGGAACGCGGTCTGGATCGACTTCTCGTAGTTCGCGACGTTGATCTCTTTCTGGATTTTCGAGTAGTCCAGGCTGGCGCGCAGGCTGCCGGCGTTGAAGATCGGAATGTTGATCTGCGGTGCGAACGACCAGGTCCCCGAGCCGCCCTTGAACAGGCCACCGAGATCCGGGCTCAGGGTGCCGGCATTAGCGGTCAGGCTGATGCTCGGGAAGAACGCAGCCCGTGCCGCACCGATGTTGGCGTTGGCGGCCTTGAGGTTGTACTCGGCCTGCAGGATGTCGGGACGACGTTGCAGCAGGTCAGAAGGCAGACCTGCCGGTACTTCGCTCAACAGGTCGTCAGCCAATGGCTTGCTGGCGAGGTTCGCCGGCAGACCGGTGCCCAGCAGCAGGGTCAGGCTATTTTCGTCCTGAGCCACCTGGCGGGTGTAGCGCGCCAGTTGTACCCGGGCATTTTCCACCGAGGTGCGCGACTGGCTCAGGTCCAGGGCCGAAGCCACACCGACTTCGTTGCTGCGGGAGGTGAGCTTGTAGCTCTCCTCGAACGCGCCCAGGGTGTCCTGGGTCAGTTTCAGCAGTTCCTTGTCGGCCTGCCAGGTCAGGTAGGCATTGGCCACGCTGGCCACCAGGCTGATCTGGGTTGTACGACGGGCTTCTTCGGTGGCGAAGTACTTCTGCAGCGCTTCTTCGCTCAGGCTGCGAACTCGACCGAACAGGTCCAGCTCGTAGGAACTGATGCCCAGGGTTGCCGAATACGAACTGGTGATGCCCGCTTCGCCAGTTTGCGAGGCCCGTGCTGGAACCCGCTGGCGGCTGCCGCTGCCATTGGCCGAAACCGCCGGGAACAGGTCGGCGCGTTGGATGCGGTACTGCGCGGCATAGGCGTCGATGTTCAGGGCCGCGACACGCAGGTCACGGTTGTTCACCAGCGCGGTCTGGATCAGCTGTTGCAGGGCAGGATCATGGAAAAACTGCTTCCAGCCCTGTTCGGCAGCGGCCTGGCTCGGCGCCTGGGCCGACGAATACGCCGGCCCTTGCGGGAACTGTGCGGCCACCGGCGCTTCGGGGCGCTGGTAGTCAGGTATCAGCGAGCAGCCACTGAGCACGAATGCCGTAACTGCCAGGGAAAGTAGCGACTTGCTCATTGGCCAGCCTCTTTAGAAATTTGCGTAGTGTCAGTCTTTTTCCGACTGCCGATGGCTGACACGGTTACGAAGAACAGTGGCACCCAGAAGATCGCCAGGACAGTGGCGGTGATCATACCGCCAATTACCCCGGTACCGATGGCGTGTTGGCTGCCTGAACCGGCACCCGTGGAGATCGCCAGCGGCAGTACGCCGAGGACGAACGCCATGGAGGTCATGATGATCGGTCGCAGGCGCATCCGGGAGGCTTCGATAGCCGCCTCGACGATGCCTTTGCCTTGTTCGTGGAGCTCTTTGGCAAACTCGACAATCAAGATGGCGTTTTTCGCCGCCAGGCCCACCGTCACCAATAGTCCGACCTGGAAGAACACGTCGTTGGACAGCCCCCGCATGCTGGTTGCCATCAGTGCACCGATAACCCCCAGCGGTACTACCAGCACCACTGCGATGGGGATCGACCAACTTTCGTACAGTGCTGCCAGACAGAGGAACACCACCAGCAACGACAGGGCGTACAGCGCAGGCGCCTGGGAACCGGATAGACGTTCTTCATAAGACAGGCCGGTCCAGGCATAGCCGACACCCGCCGGCAGTTGCTTGGCGATACGTTCGACTTCCGCCATCGCGTCACCGGTACTGTAGCCCGGTGCCGGTGTACCGAGGATTTCCATCGCCGCTACACCGTTATAGCGCGAGAGTTTCGGTGAGCCGAAAATCCATTGGCCCGAGGCAATGGCCGACAACGGCACCATCTTCCCGGAGTCGCTGCGCACGTACCATTTGTTCAGGTCTTCAGGGGACATACGGCCAGCGGCCTCACCCTGGATATAGACCTTCTTCACCCGACCACGGTCGATGAAGTCGTTGATGTAGCTGCCACCCAGGGCAATCGACAGGGTCTGGTTGATGCTCGCCAGGCTGATGCCCTGGGCGCTGGCCTTCTCGTCGTCAACGGTCAGCTCATACTGCGGCTCATCGTTTACACCGTTGGGACGTACGCCTGCAAGAATCTTGCTTTGCGAGGCCAGGCCGAGGAACTGGTTGCGTGCCGCCATCAACTTGTCGTGGCCGACGCCGCCCTGATCCTGAAGGAATACGTCGAAACCGGTGGCGTTACCCAACTCCAGTACCGACGGTGGCACGATGGCAAACACCATGGCGTCCTTGAAGGTTTGGGAGAAGTAGCCTTGGGCACGCTTGGCCACTTCGAACACCGACATCGATGAGTCGCGCTCATCCCATGGCTTGAGCATGACGAACGCCAGGCCCGAGCTTTGGCCACGACCGGCAAAGTTGAAGCCGTTTACGGTGAACACCGACTTCACGGCCTTGCCTTCGCCAGGTTCGCCTTCCTTGTCGAGCAACAGGTAGGCACGCATGTCGTCGATGACGGTCTGGGTACGCTCGGCCGAAGAACCGACTGGCGTCTGCACCTGGGCAAAGATCACACCCTGGTCTTCCTCGGGCAGGAACGCGCTCGGAATACGGGTGAACAGCCAGATCATGCCGGCGAGGATGAGAATGTAGACCAGAAACGATGGAAACTTGTGCTTGATCATGTTGCCGACGCCGCGCTCGTAGCTCAGTACGCCACGGTCGAAGGTACGGTTGAACCAGCCAAAGAAGCCGCTCTTGGGCTCACCGTGTTTTTCCGGATCGATCGGCTTGAGCATGGTGGCGCACAGGGCCGGGGTGAAGATCAGGGCAACCAGTACCGACAGCGCCATCGCCGAAACAATGGTGATGGAGAACTGTTTGTAGATCACACCGGTGGAGCCGCCAAAGAAGGCCATGGGCAGCAGTACCGCCGACAGCACCAGGGCAATACCCACCAGGGCGCCCTGGATCTGGTCCATGGACTTGACCGTCGCCTCCTTGGGCGACAAGTGCTCCTCGGCCATTACCCGCTCAACGTTCTCCACCACCACGATCGCATCGTCCACCAATAGACCGATGGCCAGGATCATGCCGAACATGGTCAGGGTGTTGATGGTGAAACCGAAGGCCGCGAGGATCCCGAAGGTACCCAGCAATACCACCGGCACCGTCATCGTGGTGATGATGGTGGCGCGGAAGTTTTGCAGAAACAGGAACATCACCAGGAACACCAGGACGATCGCTTCGACCAGGGTACTGACTACCCCGGAAATCGATTCGGTCACCACTGGGGTGGTGTCATACGGGATCACGGCTTTCATGCCTGGCGGGAAGAACGGTTCCAGGGATGCAACCGTGGTGCGGATGGCCTTGGCGGTGTCCAGGGCGTTAGCGCCGGACGCCAGTTTGATCGCTATGCCGGAAGCTGGCTTGCCGTTGAACTGCGCACTGATGCTGTAGTTCTGGCCGCCCAGTTCAACACGAGCAACATCGCCCAGGCGAACCTGGGAGCCGTCGGAGTTAACGCGCAGCAGGATCTTTTCGAACTGCTCGGCGCTTTGCAGACGGGTCTTGCCGATGATGGTGGCGTTCAGTTGCGTGCCTGGCAGGGCAGGCAGGCCGCCCAGTTGACCGCTGGCCACCTGTACGTTCTGCGCCTGGACGGCGTTGCTGACATCCACTGGAGTCATCTTGAAGTTGTTCAGCTTGGCTGGGTCCAGCCAGATACGCATGGCGTACTGGGAGCCGAAGACCTGGAAGTCACCCACGCCAGAGGTCCGGGAAATCGGGTCCTGGATGTTGGAAACGATGTAGTTGGAGAGGTCGTCCTTGGTCATGCTGCCGTCTTCCGACACCAGACCGATCATCATCAGGAAGTTCTTCACCGCCTTGGTCACGCGGATACCCTGTTGCTGCACTTCTTGTGGCAGCAATGGGGTCGCCAGGTTCAGCTTGTTCTGCACCTGAACCTGGGCGATGTCCGGGTTGGTACCCTGGTTGAACGTCGCGGTGATGGTCATGCTGCCGTCGGAGTTACTGTCCGAGGAGATATAGCGCAGGTTGTCGATACCGTTGAGCTGTTGCTCGATGACCTGCACCACGGTGTCCTGCACGGTTTGTGCAGAAGCGCCTGGGTAGGTGACCTGGATGTCGATCGCTGTTGGAGCGATGGCCGGGTACTGGTTGATGGGCAGCTTGAGGATCGATAGAGCGCCGACCAACATGATCACCAAGGCAATTACCCAGGCGAAAATGGGGCGGTCGATAAAAAATTTCGACATGAATTACTCCCCTTTGCCAGCAGCGGCAGCAGGAGCAGCAGTACCGGCGGCCGTGGCGTTTTTGGCGTCCGTGACCTTGACCTCGATGCCCGGCTTGATGAACTGCAAGCCTTCGGTGATCACGCGGTCACCGGCATTCAAGCCTTTTTCCACCAGCCAATAGGCGCCGGTGGTGCGGTTGGCGACCAGTACACGCTGTTCAACCTTGTTGTCCTGGTTGACCACCAGCGCGGTCGGGATGCCCCGCAGGTCACGGGTCACGCCTTGCTGCGGTGCCAGGATGGCCTTGCTGTTCACACCGGCCTGCAGTTGTGCGTGGACAAACATGCCCGGCAGCAGGGTGTGGTCAGGGTTGGGGAACACGGCGCGCAGGGTCACGGAACCGGTGCTTTCGTCCACCGAGACTTCGGAGAACTCCAGTCTGCCTTCCAGGCCGTAGTTGCTGCCGTCTTCCAGGGTCAACTTGACCTTGGCAGCGTTGTCACCGGCTTTCTCCAACTGACCGCTTTCCATGTCGCGACGCAGTTTCAGCAGTTCGGTGGAGGATTGCGTGACGTCGACGTAGATCGGGTCCAGTTGCTGGATCACTGCCATGGCGTCGGTCTGGCCGTTGCTGACCAGTGCGCCTTCGGTGACCGAAGAACGACCGATACGCCCGGAGATCGGGGCAAATACCTTGGTGTAGCGCACGTTGATCTGGGCCGTTTGCAGGCTGGCTTCCGATTGCATGCGGTTGGAAACGGCAGTGTCGTACTCCTGGCGGCTGACCGCCTGCTCGTTGACCAATAGCTTGTAGCGGTCGGCAATCGATTTGGTCTGCGACAGGCTGGCCTGGGCGCTTTTGAGGGTGGCCTCATAGACCGACGGATCGATCTGATAGAGCTGCTGGCCTTCCTTGACGTCGCCGCCTTCCTTGAACAGACGCTTGAGAATGATGCCGTTGACCTGAGGCCGAACTTCCGCGATGCGGTAAGCCGTGGTGCGGCCCGGTAGTTCGGACGTCAGGGTGAAGGCTTGCGGTTGAATAGTGACCACGCCGACCTGAGGGGTTTGAGCGGGTGGAGCCGCCTCTTCCTTTTTACATCCGCTGAGCAGTGATGCCAGGGCGACGGCAGTGACCAGGGCGGTAACAGCTGGCTTAAGTTGCATGAAGATCCTCGGGTCAGGTACGCAGGATGCGCACAAGAAGTGTGGAAGGGTAAAAAACAGGCACTGAGTGGATAAGTAGCTTGCTACGCAATATACTTACGTTCATGGTTGTTTGTAAACTCTTGACAGGTTTCCCGGATTCGTCACAACTCTCCGTTGAAAGCCTAGATTCTAGTACGTTCGGCACCCATGACGGTGTTGTCCCATAATTATTCAGATGGTCGTTGTCGACCACCCCAAGTGTCCTGATTGAGGTTTTACTGCCATGGTTCGTCGTACCAAAGAGGAAGCTCAGGAAACGCGCAGCCAGATACTTGAGGCCGCCGAGCAGGCTTTTTACGAGCGCGGGGTTGCGCGAACCACGCTGGCGGATATCGCGGCGCTGGCAGGCGTGACGCGTGGTGCCATCTACTGGCACTTTAGCAACAAGGCCGACCTGGTGCAGGCGATGCTCGATACCCTGCATGAGCCGCTGGATGAAATGGCCAGGGCCAGCGAGAGCGAGGATGAAGTCGACCCGCTGGGCTGTATGCGCAAGTTGTTGATTCATCTGTTCCATCAAGTAGCCCTGGACCCGAAGACCCGGCGCATTAATGAGATTTTGTTTCATAAGTGCGAATTCACCGATGAAATGTGTGATCTGCGCCGTCAGCGTCAGACGGCCAGCCTGGAGTGCAACCTGTGCATCGGCCTGGCCCTGCGTAACGCGGTCCATCGCGGGCAACTTCCGGAGAATCTCGACACCGTACGCGCCGCGGTGTGCATGCATGCCTATATCGACGGAATCCTTGGCCAGTGGCTGCTGGTGCCTGACAGCTTTCAGTTGCACCAGGAGGCAGAGCGTTGGGTCGACATCGCGTTGGACATGCTGCGTTTGAGCCCTAGCCTGCGCGATTAAGACAAAATGCGTAATTGCGTCCAGTTGTGTCAACAGTAAAGATCAGGGTGGGTCAATCGTCTCTTTGCCTGATTTTGTGGAATGACTTTATATATGGGCTGGCGCAGGGTTGATAGGAAGTCGACTAAGTATTTTGTAGCGATATTGTTGCAAGGCTGTGAAGGAATGTTTCCCGCCGCTCTGTGAGCGAGCTTGCTCGCGAAGGTCGTTAACGATAACGGACGTGCAGAAAAGCCCCGGTTCTCACAAGCCGGGGCTTTTGCGCTTTAGCGGATCAGAGCGCCAAAGTCGGGTAGTCGATGTAGCCGACCGGGCCCTTGGCGTAGAAGGTTTCCGGATGCGCTTCGTTTAGCGGTGCATCGGCCTTCAGGCGAGCCGGCAGGTCCGGGTTGGCGATAAACGGTACGCCGAAAGCCACCGCGTCTGCCTTGCCCGAAGCCAGCCAAGCGTTGGCGCTGTCTTTGGTGAAGCGTTCGTTGGCGATGTACGGGCCGCCGAACGCTGCTTTCAGTTGTGGGCCCAGGCTGTCGCCGGCTTCTTTTTCACGGGAGCAGATAAATGCGATGCCGCGTTTGCCCAGTTCCTTCGCCACGTAGGTGAAGGTCTGTGACAGGTTCTCGTCGCCCATATCATGGGAATCGGCACGCGGTGCCAAATGCACCCCCACACGGCCGGCGCCCCAGACTTCAATCACGGCGTCAGTCACTTCCAGCATCAGCCGTGCACGGTTTTCCAGGGAGCCGCCGTAGTTGTCGGTGCGCTGGTTGGTGCTGCTTTGCAGGAACTGGTCGAGCAGGTAACCGTTGGCGCCGTGGACTTCCACGCCATCAAAGCCAGCGGCCTTGGCGTTTTCGGCACCGACGCGATAGGCGTCGACGATATCGGCAATTTCAGCGGTTTCCAGGGCGCGTGGCGTCGGGTAATCGGCCAGCGGACGCACCAGGCTGACGTGACCTTCTGGCTTGATCGCACTTGGCGCGACCGGTGTTTCACCGTTCAGGTACGACTCGTGGGAGATCCGGCCGACGTGCCACAGTTGCAGGAATATCTTGCCGCCTGCGCCGTGAACGGCCTTGGTGATATTGGACCAGCCGCGAACCTGGTCGTTGGACCAGATACCCGGCGTGTCCGGGTAACCCACGCCCATCGGCGTCACCGAGGTGGCTTCGCTGAGGATCAGCCCGGCGGAGGCCCGTTGTACGTAGTATTCAGCCATCAGCGCATTGGGAACGCGGCCTTCATCGGCACGACAGCGGGTCAGTGGCGCCATGATGATGCGGTTGGACAGTTCCAGGTCGCCCAGTTTGATTGGATCGAAAATAGTCGTCATGGGATACACCCTTCTCTTTAGTGATCAGTTGGTAGCAGGGGCCAGGTCGGCATCGCCGCCCTGACGGAAAGTAATCAGCGTTACCAGCAGCGCCAGCACCGCGAGGGCGGCTGCGGCCAAGGGCACGCTGGTCAGGCCAAAGCCATGGGCGATGACGCTGCCGCCGACCCAGGCGCCGAGGGCGTTGCCGATGTTGAAAGCGCCGATGTTCAGGGTCGATACCAGGTTTGGCGCGGCCTTGCCGAAGGTCACCACGTTGATCTGCAGCGCCGGCACGGCGGCAAACGAAGCGGTGGCCCAGAGGAACAGGGTGATTTCAGTCGGGATCAACGCGACGCTGGTCCAGGTCAGTACGGTGGAGATCACCGCCATGCTGATAAACACGCCGATCAGGGTGGCTGCCAGGCGCTTGTCCGCCAGCTTGCCGCCGATGATGTTGCCCACGGTCAGCCCCAGGCCAATCAGCAGCAGGGTCCAGGTCACGCCTTTGGGTGACACCCCGGTGACATCACCCAGCAGCGGTGCGACGTAGGTAAAGAGGGTGAACATCGACGCCGAAAACAGCGCGGTCATGGCCAGGGACAACCAGATGCCAGCGCCCTTGAGGGCCTTGAGTTCAGCACGCATGTCGAGTTTTTCCTCGTCACGCTTGGCTGGCAGAAAGCGGATCAGGCCGATCAGCGCGATCACACCAATTACCGTTACGGCGAAGAAGGTCGAACGCCAGCCAGCTTCCTGGCCCAGTGCGGTACCCAGCGGCACGCCGAGGACGTTGGCCAGGGTCAGGCCGGTGAACATCAGGGCCACGGCCGAGGCACGTTTGTTGGCTGGCACCAGGTTGGCCGCTACTACAGAACCGATACCAAAGAAGGCGCCGTGGCACAGTGCGGTCACGACACGGGCAAACATCAGCACGTTGTAATCACTGGCCAGGGCGCAGAGCAGGTTGCCGATGATGAAAATGCCCATCAACGCTACCAGCGCGGCTTTGCGTGGCAACTTGGCGGTAGCCAGTGCCATGAAAGGTGCGCCGATGGCCACGCCCAGGGCGTAACCGGTCACTAGCCAGCCGGCGCCGGGAATCGACACACCCAAGTCGGCCGCTACATCAGGCAGCAGGCCCATGATGACGAACTCGGTGGTGCCAATGGCGAAGGCGCTTAAGGCCAGTATGAGTAGCGAGAGAGGCATTGTCGGGTCCTGTTACAGCGGTGGGCTGAGTTCTTCGGTGATGGCTTGGATGACGGCTTGAATCACGTCTTCATTACGTCGGAAAAAGTGCCACTGGCCGGCTTTCTGGCTGGAGATCAGTCCTGCCCGTTGCAGGGTGGCCAGGTGCGCCGAGACGGTGGACTGAGAGAGGCCGCAACGCTGGTCGATTTGCCCGGCGCAAATGCCGTACTCGTGGTTGTGCAGTTGTTCGGGGAACTGCACTTTCGGGTCTTTCAGCCAGTTGAGAATGTCTCGCCGTACTGGGTGCGCCAGGGCTTTTATTATTTCGTCGAGGTCAATGGACATGGCAGTGCTCGGGTTTTGTAAAACGTTATATCGCGATTAGGCGAACTTTAAATCGTTATATTGCGATATACCAATATGATTTTGGTCTTACAGACGACCAAATCGATATATCGGGTTATAACGATATGTTGATGACAGTGCTAAACTGCGCAGTATGAATTATCTCGCACATCTGCACCTTGGCGGCCAACTTCCTGCGCAACTGCTGGGCAGCCTCTATGGCGACTTCGTCAAAGGGCGCCTGCAAGGTCAGTTCAGCCCGCAAGTCGAGTCGGCCATTGCACTGCATCGCAGCATTGACCGGTTTACCGACAGTCATCCGCAGATAGGGGCGGCGCTGTCGCGCTTCAGCCTGACCCGGCGGCGCTACGCCGGCATCGTCCTTGACGTGTTTTTTGATCACTGCCTGGCGCGGGATTGGGCGTTGTACGCCGATCAACCCCTGGAACGCTTTACCACCGAGGTTTACCGGGTACTGGCCGCCGAACCACAATTGCCGGGGCGGCTGGCGCAAATTGCACCGTATATGGCGGCGGATGACTGGTTGGGCTCCTACCGCGAATTTGCGGTGATGGAGCCGGTGCTTCGGGGGATTTCCCGGCGCCTGACACGGCCCGAGGAACTGGGCCATGCCATGCAGGAGTTACGGCTGTTGTATGAGCCGTTGAGTGAGGACTTCCGGGTGTTTTATCCCCAGTTGCAGGTGTTTGCCGCAGAGCACATTGTTTAGGCAGCGACCAACTCCCCCGCTCGCCGTGGTTTGGCCGGTTGTACCACCTCGCCAAACAACGCCTTCTGCACCGCCTGCTGCGCCTGGAACGCCAGCGCTGCCCGTTCCTGGCCGGCACAGGCAATCGGCTTGAGCAGATGAATTTCCACATCGCCCTGGTCATTGCCGAACAGGCGCATCAGGTGCGACAGCAAATCATCGTCGCCAATAAAGGGGGCGAGTGGATCGATATGCCCATCGCGCAGATAACGAATCGCCACTGGCTGCAGTGCCACGTCGGCATCAATGGCACTGGCCAGCAGCCGCCCATGAAAGGTGCGCAGGGCGCGGCCGTCGGTGGTGGTGCCTTCCGGGAACATCAGCAGCGGGTGCTTTTGCTCCAGATGCCGGGTCATCTGTTTACGAACCAACTGGCTGTCGCCTGAACCACGGCGGATAAACAGGCTGCCCGCTTTTGCCGCCAGCCAACCAGCCACCGGCCAGGTGCGCACTTCGGCCTTGGACAGGAACGACAGCGGTGCCACCATGCCCAGCAGCGGGATGTCGGTCCAGGACACATGGTTGCTGACCCACAGCATCGGCTGTTGCGGCAACTCACCCTGAACGGTGACACGAAAGGGTAGGGCATTACCCAGCCGCGCCATGAAAAACCGCGACCAGCGCTGACGCCGAACCATGGAGTTGGCCACCCCCAGTCGCTCGAACAGGCCAAACACGCTGGCCATCGTCAAGCCCAGCGCCACCACCAGCAGCACGCGGGCAATCCGCCCGTACACCCGCAGCCGGCCCATCACATGGCGGCCTTGAAGTGGCGGGCATAACGCGGGCACAACTCGTCGCGCTTGAGCAGGATAAATACGTCGGCCACCTGAAAGTCCTCGTCCCAGCACGGTTCGCCGCAAATCTTCGCTCCCAGGCGCATATAGGCCTTGAGCAATGGCGGCATTTCAGCGATGACGTTGGACGGTAAGTCCAGGGTTGGCAGCGGTTTTTTCGGCTCGGCCCGCAGGTGCTCGTTGCACAGATAGCGCTCGCGCAGGCGCTGCATGATCGCGTGAGCCTGGATGCCGCCGTCTTGCATCGCAATGCTCGCGCAGCCCATCAGGTAGCTGTAGCCGCCCTGGTTGAGGACTTCGGCCAACTCGCCCCAGAGCACGGCGATGGTGCCGCCGTTGCGGTAGGCCGGGTCGACACACGTGCGCCCGATTTCCAGGATCGGCCCCTGCAAGTGGCGCAGGCCGTGGAGGCTGAACTCTTCTTCACTGTAGAACCGGCCCAAGGTGCTGGCGGCCTGGTGATCCAGCAGGCGAGTAGTGGCCACCAGTCGACCGCTGTTCAAATCCCGCACGCCGATGTGGCTGCAGTGAACATCATAGTCATCCATGTCCAGACCCAGTTCAGCGCCTTTGAGCTTGGCATTGAACTCGCCGCTGAACACGTTGAAACGCAAGGCCTGGGCTTCCTGCAACGCCTGGGCGCCGATCAGGCGTTCGGCTTGCAGACGGCGTTCATTGCCGGTGTCGCTGATGCGGGCGATCTGAGTCATGGCGAGTCTCCAGGTGCCGGCCAGGGTTGCGGCCAGTCGACTTTGTTGTGCAAAGTCAGGCTATGTACCCCCGGTGTCATCTCCATGAAGTTACGGTGACGCTTAGATGACAGGGCTCTGGCCACGATTCTGATGGGGGGCTGCAGGGAGCATTGGTATCTATGTGAATGAGTACATATCCGTTGCTGCAGCAACGGCGACTTGGGGTTACGTCCTTTCTGCTTTTCTATGAGCGAGCTTGCTCGCAAAGAACCTGAGGGCTCCGAGGTGATTCAAAATGCCCGTGTCATTGTTAACAAGGGGCAGTAGATCCGTTTTTGCTTTTCGCCACTCAGGTCGGCTACCAGGCCGCCGTGCTTTTGCTTTTGATCTTGATCTTGATCTAAGGCGCCCCGTTAACCACGATGGCAATGCCGGAGTGAAGGCATGCCGAGCCACAGCGAGGCACCAAGTGGTGGGGCAAGAGCGTTTTTGCTTACTTTTGCGCTCTTTAAAAGTGAGCCGCTGTAAGAGCGCAACCTTAGGCAGCCATTACCGCAGCAACGGATATACACACGGACCCCTCACCCGGCCTGACGCAAAACCGTCATTTACCTCAGCTAGGCTCGCGGGTTCGAATGCCCCCTGAGTCCCCGTCCATGTTCAAAGGCCTGTTGTGCGCCGCCCTGTTGTTCGCCGTCACGGCTCACGCCCAAACCTGGCCTATCAAAGACTGGTCCCAAGGCCCACAACTTGCCGGCCCGGCCACCCGGGCCCTCGACGACTACGCCTTCCCTCCCCGTGACGACACCACCCGCAAGGGCATCCGCACCGACGCGCTGCTGGTCATTCGTGACGGTGAAGTGATCTACGAACGTTACGCAGCGCCCACCACGACAACGACCCCGCACCTGACCTGGTCCATCAGCAAAAGCCTGATGGCCACAGTGCTGGGCGTGGCCTATGGCGAGAACCGCTTCAAATTGACCGACCCGGCCGCGCGTTTTTACCCGCCGATGAAACAGCATCCGGCTGTGACCATGGCCGACCTGCTGCACTGGGCCTCGGGCCTGAATTGGCAGGAAGACTATGAGTACGCACCGCTGAAATCCTCGGTGGTTGCGATGCTCTACACCCGTGGCCGCGCCGACATGGCGATGTTCACCGCCGACACCGGTACCTTCAGCGCGCCGGGTCAGGCCTTCCGTTACTCCAGCGGTGACAGCAACCTGCTGTCCGCCGCATTAAAAGGCATGCTCGGCCACAAAGCCTATGTCGATTACCCGTGGACCGCGCTGTTCGATCCCTTGGGCATCCGCAACGCCACTTGGGAAAGCGACGCTGACGAAACCTTTGTCGCCTCGTCCTACGCCTACCTCACCGCACGGGACCTGGCGCGGATCGGCCTGTTGATGGCGCGCGGCGGCCGTTGGCGTGAACGCCAGTTGCTGCCCCAGGAATGGGTAGCCTTCAACCGCCAGCCCTTTGACAAGTACACGCCCGGCCAGGACGAAGCCGTCCCTGGTGGTCATTGGTGGCTCAATCGCGAAGTCCAGGGCGCCGCGAGGCCTTGGCCAGATGCTCCCGCCGATACCTTCGCGGCCCTGGGTCACTTGGGGCAGGCGCTGTACGTGATGCCCGACGAACACCTGGTGATCGTGCGCTACGGCGACGACCGCGACGGCAGCTATCGCCATAACGAATTGCTCAAGCGTGTGCTCGCCGCCGTGGCCCAACAGGTGCAACCATGATCCGCCGTCGTCCGTTCAGTAGCCTGATGATCGTGCTCATGCTGGCCCTGTTGGGCTGGGTTTGGCACGAACGGGCCAACCTGCAAGCTTTCCCGGACATCATTGCGGCCTACACCGCCAAGGAGTACTGCTCCTGCCGTTATGTGCAAGGCAACCCGGCCGAGTATTGCCAGGGTTATGTAAAGCAATACGTGCCCACCAGCGCCTTCGTCGATAACACCGAAAAGCGCTTGGTCATCGTCAGCGGACTGGGCCGCACCCACAGCGCCCAATGGCTGGACGAACGCCAGGGTTGCCGACTGACACCCTGATGTTCCACAGGGTGGAACCACCTTTGATTGTCCTCGCGTGCCCATCGCGGTTATCTGACGGTGTGCCACGAACGCGCTGCTGCGCGCCGCGAAAAAGAACGGGAACACCCGCCTGCGAGGAGAATCACCATGAGCCCACACCAGCACATTCTGGATTGGCTGAGCGATGTCGCCAGCGACCTGCACGCCGTGCGCCAGGACATCCACGCGCACCCCGAATTGGGCTTTGAAGAAAACCGCACCTCGGCCCTCGTAGCGCAATCCCTTAGAGACTGGGGCTTTGATGTCCACACCGGTATCGGCCAGACCGGCGTGGTCGGTGTGCTGCGCAACGGTAGCAGCTCGCGAAAACTGGGGATTCGCGCCGACATGGATGCGCTGCCGATCATCGAAAACACCGGCGTCGCCTACAGCAGCCAACACAGCGGTTGCATGCACGCCTGCGGTCACGACGGCCACACCACCATGCTGCTGGGCGCCGCTCGTTACCTGGCCGCGACCCGTCAGTTCGACGGCACCCTGAACCTGATTTTCCAGCCCGCCGAAGAAGGCCAAGGCGGCGCCGAAGCGATGCTCGGCGACGGTTTGCTGGAGCGTTTTCCCTGCGATGCGCTGTTCGGCATGCACAACATGCCGGGCCTGCCCGCCGGCCACCTGGGCCTGCGGGCCGGGCCGATGATGGCGTCCCAGGACCTGCTGACCGTGACCCTCGAAGGCGTCGGCGGCCATGGCTCCATGCCGCATCTGACGGTGGACCCGCTGGTGGCGGCGGCCAGTATGGTCATGGCCCTGCAGACGGTGGTGTCGCGCAATATCAATGCCCAGGAAGCTGCAGTGGTAACGGTTGGCGCCTTGCAAGCGGGCCAGGCAGCCAACGTGATTCCCCAGCAAGCGGTGCTGCGCCTGAGCTTGCGGGCCCTTAACGCGCCGGTGCGCGAGCAGATGCTGGAACGGGTCAAGGCGATCATCCTGACCCAGGCCGCCAGTTTTGGCTGTACTGCACAGATCGAACACCGCCCGGCCTACCCGGTGCTGGTCAACCACCCCGAGGAAACTGAATTCGCCCGCCAGGTCGGCGTCGCCTTGCTCGGCGAAGCCGCCGTCGACGCCAACACCCCCAAACTGATGGGCAGCGAAGACTTTGCCTGGATGCTGCAACGCTGCCCCGGCAGTTACCTGTTTATCGGCAACGGCGTGTCGCGGCCGATGGTTCACAACCCAGCCTATGACTTCAACGACGACATCCTGCTGACCGGCGCCGCCTACTGGGGCGCGCTGGCCGAGAGCTGGCTTAAGCCTGCCTGACGAAACATTTTTTTCTGCCGCTGGACCTTTCCCCAACAGGTTGAATGGAGTGTTTTCATGCAGACTTCAATAAAAAGTGTGTCCCGTACCCGGCAAGTGGTCGCGGCGGTGATCGGCAACGCTCTGGAATGGTACGACTTCATCGTCTACGGCTTTCTGGCCAGCATCATCGCTCGGCAGTTTTTCCCCTCTGACGATGAATACGCGTCGTTATTGATGGCCCTGGCGACCTTCGGCGTCGGCTTCTTCATGCGCCCGGTGGGTGGGGTTCTGCTGGGCATGTATTCGGACCGCAAAGGTCGCAAGGCGGCGATGCAACTGATCATCCGCCTGATGACGGTGTCCATCGCGTTGATTGCCTTTGCGCCCAACTACGCCGCTATCGGCATGGGGGCGCCGCTGCTGATCGTCGTGGCGCGCATGCTCCAGGGTTTTGCCACGGGCGGCGAATACGCCAGTGCCACGGCGTTCCTGGTGGAAAGCGCACCGGCCCATCGCAAGGGGTTGTATGGCTCCTGGCAGTTGGTGGGGCAGTGCATGGCGGTGTTTGGCGGCGCGGCGATGGTGGCGCTGGTCACCCACTTCTTTTCTCCCGAAGCCCTCGAACTGTGGGGCTGGCGCCTGCCATTTATCTTTGGTCTGCTGATTGGCCCGGTGGGCTTGTGGATTCGCCGGCACATGGAAGACCCCGAAGAATTTATCGAGGCGCGCAAACAGGCCCGAGGCCCGGCGCCGACGCTGATGCAAGTCATCCGCGATCACCGGCGCAGCATCCTGGTGTCCATGGGCCTGGCGTGCGGGGCGACGGTGTCGTTCTACGTGGTGCTGGTGAACATGCCGACGTTTGCCCACAAGAACCTTGGCCTGCCGCTGGATCAGGTGCTGATGGTGCAGATGTTCGCGGTGGCGCTGATGACCGTGGTCATTCCGTTGTCCGGCCTGCTCTCGGATCGGCTCGGACGTCGACCGGTATTGATGGCCTTCACCCTGGCGTTTTTTGTGATGGTCTATCCGCTGTATGTCTGGGTCGCGGCGGCGCCGTCCATCGAACGGTTGCTGGTGATGCAGGTGATGCTGTGCACGGCCATTGGCGGCTTTTTCGGCCCGGCGCCGACGGCCCTGGCCGAGCAGTTTCCCATTGAAGTGCGCTCCACCGGCGTGTCGGTGGCCTACAACGTGGCCGTGATGGTGTTTGGTGGCTTTGCGCCGCTGATCGTGACTTGGCTAAGCAAGGTCCTGGGCACTCCGGTGGCACCGGCGTTTTATGTGCTGTTCGCTTGCGTCCTGACACTGCTGGGTACTTACTGCATGCATGAGGCGCCACGGGCTTCGAGACCGGTGCCATTATCCAGTGAGGTCAAACCTTGAGTCCTGAGATTGTTGAACTGGATGCCGTGCAACTGTCACGGGCGATCCATGCCCGGCAAGTGTCCTGCCATGAAGTGATGCAAGCGTACCTGGCGCAGATCGAGCGCTTCAATCCGGCGGTCAATGCGCTGGTTTCATTGCGTTCCCACGAGGATGTGCTGGCCGAAGCGCAGGCCTGCGACCGGGAGCTGGACAAGGGCCAATCCCGTGGCTGGATGCACGGTATGCCCCAGGCGATCAAGGACCTGGCGGCCACCAAGGGCTTGCGCACCACCCTTGGTTCGCCGCTGTTTGCCGACCAAGTACCCTCTGAAGATGCGATCAGCGTGGCGCGGGTGCGGGCCAGCGGCGCGATCATTATCGGCAAGACCAATGTCCCGGAGTTCGGCCTGGGTTCGCAGACCTACAACACGCTGTTCGGCACCACCGGCAACGCCTACGACCCGACGCTTGTGGCGGGTGGCAGCAGCGGCGGGGCAGCAGTCGCCCTGGCGCTGCGCATGCTGCCGGTGGCCGATGGCAGCGACATGATGGGATCGCTGCGCAACCCAGCGGCGTTCAATAACGTGTTTGGTTTGCGCCCATCCCAGGGCCGCGTACCCCATGGGCCGGCGCCAGAGTTGTTTGTCCAACAACTGGCCACTGAAGGCCCGATGGGCCGCAGCGTGGCGGACGTGGCGCAGCTGTTGAGCACCCAGGCGGGCTACGACCCTCGGGTGCCGCTGTCCCTCAAGGATGCTCCGGCAATATTTGGTCAACCCTTGCAGCGCGACTTCAAGGGCGCGCGCCTGGGCTGGCTGGGGGACTACAACGGCTATTTGCCGATGGAAGATGGCGTGCTGGATTTGTGCGAGTCGGCCCTTGGCGATTTCACTGCGCTTGGTTGTGCTGTCGAAAACTGCCAGCCGGATTTTGCCATGCAACGGCTGTGGCAGACCTGGCTGGTGCATCGCCACTGGCTGGTGCAGGGCAGCCTGGGCGCCGCTTATGCTGATCCACAAAAGCGTCGTTTACTCAAGCCCGAAGCGCAATGGGAAGTGGAGGGCGGCTTGCTCCTGAGTGCGGCGCAGGTGTACCAGGCGTCGGTCAATCGCAGCGACTGGTACCGCGCCCTCGGCAAATTGTTCGAACGTTACGATTTCCTGCTGTTGCCCACCGCCCAAGTGTTCCCTTTCGATGCACAACAACCTTGGCCGCGCATCGTTGGCGGGCGTGAAATGGATACCTATCACCGCTGGATGGAGGTGGTGATCGGCCCGACCCTGGCCGGTCTGCCGAGCATGAGCATCCCGGTGGGCTTCAACCCTCAGGGCCTGCCCATGGGCCTGCAAATCATCGGCCCCGCCCAGGCGGATCGGGCGGTATTGCAGCTGGCTTATGCCCATGAACAGCTGACGCATTGGGTGCAACGGCGTCCTCCAGCGTGCCTGGTCTCGACCGGCTGAGTCGTAGTGGGCCTGTATCTTGCTGTGAAAAAAGATCATCCGCAGGCTAAAGGAGATCGACCTATGGGCAGCAACGCCGACACGGGCACCGTGCGTTCAGTGGAGCGGGCGCTGGCAATCATCGAGTTGCTCGGCGAGCATCAGGCGCTGGGGCTGGAAGAGTTGCATTACCTGACTCACTTACCCAAGGCCACGGTGTCGCGGATGTTGCTGACCTTGCAGGAACAGGGCTGGATTTTCCGTGGCTTGAGCGACCGGCGTTATCGCTTGAGCGCCCAGCGACTATTTGGTGATACCCAGCAACGCTTCAAGCGCCACCTGGTGGAAAGCGCGGCGCCCTGGCTGCTGGATCTCAGCGAGCGCACCGGGCTGGTGGTGGACTTGTCTAGCTTTGACGGCGAGCGCCTGGAGGTGATGGAAAGCGCGATCCCCACGGTGTTGCGCAAGCTCTATCCGAACAACTGCCAGATCGTCGGCCAGCATGCCAGCCTGTTTCACTCGGCGATGGGCAAGGCGTGCCTGGCGCAACTGTCACACGATGAAGTGCAGCGCCTGGCTGGCCGTGATCAGGTGGCGGCGGATGAGCAGTACCGCGCTTGCGAGCAATCCCAGCATCAGGGCTTTGGCCAGCGCACCGAAGGTCATTGGGAATACCCGGTGCGCCTGCCGTTCCTGATTCGCGCCGTGGCCTTGCCGGTGCGCGCCAATGGCCGGCTGGTGGGCAGCATGGCGCTGCACTGGCCGATGCACCAGGCGCCGGTGGAGCGGGTGTTGAGTTTGCACCTGGCCAGCCTGGCATCGACGGTTCGGGATGTGCAGCAGGCGCTCTGCCTGTAGGCGTCCCCCTCGCGCCTACACGGGGTCTTTGCTACTGTTCGCTCAGGTTTTTCGCCCCATGAGTCCTTATGTTCAACACGGTCCTGTTCAAACCCTTCGCTTTCTTGCTGCTGGCCGGTGCCGTCGTGCCTGCCCACGCTGACTGGTATCTGGACAACGAATCCTCACGCCTGTCGTTTGTCACCACCAAGAACACCAACATCGCTGAAGTCCACCGCTTTCTGGTGTTGCACGGCAAGGTCGACAGCAAAGGCGCGGCGCAGCTTGAGGTTGAGTTGGAGTCGGTTAACAGCGGCATTCCCCTGCGTGACGAGCGCATGCGCAATGAGCTGTTCGAGATCAAGACCTTTCCCGACGCGTTGGTCAGCGCCCAGATCAATCTGCAACCGATCAACGACCTGGCCGCTGGCGCGCAACTGGAGCTGCGCCTGCCACTGTCGGTGACGTTGCACGGCAAGACCCAGACCTACGACAGCGAACTGCTGGCGACCCGCCTCGATGACCGGCGTTTCCAGGTGGTGACCCTGGAACCGCTGGTGCTCCACGCCGAAGATTTCGACCTGCTGCCAGGGGTGGCCGCCTTGCGTAAAGCGGCGGGCCTGGAAGCGATCAGCCTATCGGTGCCGGTGGGTGCGGTGCTGATTTTCACGGCGCGCTGACATGAGCGGCGCGGTGTTCCCGTGGCGCAGCGCCAACCGTTTCGAGTTGTTGATCGACGGCCCCAATTTTTTCCCGCAGATGCTGGTGGGTATTGCCCGCGCCGAACAACAGGTGGAGCTGGAGCTGTACCTGGTGGAGGCGGGCGCTTGTGCCGAGGCCATGGTCCAGGCACTGGTTCAGGCAGCAGAACGCGGCGTACGAGTGCGTTGCCTGTTCGATGATTACGGCAGCCTGGCGTTTACCCTTAGCCTGCGTCGGCGCTTGATCGATGCCGGTGTAGAGCTGCGTTTCTACAATCGCCTGAGCTGGCGCCGTTGGGTGCGCAACTTCTACCGCGATCACCGCAAACTGCTGTTGATCGACCAGACCGTCGCCGTCGTTGGCGGTACGGGTGTGACCGACGAATTTTGGACGCCGGGGCAAGATACCTGTGACTGGCACGAGGTGATGGTGAAAATCACCGGCCCCCTGGTGCTGGACTGGCAGGCGTTGTTCGACCGGCAATGGCTGGCCAACGATGACCGCACCGCCTGGAAGCCTGCGACCAACTTTGGCCTGCCGCGTTTGCCCAAGGTGCCGGCCACCGGGGATGGTCTGGGCCGGGTGGCTTACGCTGACGCCCGTCAACATCGCGATATCCTGCAATCGTTAATCCGCGCGCTGAACAGCGGCCAGCAGCGTATCTGGCTGGCCACGCCGTACTTCCTGCCCACCTGGAGCGTGCGTCGTTCCCTGCGCCGGGCGGCGGGGCGTGGTGTCGATGTGCGTTTGCTGCTCACCGGGCCGCGTACCGATCACCCGTCGGTGCGCTACGCCGGGCACCGTTACTACCCGCGTCTGCTCAGGTCTGGGGTGAAGATCTTCGAATATCAGCCGTGCTTCCTGCACCTGAAGATGGTGCTGGTGGATGACTGGGTGAGTATCGGCTCGTGTAACTTTGATCACTGGAACCTGCGCTTCAACCTGGAAGCCAACCTGGAAGCGCTGGACCCTGCGTTGACGCTGGCGGTGGCGGGCAGTTTCGAGCGCGACTTTGCCCAGAGCCAGGCGGTGAGCCTGGAGGTATGGAAGGCGCGGCCGTTATGGCGACGGGTCAAACAGCGGGTGTGGGGTTGGATTGACCGGTTGGTGGTCAATTTGCTGGACCGAAGAGGCTAAGAAGCTGTTGTAGCGAGAAGGCTTATTGTGGCGAGCGGGCAAGCCCGCTCGCCATAAGGGAACACATCACTTCTTCTCTGTTAGAGCAATTCAAAGCTCTGCTGCTTCACATCCTGGGAGTCCAGCCCGATCTGTACATTGAACTCGCCCGGTTCTGCGGCGAATTTCAGCTGGGTGTTGTAGAACTTCAAGTCTTCCTCGGTGATGGTGAAGTGCACAACGCGCTCTTCCCCAGCCTTGAGCATGATCTTCTGGAAGCTTTTCAGCTCCTTGATCGGGCGAATCATCGAACCGGCCACGTCCCGGATATACAACTGCACCACGGTTTCGCCATCCACCTTGCCGGTGTTTTGCACCGTCACGCTGGCGTCGAGCTTGCCGGTCTTGTTCAGGGTGGTGGACGACAGCGCCATGTCCGACAGGCTGAAGCTGGTGTAGCTCAGGCCATAACCGAACGGGAACAGCGGCCCGGTGGTGTCATCGAAGTACTGCGAGGTGTAGTTGCCCGGTTTGCCCGGCGTAAACGGCCGGCCAATGCTCAGGTGGTTGTAGTAGGTAGGGATCTGCCCTACCGAGCGTGGGAAGGTGATTGGCAGCTTGCCCGACGGGTTGTAGTCGCCGAACAGCACGTCGGCAATGGCGTTACCGCCTTCGGTACCGGCGAACCAGGTTTCCAGGATCGCGTCAGCCTGTTGGTTCTCTTCGAGAATCGACAGAGGACGGCCATTCATCAGCACCAATACCAGCGGTTTGCCGGTGGCTTTCAAGGCCTTGATCAGGTCCCGCTGGCTTTGCGGGATGTTCAGGTCGGTGCGACTGGACGATTCGTGGGACATGCCACGGGACTCGCCCACGGCCGCAACGACAACGTCAGCCTGCTTGGCGGCCTTGACCGCTTCGTCGATCATCACCTGCGCCGAACGCGGGTCGTCTACTACTTCCGGGGCGTCGAAGTTGAGGAAGTTCAGGTAGTCGACCACCGCTTTTTCAGCAGTGATGTTGGCGCCTCGGGCATAGATCACCTTGCCTTTTTCGCCGATGACGGCGTTCATGCCGTCCAGCAAGGTCACCGATTGCGCAGGTTTACCGGCAGCGGCCCAACTGCCCATCATGTCGATCGGCGCCTTGGCCAGCGGGCCCACCAGGGCGATGGTGGCGGATTTTTTCAGCGGCAGGGTGTCGTTCTGATTTTTCAGCAACACCAGGCTGCGGCGCGCTACGTCACGGGCTTCGGCGCGGTGCAGGCGGCTTTCGGCGTAGGTGTCGACCGGGTCATCCTCGGCCTTGCCGATACGCAGGTACGGGTCGGCGAACAGGCCCATGTCGTACTTGGCGCCGAGCACTTCGCGCACAGCGTTGTCGATGTCGCTTTGTTCGATCTCGCCGGACTTCAGCAAAACGGGCAATTCCTTGCCGTAGAGCTGGTCGTTCATGCTCATGTGGATACCAGCCTTGATCGCCAGTTTGGCCGCTTCGCGACCGTCTTTCGCCACGCCGTGCTTGATCAGTTCGAAGATGGCGCCGTGATCGCTCACGGCCAGGCCCTTGAAGCCCCACTCTTTGCGCAGCAGGTCGTTCATCAACCAGGTGTTGGCGGTGGCGGGCACGCCGTTGATGGAGTTCAGGGCCACCATCACGCTGCCGGCACCGGCCTTGATCGCTGCGTGGTAGGGCGGCAGGTAATCCTGGTACATCTTCACCGGGCTCATGTCGACCACGTTGTAGTCGCGACCGCCTTCCACCGCGCCGTACAGGGCGAAGTGCTTGACGCTGGCCATGATGCTGTCGGCCTTGGCGGCGCTGGTGCCCTGGAAGGCCTTGACCATCACCTCGGCAATGCGCGACACCAGGTAGGTGTCTTCGCCAAAACCTTCGGAAGTTCGGCCCCAGCGCGGGTCGCGGGAAATATCGACCATCGGCGCGAAGGTGATGTCGAGGCTGTCGGCAGCGGCTTCCTGGGCAGCAACGCGCCCGGAGCGGCCAATAGCGTCCATGTCCCAGCTGGAAGCGAGGGCCAGGCTGATGGGGAAAATGGTCCGGTGGCCGTGGATCACGTCATAGGCGAAGAACATCGGGATCTTCAAGCGGCTGCGCATGGCCGCGTCCTGCATCGGACGGTTTTCCGGACGGGTGATCGAATTGAAAGTGCCACCGATGTTACCCGCGGCGATTTCCTTGCGAATCATTTCCCGAGGCATTTCCGGGCCGATGCTGATCAGGCGCAACTGGCCGATCTTTTCATCGAGGGTCATCTGTTTCATCAGGTCGCTGACGAAGGCGTCCTTGTCCTTGAGCGCAGCAGGCTTTGTCTCGGCAAATACGGGGTGACTGGCTAGAGTGGCAACAAGGCCGAGCAAACACAGCTTCTTCATGGATATCCTTTGCCGGCTCACATTCTTATTAAGGGCATGCAGCACTGACTGGGAGCGCTGCTCGGCCAAAATGTGGGGAGCGTCTATTGTTGTTCGGGTGTTGTTCAGATAAATGCAGCACACTTCTGAACTCTTATTCGCGCTGGGCATCTTTTAGCTGATTGCCTCGATGCAATCCAGTGGTGGCGGATTATGCCCCAAGCGCGTGATGAAAGGGTTAGTCGTCAAATTCCATAGGGTCGGCAGGAGAAACACCATGCAAGCAGCACAAGGTTTTCGATGGGGCTGGAAAGCCGCGGCATTGCTACTGATCAGCACGGTGCTGAGCGGTTGCGGCATCAACAAGATTCCCACTCTGGACGAACAGGCCAAGGCTGCCTGGGCCCAGGTGCAGAACCAGTATCAACGGCGTGCTGACCTGATCCCCAACCTGGTGGCAGTGGTCAAGGGCTACGCCGCCCATGAGCAGGACACCCTCACCGCCGTGATTGAAGCGCGGGCCAAGGCCACCTCGATCCAGGTCGATGCCAGCACCCTCGACAACCCGGAAAAACTCAAGCAGTTCCAGCAAGCCCAGGATGGTTTGAGCGGCGCCCTCAGCCGTTTGATGGTGGTGTCCGAGCGTTATCCGGACCTGAAGGCCAACCAGAACTTCCTGGCCCTGCAATCGCAGCTTGAAGGCACGGAAAACCGCATCAGCGTGGCCCGTCGCGACTTTATTGCTGCTGTGCAGGCCTACAACACCGAGATCCGTACCTTCCCCGGTCGCCTGTGGCACAGCGTGATGTACAGCGACTTGCCGATTCGCGCGAACTTCGAAGCTACCAGTGCCGATGCCGATAAAGCGCCGCAAGTGAAGTTCTGATCAGGCTTCAATGAGGTGTAGATGCGTGTACTAAGGATAGGCCTGGCGCTGTGGCTCCTGGCATGTGTGACCACCGCCCAGGCGGCGCTGACGTTTCCGGCGCTGACCGGGCGGGTGGTGGACAGCGCCCAGATGATCGACCTGGCGGTGCGCGAGCAACTGACCCAGCAATTGCAGGCGCTGGAGCAAACCAGCGGCGACCAGATCGTGGTCGTCACGGTGCCCGACCTGCAAGGTGTGCCTATTGAAGACTACGGTTATCAATTGGGCCGCCACTGGGGTATCGGCCAGAAGGGCAAGGACAACGGCGCGCTGTTGATCGTTGCCCGGGATGAGCGCCAGTTGCGCATTGAAGTCGGCTACGGCCTGGAAGGCGTGCTCACCGATGCGCAGTCCTGGGTAATCATTAATCAGGTGATTGCTCCGGCGTTCAAGACCGGCAACTTCAGCAAGGGCATCAGTGACGGTGTCGCGGCAATGCTGCAGGTGGTGGGCGGCGACCCGCTGGCTGTGCCGGCCCATGTGGCGGACGCCAACTTTGCCAAGGACAATCCGGTGTTCTCCATCGGCTTGTTCATTATGCTGCTGGTGGTGTTGTGGCTGTGCAATCGCATGGGGCTGCCGGTAGGCGCGATCCTGCTGGCGATCCTCAGCAGCAGTGGACGTGGCGGCGGTGGCGGAGGCGGCGGGTTCCGAGGCGGCGGTGGTGGTTTCGGCGGTGGCGGGGCCTCGGGCGGCTGGTAATGACAATAACTAAAGAGCATCTACAACCATGGCATTACTGAGTGAACATGAGCAACGCCAGGTCGCCGAAGCGATTGCCAAGGTCGAGCAACAGACCGACGCGGAGCTGGTGACCGTACTGGCGGCCCGCGCCGACGACTATGCCTATATCCCGCTGTTGTGGGCCAGCCTGGTGGCGTTGGTGGTGCCGGGTATCGTGCATTACCTGTCCGGCTGGCTGACCATGCACACCTTGCTGCTGGCGCAATGGGCGACGTTCATCGTGCTGTGCCTGATCTTCCGCTTGCCGAAGATCACCACCCGGCTGATCCCACGCTCGGTGCGTCATTGGCGAGCGTCGAACCTGGCGCGACGGCAGTTCCTGGAGCAGAACCTGCACCACACCCTGGGCCGCACTGGCGTGCTGATCTTTGTCAGCGAGGCCGAGCGTTATGTAGAGATTCTGGTGGATGACGGCATTTCCAAACGCCTGGATAACAGCAGTTGGGACGCCATCGTCAGCGCTTTTACCCAACAGGTGAAACAAGGCCAGACCTTGGCCGGGTTTATCGCCTGTATTGAAGCCTGCGGGGAATTGCTCAAGGTGCATGTGCCAGTGACGCAGGCGCGTAATGAGTTGCCCAATCGGTTGGTGGTGCTCGAATAGCGATCAGCCTCCTACCGTTGGGGAAATAACTCCGTGCCCTGGCGGGCTATCCCCCCTAAAATGCCCGGTATTCCCAGCCCGAGGCGTTTTTGTTCATGTCTGTCACCGCTAAACCTGCCAGCCCCGCGCCGGATCATCATGCGCAGTTCCTGGAACTGCTGACCGAGAGCCTTGAGCAAAACGCCTTTATCAAGCTGGTGCTGGCCAAGTACGTTGGTGAAGAAGCCGAGCTGCAACGGCTGATCATCAAGCAACTGACGGTCAAGGATCAGCCTTGCCTGTCCTTCGTCTACCGCTACAAGACCCGCGACATCACCAAGAACTTCTCCCTTGAAGAGGGCGTAGCGACGATTGCCGAGCTGTTGCCGGCTTTGTTCAAGAACGCGCACCTGCTGTCGGTCACCGACGAAGCCCAGTTGGAATACAGCAAGAAGAACAAAAGCTCGCTGTTCAAAAGTAAACCGCAACAGCTGCGCGAAGCACCGTCCGCCGAGCACAACCGCGAGAAAAACCGCTTCCTCGACCTGAACCGGCCGTTCCTCGCCGACCTGGGCGTGACCAACGCCAAGCACGAGCTGATCCCGGCGATGTCGCGCAAGTGGAAGCAGATCAACAAGTTCATCGAGGTGTTCAGCCATGCGCTGACCACCTCACCGTTGCAGCTGGATCAGCCAGTGCGGGTCGCAGATTTCGGTTCGGGCAAGGGCTACCTGACCTTCGCCATTCACGACTATCTGCGTAACACCCTCAAGGCCGACGGCCAGGTGACCGGCGTCGAGTTGCGCGAAGACATGGTGACGCTGTGCAATAACGCCGCTGCCCGTCTGGAACACACGGGGCTGGTGTTCAAGTGCGGTGACGTACGCACTGTGGCGCCCAGCGAATTGGATGTGATGATCGCCCTGCATGCCTGCGACATCGCCACCGACTACGCGATCCATACCGGCATCCGTTCCGGCGCGTCGATCATCATGTGCTCGCCGTGCTGCCATAAACAGATCCGCTTGCAAATCCAGAGCCCGGTGTTGCTCAAGCCGATGCTGCAATACGGCCTGCACCTGGGCCAGCAGGCGGAAATGGTCACCGACAGCCTGCGGGCGCTGTTCCTGGAAGCCTGCGGCTACGAGACCAAGGTCTTCGAGTTTATCTCCCTGGAACACACCAACAAGAACAAGATGATCCTTGCCGTCAAACGCTCGGAGCCGGTGGACAATGCCCAGTTGCTGGTGAAAATCCAGGAGCTGAAGGCGTTCTACCACATCACTGAGCACTGCCTGGAAACCCTGCTGCGGGCGGATGGTTACTTGAACTGAACACGCCCCTTTGTAGGCGCGGGCTGGCTCATGCAAAGGGCGATGTAGTAGCGGGTCATTACCTGGCTCAAACGCCGGGGTCTATCTTGGCTACTTCTGTCTGCCCAACCGTTCAACCGGAGGAATGCCCCCATGGCCGCGCAAAAAATCCTGATGCTGGTCGGCGATTACGTCGAAGACTATGAAGTGATGGTGCCGTTCCAGGCGCTGCTGATGGTCGGTCACACCGTCCACGCCGTCTGCCCGGACAAGCGCGCCGGCCAGACGGTGCGCACGGCGATCCATGATTTTGAAGGCGACCAGACCTACAGCGAAAAACCCGGCCACCTGTTTGCCTTGAATGCCGACTTTGCCAACGTTGACGCCGCCGACTACGACGCGCTGCTGGTGCCCGGCGGTCGCGCTCCTGAATACCTGCGCCTGAATGAAAAAGTCCTGCAACTGGTGAAGGCTTTCGACCAGGCTGGCAAGCCCATTGCGGCCGTGTGCCACGGTGCGCAGTTGCTGGCGGCGGCGGGTATTCTTGAAGGCCGCGAATGCAGCGCCTACCCGGCGTGCGCGCCGGAAGTGCGACTGGCGGGCGCTACGTTCATCGATATCCCGGTGACCGACAGTCATGTCCAGGGCAATCTGGTTACGGCCCCGGCCTGGCCAGCGCATCCGAGCTGGCTGGCGGGTTTCCTCGGCCTGCTGGGCACGAAAATTACCTTGTAAACCGGAGGTCATCGCCATGTGCGAGCTGTACGTCAAGGCCGACCCGATTCTCTACGAATCCCGCTCGCGCTCCCTGCGCATCTGCGGGGTAGTGACCACCCTGCGCCTGGAAAACCAGTTCTGGGACATCCTCGGCGAAATCGCCGCGGTGGATGGCATGACCACCAATCAGTTGATTACCAAGCTGTATGAAGAAGTGATGGATTACCGGGGGGAGGTGGTGAATTTTGCTTCGTTTTTGCGGGTGAGTTGTACCCGCTATTTGAGCAAGCAGCGCGCCCAGATACCGGGATTGAGCCTGGTGAGCACCAAATCCGAAGCACTGAAGATTTAGTTGGGCAACGGGCCGGTCTTCACACTGGCCCGTAGATACTCTGTCCCTCGGTGCTGGGGGCTGATCTGATGGCGGTGGTGTGGTCGACGTAGCCTCGCTGGGGCTCGACAACTGCGATTTTTGTGCAGATATTCCCTCGTAGCAGCGGTCGAGTGAAACGAGGCCGCGTTCGAGGACGCAGTCCTCGTAAAATCCAGCTACGTAGCCTCGTTCCACTCGTCAACTGATACGGCTGTTGACGCGGTCCTGTATTTCAGAAAAACCGCGTCACGCTGATCTTGGCATTGCGTCCTACGCTGTAGGCACTGTCACCGCTCAACGCCGGCAGGTAGCTGCGGTTGAACAGGTTGTCGACGGTGAAGTTGACCTCGGTGCCTTTGAGATACGCCTGTTGCGGTTTCCAGTTGGCGAACAGGCCCTGGGTATCGTAGCTGTCGTTGGCGTATTGGTCATAGAACCTGTCACCGAGGGAGCTACCGATACCTTCTGAGTATTTGTCACTCGGCAGGCGGTCGGTCTTGCGCACGAACTGCCCTTGCCAGCCCACTTTCGCGTCCCAGCTCGGGATTTTGGTGCCCACCACAGCGACCCATTTGGCCGGTGGAATATCACGGGCCCAGACGTGGGTGCCCCATGGGTTGGTGTAAGGGTTTTCCCGTTTGCCGGTGGTCCACGAGTAGGTCAGAGAGCCGAACAGGAAGGTTGAGTCGTAGTAGCTTTCGACCTCGAAGCCCTTGATGGTCATGCTGCCGACGTTGCGGTAGTTGGACATGGCCGGCATGCCCTTGCACGACTCGGAAATCGTCCCACCGACAATTGTCTGATTCTCACAGCCCACGCCGGTGGCCTTGAAAATCTCGTCTTCGATCTTGTTATGGAACAGCGTGGTGCGCAGTTGCAGGTTGTCGCCTTTGGCGATGACGTTGGCGAAGTCGGTGATGTTGCCCACGGTGATGGCAGTAATGCGTTCCGGGTCGAGATCGACGCTGGTGGCGGTGCGGCTGCCCAGGCCCTGAACTTCGTACTGTTCGTCGATCACTGGCGCGCGCCAGGTGCGGCTCCAGTTAGCGAACAACGCCACATCCGGCGTGACTTTCCAGAACGCCGCCAAGCGCGGCGACCAGCCGGTGTAGGTGCGGTCGCTGTAGTCGTGGCCGAAGGACGGATCGGTGCTGCTGTAATACGGCGCATCGTTTTCTTCGCCGCGGTTGCGCACATGGTCATAGCGCAGCGACGGGGTGATGGTCACGTCGCCCAGAGTTACCGCGTCCTGGATATAGAACGCATTGGTGTCGACCTTGCCATGGGGCATGAAGGCCGGCTGGAAATGCCCGTAGTTGTATTTGGGGGTGTCGTAGTTTGCGCCTGGCATCCAGCTTTCGGTTTCGCGGATGTGCTTGCGGATCTGTACGCCGGTGGTCAGCGCATGCTCCAGCGGCCCGGTGGCAAACAGGCTGATGTTGCGCAGTTCGAGGATCTTGTCCTTGTAGGAGGTATCCATCTTGCGCCCACCGGTGGAGAGGCCGAAGAAGGCCGTGGCGTCGCGTTCGTCGGTCTGGTCGGTATTGGACTCCGAGTAGCTGAGCTTCATGTCCACCAGCGGGTTGTCCAGGGGCTGGTATTCGTACTTGCCGGACCACGTGGTGTCGACGGTATCGCGGCTGGCCAAAAAGCGTTTCAGCGCGCCCTTGTAGCCATAGCGGTCGATGTTGACCTGGCTCGGCGGGTCCGGGTAACTCTTGGCTGAGAACGGCGTCCAGCGCTGACTGTTGGCACGGGAATAGGACATGCCGACGCTGTGCTCGTCAGTGAGGTGCATGTTTAGCTTGAACAGTTTGCCGTCGACATCCTGGGCGCTGTTCGGCAGGCGCTTGGGGTTGATCGGAAACCGATTGCTGGGATCGGGACGGGTATCTGCCAGCTTCATATCGTCGCCGTCGCGCTTGGTCAGGTAGGCCAGGGCATCGAAGCGGCCGTCGTCGGTGCGGCCATAAACGGCGCCGCTGTAGACCTGTTCGTGGTCGTTGCTGGAGTAACCGTACTTGAGCATGGCGCCGCTGTTGCGACCGTCCTTGAGCAGGTCGGGGGCATCCTTGGTGATCATGTTGACTGTACCGCCAAACCCGCCGTTACCGGTGAAGGCCGAGTGCGGGCCTTTTTCCACCTCGATGTTTTTGATCAGCTCAGGCTCGATAAACACCGTGCCCTGTTGATAGCGCTCGAAACCACTTTTGGTCGCGCCATCGACGGTCATCGGTACGTCTTCGGCTTCGCCCATGCCGCGAATGTTGATGGTCTGGCCGCCCGGCTTCATCGAGCCGCCCATGCTTACACCCGGCAGCGTCTGCAACAGGCTGGGAATGTTGTTGGGCTGGTAACGGTCGATATCGGCCTGGGTCAGGGTGGAACGGCCTACTGTGCTGGAGTCGACTTGATTGCCGGTGCCGATCACGCTCAAGGCGTCCAGTTGCACGATGCTGCTGCTGGAGGTCTTACTTTCTTCGGGGCGCACGACATAGGTGCTGCCCACTTTGATCAGGGTAAATTCGCCATTTTTCAGCAGGGTGCGGATCGCCACTTCTGGGGTGAAATCGCCGTTGATGGCTGGCGCCTGGATGTTTTTCAACCGGTCTTCATCAAACAGCAGCTGGATTTTCGCCTGTTGCGCCACTTGGCTCAGGGACGTGGCCAGGGATTGGGCCGGCAATTGCAGTTTGAACGACTCGGCCTGGGCCGTGAGGCTGAAGGCCAGGCAGGTGGCGATCAGTGTCGGTCGAAGAAACAGGTGTTGAGCATGGCAAGGCGCGCGAAACATGAAATCCCCCAGAGCGGCTAAGTAGCCAAAAGGCATGCGTATCAAACGCAGACCGGAGGAAGACGCGGCAGGAAAAAAAATCCACACATGCGAATGCAAAATATTCTCAAATGGTGGCAGGCTGTCTTACTTGCGCGCTTCGATCCTGATTTTTCCGTCGGTCAGGGCCACGGTTTTTACTGGCAACAGCGCCGGTAGCGCGTTGATCAGTGCGTCTGGGTCATTCACATCGAGATTGCCCGAGACTTTCAATTGCGCCACTGCGCCATCGGCCAGCAACACGGCTTTTGGTCGATAGAGCCCCAACTCGTCAATCAGGCTGGCCAGTTCGCGGTTGCGAAAGGACAAGTGCCCGCTGCGCCAGTCGGCAACCTCACCGGCGGCCAGGATTTGTTGTTGCAGGGTGCCCTTGGCATAGCTGTAGATGGCGCGCTGCTGTGCACCCAGCAACGTGGCGGTCGCCTTGCTGTCAGGTTCAAAGGCGACTTGACCGTGGGCGACGCTGACCACCAATTGTTGCTGACTGCGCCGTACATCGAACCCGGTGCCCACCACCCGTACATTGGCATCACCGGCGCGCACGAACAGTGGTCGCTCTTTATCGGCGGCTACCTCCAGGTACAACTGGCCCTGGTCGAGGTAGACGATGCGCTGGTGCGCGTTGAAATCAACCCGCAACCGGGTGCTGGCGTTGACGTACAAGGTGCTGCCGTCTGGCAAGTTCAGCGTACGCATGCCTTTGTCCTGGGCGGCGACCGCTGTCTGATAGACCCCGCGCGGTGCACCGATATTGCTCGCCAGCAGGGCACAGACCAACGCGGCCGCCACGGCCAGTGCCGGGCGCCAGGGTGCGAGTTTAGGGGTGGGCAGGGCAACGGGTTTATTCAGCTGTTGCAACTCTGCAAGGTCGGCCCACAACTGTTCGAACTCGGTGTAGGCACGGGCATGGGCTGGTACCGCCTGCCAACTGGCAAATGCCTTGCGGTCGGCGTGGCTGCCGCCGTTGCGGTTGCGCGCAAACCAGCCGGCGGCCTGGGCATCGATGGAGTCGTGCTCGTCAATTTCACGGCTATCGATGTCGCTCAAGCGGGTCATTCTGGCTGCTCCTTGCCGTATTCTCGTTGAAGTCGTTGCTTGCAGTGCAGCAGGGCAAAGGCGATGTGCTTTTCCACCATGCTGACGGAAACGCCCATGCGCTCGGCGATCTGCGCCTGGCTCAAGCCTTCGAAGCGGTGCAGCATAAGGGCTTCTCGCCTGCGGGGCGAGAGTTCGGCGAGGACTTCTTTCAACTGTTCCAGGCGTTGGGTGCGTTGGGCGGCGGCCATGGGGTCGTTTTGCTCGTCAGTGACCGGCTCGGCGTCCCGTTCGGTCTGTTCGTTGTGAACGATGTGCCGCACCTTCTGTTTACGCCAATGATCACGCAGCAGATTGCGTGCCATCTGAAACAGAAATGCCCGTGGCTGCTCGACCTTGGCCCGGTCGCGGTAATCCAGCCATTGGGTAAAGACATCCTGGGTCATGTCTGCCGCGTCGCTGGCGTTGTCCGTGCGTTTGCGCAGGTAATGCAGGATGTCTGCATAGAACCCGCGAAAGGCATCGGCCGACAACGGGTCGGGCTTGAGACGAGGCATGGATATCCTTCTTGACGAAGCGCAGTGCAGCAAGGTCGCGAATGATATCGAGAATTATTGTTATTTGTCTCCAGGAAAATACATAGCCTCACCTGAGAAGATCGCTCCCATGCAGAGCGTAGGAACGATCGTTCGTTTACTTGAGCGTTGCCAACAACCCCTGCAACTGATCGACACCTGCTTCACCCAACGCAAATACCGGTAACCTTGGGTCACCCGCTTCTAACCCGGTCAGCCGCAGCCCGGCCTTGATCGTTGCCGGCAATCCACCTTTGAGGATGAAGTCCAGCAATGGCAACTGCCGATAAAACAGCTCCCGCGCCTTGCTCAGGTCATTGGCCAGTACCGCTTGGTACAAATCGAGATTGAGTTGTGGGATCAGGTTCGGTGCGGCGGTGCACCAACCTTTGGCACCCGCCGCAAAGGCTTCCAGGGCCAGCGGATTGCAGCCGTTGTAGAACGGCACCTGGCCGTTGCCGAGGCGTTGCAACTGGTGCATGCGCTGAATATCACCGGTGCTTTCCTTGACCATGGTCACATTGTCGACAGCCTTGACGATGCGCAGGATCAACTCCACCGACATATCGGTGCCGCTGGTGGCCGGGTTGTTGTAGAGCATGATCGGCACGCCGATGCTGTCGCCGATGGCTTGGTAGTGGGCGAGGATTTCCGCTTCGCTGAGCTTCCAGTGAGAGGCGGGTAATACCATCACCACATCGGCGCCATGACTTTCGGCAAAGCGCACACGACGCACAGCCTTGGCGGTGGTCAGGTCGGAGACGCTGACGATGGTCGGTACCCGTTTGGCGACTTTTTGAATGCTGTAGGCGCTGACTTCATCCCACTCTGCATCGCTCAAGTAGGCGCCTTCGCCAGTGCTGCCCAACGGCGCGATGGCATGCACGCCGCTGTCAATTAAGTGGTCGATGGAGCGGCCCAGGGCGTCGAGGTCAATGCGCTCGCCGCCTGCGCTGAACGGGGTGATGGTGTAGCCGATGATGCCGTGAATAGTTGGGCTGGACATGGAAAATTTCCGGTCGAAAAGGGCTTCAGTTCAGGCAGTCGGCGTGTTGACGCAGATTCTGTCGAGCGTAGTAGTTGAACGCAGCACCGTGGCGCTTTGGCTTGGAGATCCAGTCATGGGCTTCGCGTCCCAGTTCCGGCAGGATCGGCTTGACGATGCCGGCGGCCATGGCCAGCAACTGCAACTTGGCCGCCCGTTCGATCAACTGCGCAATGACGCAGGCCTCTTCGATGGTTGTACCGGTGGACAATTGGCCGTGATGGGACAGCAGGATGGCGCGCTTGTCCCTCAGCGCCGTGGTGATGATTTCGCCTTCTTCGTTGCCCACCGGCACGCCGGGCCAGGCTTCAAGAAACGCGCAATCTTCGTACAGCGGGCAGAGGTCCATGTGGGAAACCTGCAGCGGCACTTCCAGCATCGATAGCGCGGCGATGTGGGTCGGGTGGGTGTGGATGATGCAGTTCACATCCGGCCGGCCACGGTAAACCCAACTGTGAAAGCGGTTGGCCGGGTTGGGCATACCGTGGCCTTCGAGGACTTCAAGGTCTTCGTTGACCAGCAGTAGGTTGCTGGCGGTGATTTCATCAAAGCCCAAGCCCAGTTGCTGGGTGTAGTAGGTGCCGGGTTGCGGACCACGGGCAGTAATCTGCCCGGCCAGTCCCGAATCGTGGCCGTTTTCGAAGAGAATACGGCAGGTCAGGGCCAGCTTTTGCCGGTCGGTCCACGTATTATCCGCTAGGGTGTTTTGCATCTGGCTCAGTGCTTGCTTGACCAGTTGAAAGTTACCTGTCCAAAGTCGAACGCGGCCTCAACACCCCGTCGATTGCGGCTGCCCTGAAACTGGCCAAGGCCTTGAACGTGAAGGTCGAGGAGCTGTTCAGCGAAGACAACGTCAGCCTCGACAGCTACAGCCTGGTGCGCAGCCACGAACGTCAGCCGCTGTCCGGCACCGAGGCGTCACCCGGTTACGCGGTGCTGGCCCATCAGGTCAGCGAGCGTAGCCTGTTGCCGTTCATCATTTATCCGCCGGCGGAGTTTTCCGACAAGACCTTCAAGGAGCATCTGGGGGAGGAGTTTCTGTTTGTTCATGAAGGCCAGGTTGAAGTGGATTTCATGAATGAGAGAGTGATTTTGGAGCGGGGCGATGCGCTGCATTTCAATGCGCAAAAGCCCCACCGAATCAGGTCGGTGGGGGAAGTTCAGGCGCAGTTGTTGGTGGTGGTTCACAGTATCGAAGAGTGATCCGATCAGCGCTCGACCGGCACCGACAGCGCCGGATCGCCGAGCGCATGCGTGCGCGCATCAAAAAACCGCAGTTCCACCCCCATCCCCTCAAACAGCTCTGCATAACGCCGCTTCTGCTGCTGGATAAACCCTGCGCTGCGGCCAAACACCGAAATTGCCAGGGTTTTGACCTTCGACTGTCGGATCGCCTGCACCAGATGTAAATCCTGCGTGTCCAGGTGATGACCCAAGATGCACAGCGCGCCGGTATGGCTCAACAACTGCTCGTAGCAAAACGACAGGTAATCCGAACTGCGGATGGTCTTGAGCTTGTCCTCAACCTTGCCCTCGCTGACAAACAGCGGCACATCGTCCAGGGTCTTGATCGTATTGTTGATAGCAAAACTGCTGAGCAAGGTGCTGTCGGTGGACGGCAATTTGCGTGCGGTGCCATCGAGGTTGCGCACCAGATGCAGGCCGCCGTGCAGGTACAGAATGCGTGTAGCGTCGGTGGTGGTATTGCGCAGGTCGAAGCTGGCATCGGCGCTGCGAAACAGGTCGTCGATGCCAGGGGTTTGCAGGATTGCCCAGTAGTTGAGCAAATCGTAGTTGCTGGCAAACACCGTTTGATAACTGGCCAGTTCCTGGTTGATTTTCGCCAGCGTCGACGGCTGCACCAGGCGCCATGGAATGTGTACGCCATGGATGGTGTTGATCAGCGCTTCCTTGATTGCATAGTAGCGATTACGCGGCGCGGCCGAGCTGACCGCCAGGGCCTTGTTGACCCGGCTGGTGGTTTTCAGCGCTCCCAGCACCTGCTCGAAACTACGGGTCTGCATTGCGTCGAACACGCTCAGTTCGGACTGGCTCAGGGGTTTTTCTTCCACTGTGCGGGCGTTTTCGAACAGCGAGTCGTAGGCGAAATCTTCCCACACCGCGCGACTGGCGCCGTTGCCGATCAGAATCCCGGTGAAGGCGGTGGTGCTGCGCAGGGCGCTCCAGTCTTCAAGCTGGACGTCAAAATCCTGGGAATCCTTCATTGCGGCGGGTCTACTCAAAAACGGCTGGACGGCGACTTTATCACGGGCTGGTGTTGATCCCGGTCAAGATGTCGCAGGTGGGCGCGGTTGATGCTGTAGGTATTGACACCCTCGTCACCGTCTCAAGAGGATTCGCCATGAGCAGTACTTTCTTCATCCCTGCCGTCAACATCATTGGCATCGACTGTCTCGACGAAGCCATGGCCGCCATCCGTAACTACGGTTTTCGCAAAGCGCTGATCGTCACCGACGCCGGCCTTGCCAAGGCGGGCGTGGCCAGCATGATCGCCGAGAAGCTGGCGATGCAGGACATCGATTCGGTGATCTACGACGGCGCCAAGCCCAACCCCAATGTCGACAATGTCGAAAAAGGCCTGGCACTGCTGCAACTGAGCGAGTGTGATTTTGTGGTTTCGCTGGGCGGCGGCTCGCCCCATGACTGCGCCAAGGGCATTGCCCTGTGCGCCACCAATGGCGGGCACATCGGCGATTATGAAGGCGTCGATCAGTCGAGCAAGCCGCAACTGCCGCTGGTAGCCATCAACACCACCGCCGGCACCGCCAGCGAAATGACCCGTTTTTGCATCATCACCGACGAAACCCGCCACATAAAAATGGCCATCGTTGACCGCAACGTCACACCGCTGCTGTCGGTCAACGACCCGGCGCTGATGGTCGCCATGCCCAAGGACCTGACTGCCGCCACCGGCATGGACGCGCTGACCCACGCCATCGAAGCCTACGTCTCCACTGCCGCAACGCCGATCACCGACGCCTGCGCGATCAAGGCCATCGAACTGATCAGCGCCAACCTGCGCCTGGCCGTGCGCGACGGCAGCGACATGGCCGCGCGGGAAAACATGGCCTATGCGCAGTTCCTCGCGGGCATGGCCTTCAACAACGCATCCCTTGGCTTCGTTCATGCCATGGCCCACCAGTTGGGCGGCCTGTACGACTTGCCTCACGGGGTGTGCAATGCGGTGCTGCTGCCCCACGTGCAAAGCTTCAACGCCAGCGTCAGTGCCCAGCGCCTGAGTGATGTCGGCCGCGCCCTCGGTGTCAACCTCAAGGGCTCCACCCCGGAAGAGGGCGCCCAGGCCGCTATCGCTGCCATTCGCAGCTTGTCCCGTGACGTGGATATTCCCGCCGGCCTGCGCGAGCTAGGGGCCAAGTTGCAGGACATCCCGCTGTTGGCCACCAATGCCCTCAAGGACGCCTGCGGCTTGACCAACCCACGGCGTGCGGATCAGCGCCAGATTGAAGAGATCTTCCGTAGCGCGTTTTGATAGAGGCAGTTGCAAGCTTCAAGTGGTTGCTTTACTTGAGGCTTGACGCGTGTGGCTTGCCGCTACGCCTGCGGCCAGCACTACGCAAAGTACCGCCAACGGCCAAGCCTGCTGACTCGCCAGCAGGCTGGCGAACAGACTGCCCAGCAACATCATCGTGCTGCCGCACATCACCAACGCCATCCCCCATGCCATCACCGACACGCCCCAAGTGCTGAACCAACCATAAAGACAGGAAGGCCGCGCTGCGAGCGATTGCCAGGGTAGTGGCGCTTTTCAAGGGGCAAAAGTTCCTTTTGGCGGTAAGCTTCAAATCGCACGCTACAAGTTGATCGGTTTTTCGTCTCTTACTGCTTCTAACTTGCAGCTTGAAGCTTACCGCTTGTCGCTAAGGAACCACCCTTATGAGAGTTCTGTTATTCGGTGCCACCGGTATGGTCGGCCAGGGCGTGTTGCGTGAATGCTTGTTGGCCAGCGACGTGCAGGAAGTGGTGGCGGTCGGCCGTACGTCGCTGGTCCAGGAACACGGCAAGCTGCATCAAGTGCTGCATGCCGATATGTTCGACTTCCAGCCCCTTGAGCATCTGCTGCAAGGCTTTGATGCTTGCCTGTTTTGCCTGGGGGTGTCTTCCGTGGGCATGGACGAAGCCACCTACACGCGACAGACCTATGATCTGACCCTAGTAGCCGCCAGCACCCTGGCCCGGCTCAATCCACACATGACCTTTATCTACGTGTCCGGTGCCGGCACCGATAGCAGCGAGACAGGCAAGGTGATGTGGGGGCGGATCAAGGGCAAGACCGAGAATGCCTTGCTGCGCCTGCCGTTCAAGGCGGTGTATCTGTTTCGTCCGGGGATCATTCAGCCGTTGCATGGCGTGCGTTCGAAAACCTCGCTCTACCAATCGGTCTACAACGTGATCGGCCCATTGCTGTCGCTGATTCGCCGCGTGCGCCCGGCCTGGATGGTGAGCACCGAGACCGTGGGTCGGGCGATGCTGGCGGTTGTTCGCCATGGAGCGCCGCAAGCAGTGATCGAGCCCAAGGACATCAATCGCCTGGCCGCCGAGCGCGCCTGATGCTGCAGATGCCGGTGAAACCTTGCTGCACCAGGGTTGGCAGATGCCTTATCAAGCGGCTGCCAATGCTTTAACCGGCACTGCGCTGAACTGAATCAACACCACCCCGCCCAGCAACATCAGCACTCCGATCAATCGGGGCGCTGTCAGTTGCCGCTCCACCAGGCCGAACAGGCCAAAGTGATCCAGCAGCAACGAGGCGAGGATCTGCCCGGCCATTGCCAGGGCGATAAATCCAGATGCGCCCAGCTTGGGCAACAGCATCAGCGCCAGGGAAATAAAACATACGCCGAACGCGCCACCGGTCCACATCCACAGCGGTGCCTTGGTGATGAAACCCAGGCTGGGCAACGGCAAGCGCAGGGCCAGGATCACCGGCAGCAGTACGGCGATGCTGACCAGCAGCGATGCCAGCGTCGCCCATAGCGGATGCCCCAGCCCACGTCCCAGGTTGGCATTGATCGCGCTTTGAAACGGCACCACCGCCCCGGCAATCACCGCCAACAGCAACAAACCCAGCCAATGCAACGTCGTCATGAAGATTCTCCCAAAGGTTTCACTGGACTCTAAACTATTCGTCGCGCAAATTTAAATTCCAAGTTCTTATGCGGAACATGCACGTAATGAATAGCCTTCGTCGCATCGACCTCAACCTGCTGGTGATCCTCGACGCCTTGCTCAGCGAGCAACACGTGACCCGTGCCGCTGAACGCCTGCACCTGAGCCAGCCAGCGGTAAGCCACGCGCTGGCGCGGTTGCGCGAAGTGCTGGGAGACCCGCTGCTGGTGCGTCAGGGCGGCGGCCTGGTGCCCACCGCCCGCGCCCTGGAGTTGGCCGCGCCCCTGGCCGAAGCTCTGGCCCAGGTGCAATCGCTGCTGGCACCGAACCTTTTTGACCCGGCCTCGGCCAAGCGCACCTTTCGCCTGGCTATGTCGGATTACGGCGCAGCGATCCTGCTGCCGGGGTTGGTGCGCACCTTGCGCCGGGCAGCGCCCGGCATCGACCTGTTGATCATCCATGCCAGCCGCGAAGGTATGTTGGATGGCGTGCTCAACGGCGAGATCGACCTGGCGGCTGGGGTCTTTCCCGACTTGCCTGCTGAACTGCGCAGCACGCCCTTGTTCGAAGAGCATTACGCCTGTCTGGTGGACCGCAATAGCCTGCCGGAAGACGGCGTGCTCGACTTGCCCACCTACCTGGCACGCCCCCATGTGCTGCTGGAAATGCGCGGCAGCGGCACTCCGGAAATCGAACGGGCACTGACCGCCATCCGCGAACGTCGGCATGTCGCCATCAGCCTGCCTCACTGGAGTGTTGCGCCGCAGCTGATCGAAGGTACGGACCTGATTCTCACCGTGTCATCTCGTGGCTTGCTTACTATCGATCAGCAAAAGCTTCTGGTGGTGCCGCCGCCGTTTCACATTCCGTCCTTTGAGTTTGTGCTGGCGTGGCACAAGCGGCGGGGCGGGGATACGGCGTTGCAGTGGTTGAATGAGCAGGTACGGGGAATAAAGTTTTACCCTGACTAACATTGCAGTGCCTTGCAGATTGTGCAGAATCAACCGGCCACCTTTTTTTGTCAGAGCATGTTACCCATGACCCCATCGTTGCTGTTTGCTGTTATCGCCTCGGGCTTTATTTATGGCATCACCCCAGGCCCCGGCGTGCTGGCAGTGTTCGGCATTGGTGCGGCCCGTGGCCGTCGCGCTGGTGCCGGGTTTTTATGCGGGCACTTGCTGGGTGACGTGGTGTGGTGCAGCACCGCGTTGATCGCCATCGTCGGTGCGCGGGAAATCGGCAGCAGCGCCTTTGATGTGTTGGGCGTGCTTAGTGGTCTCTACCTGTTCTGGCTGGGTGCGCGCGCCATCCGCACCCGTCGCAGCAGCGAGGAAACGCCCCAAGGCGCGGCGCGGCAACCATTCTGGCACGGCATTCTGTTCGGCCTGACCAACCCCAAGGCCTACCCGGTGGCCGTGGCGACTTTCACCGCGCTGCTCTCCAGCCGCGCAGAGTTGCTCACCTGGTCGATGCTGCCGTGGCTGATCTTGCTGAGTTTTGTCGGCGGTCTCGTCGCTTACGCTATCCTCATTGGCATTGTCGGTGCTCGCCAGGTACGCGCGGTGTACCAGCGCCATGAGGTAATGATCACCCGTTTGTGCGGCGTGATGTTTATCGGTTTTGCCGTCAACGCCCTGGCTCACGCGTTGCCGGGCCTGTTGGGCAACAAGACGTAAGGGCGTTGCACGGAGCAACCGCTTCACGGGTCGGCACCGCAGACGCCTGACCGGTCCAGGGACTTTTTCAACGCTGGCATCGCACGGTTCCCCTATCTTGATGGAAACCAGAAACGCTGCACCGCTAGCCAGTTACATCGACCTTCTGCTGGACGCCGTTTGTGCGGTCGATGTAGACGGTCGCTTCGTCTTTGTCAGCGCGGCCTGTGAGCGCATTTTCGGCTATACCCCCGAAGAGCTTGTGGGACGGTCGATGATCGAACTGGTGTATCCCGCCGATCGGGCGCGCACCCTGGAGGCTGCGCGCGAGATCATGGCCGGCCAGGCCAAGCCCAACTTCGAGAACCGCTATGTGCGCAAGGACGGTTCAGTGGTGTACATCATGTGGTCGGCGCGTTGGTCCGAAGTTGATCAACTGCGCATCGCCGTCGCCCGTGACGTCACTGAGCGCAAGCTGGCGGAATCCAAGCAGACGGCGCTGTATGCCATTTCCGAAGCGGCCCATGGTGCCGAGGATTTGCTGACCCTGTTCAAACGCATCCACCAGATTCTCGGTGAATGGTTGCCCGCCTCGAATTTTTCCGTGGCCTTGTACAGCGAGGCCGAGGATGAGTTGAGCTTTCCCTATCATGTCGATGACCGTGAACCGCAGCCACAACTGCCTGGCACCGCTACGGGCAGTATCTGCGCCGAAGTGATCCGCAGTGGCCAGCCGCTGTTGCTGACACCTGGCAACCATGGGGCTCTGACGGACGTCCTGGAGGCGTTCAGCGGCCATGAGACGACATGCTGGCTGGGTGTGCCTCTCAACGCCCTGACCGGGACCATCGGCGCGTTGCTCGTTAAACGCGCGCCAGGGGATGCCCGCTACACCGAACAGGACCAGGAACTGCTGCAATACGTCTGCGCCCAAGTCACGGCGGCCATCGAGCGCAAGCTGCTACTGGCTCGCTTGCAACACATGGCGCAATACGACCAACTGACCCACCTGCCCAATCGCGCCTTGCTCCATGAACGCCTGCACAGCGCACTGGCCCGTGCCCACCGGGAAGGCGGCCGCCTGGCGCTGCTGTATGTCGACCTTGATCACTTCAAACAGGTCAATGACACGTTTGGCCACGGCGTTGGCGACTTGTTGCTGCAGGAAGTCGCCCATCGCCTGACGGCCTGTGTCCGGGAAACCGACACCGTGGCGCGGATCGGCGGCGATGAATTTGTGATCCTGCTGGACAGCGTCCAACAACCCGAAGACGCGGTTGTCGTCGTGGCTAATGTGGAGCGCGCGCTGCTACCTGCGTTGAACCTGGAAGGCCACTGCCTGACCATTCAACCGAGCATCGGTGTTGCCCTGTACCCGGAGCACGGCACCGAGGAAAAACCGTTGTTCAAACATGCTGATGAGGCCATGTACGGCGCCAAGCGGGCGCGTCGAAGCAAGGTGATGACGCCGCAGGTTTGATGACCGTTCGTCGCACCGAAAAGTTTTTTCTAAACCTTTGCCGCCCTGAAAATTCAGATTCAAGGCGGGGCTCGCTCCCCGGCACTTATTATTACCTGGAGGAACTCATCATGAGCCGCATGGCTATCCGGTTACGCACCGCCAGTTTCGCGATGCTGCTGGGCCTCGGCGCCAGCAATGCTTTCGCCCAGTCGCCTGCCGATTTCATCGAGCAGGCTTCGGCCAAGGGTATGGCCGATATCGAAACCAGTCGCATGGCCCACGCCAAGACCTCATCCAAGGAAATCAAGGATTACACCATCGAGGTCATCAACGAACGTACCCTGGCCAATCAGCACCTGGCGGCCATCGCCAAGAAGCTCGACTTGCCGGTGGCGCCTCGGGACAAGATCGTCGACAAGGCCGAAACTCTGATGCCCGAACTCAAGGACGGCGACTCCTTCGACGCCGCCTACACCGCCCAGCAGGTCAAGGCCAATGAAGACGCCATCGCGCTGTTCAAGCAGGAAGGCGCGGCGTCCGATGTTCCGGAAATAAAGGCCTTGGTCGATGAGACCCTGCCCACGCTGGAAACCCGCCTGGAAAAAGCCCGGGCGCTGGCTTTGACCTATGGCAAGAGCCGCCGAGGCGAAGGTTGATTGCTGCGGCATCGTTATTGGCGCTGAAATGAAAAACGGCGGTGTGCAGCTACTGTTGAGGCTGACAGTGTTGCTTTCGCCGATGGTCACTACTGCATCAATCCTTCTACAGGAAGCGTAATCATGAACATCATCCGTAGCGTGTGTCTGGCCTGCTGTGTGTTTGCCCTGCAAGGTTGTTTTGACAGTTCGAACAACGAAACCCAGGACAACACCAGTGGCAGCAAATCATCGGTAAAAATGCAGGACTCGAAGGCGGATAAGTAGGCCTTGGCGTTTTTCTCCAGGGATTTTCGGAGAGTGCTTACGGTGCAGTAGCGGCGTGGCCGCAAGGCTGCGCACCCTGGCGAAGCTGCCGTGGGCTGACGCCGGTCAGATTGGGATCAGACGGCGATTTCCGTTTGATCTTCTCCCTCAAGGCTCAGCAAATATTGCTTGGCCTCAAGCCCCCCGGCAAATCCTGTAAGCCCCCCGGATGCGCCAATCACCCGATGGCACGGCGCAACAATCGAGATCGGGTTTCGGCCATTAGCCGCGCCCACCGCACGCACGGCTTTCGGATTGCCGATGTGCAAGGCGATCTGGCTGTAGCTGCGGGTTTCGCCGAAGGGGATGGTCAGCAAGGCCAGCCAGACTTTTTTCTGAAAGTCAGTGCCGGCGAAGTCCAGTTCCAGCTCGAAACGGTTACGGGTACCAGCGAAGTATTCCTTCAACTGCCGCTGCGCTTCCAGCAACACCGGGCTGTTGTTGGCCTTCTGCAACGGGCCCAGGCGTACGCGGTTGACCCGTTCGTTTTCCCACAGGATGGCGGCGAGTTTCCCGCTGCGGGCAACAAGGGTCAGTTGGCCGACGGGAGAAGACATGAGTGTGTATTCATAAGACATGGGCTGACTCCTTGGTGAACAGATGTGAAAGAGTACGACGCCACTGTAGATTTGCCAGCCCATGGAGAAACTACGTTTCTTGCGGTTAAATGTACGAAAGGCTTAAAGGTTCCAGTAAGCCCAGTTGGAGTAAATGGGGTACCCGTAGAGCCAGGCAATGTAATAGAGACCTTTGAGTACCGAGGGCGTGCCCATGGCAATCAACGAGATAAGGTTGAGTAACGCCATTGCCCCAGCGAAAGCCGCCAGCCATCGGCCAGCATTACGTACGGCAAACCAGAAGCCATAAAAGGACGATGCGATAGCAGTCAGGCTCATGGTTATAGCCAGGAAAAACGGCAATTTTACCAATGTGAGCAACAGTGGGAGCAGCACCACCAAGCCCACTACCTTCCTGATTACAGGTCCTGAACTGCGTTGGTTTGGAGAGAACATTACGGTTGTTCCTGATTCAGCGTTTGAAGGACTGACGATCATTGCGGCCTGAGCCCGCCGCTGCATTTAGAGTTTGCTTAACTGCATTCACCGGTCTTGTTGCAACACTTTGAGTGCCGCTGAAGCGAGAAAGCCTGAGCGGCTTTTTTCTTCGGGGTGGTGCAGCACATATTCATCAATACGGCTCAGCAGATAACCGGGCAGGGTGATGTTGAGCTTCTGCGCCTTGCCCAGGTACTTGGTGACATCAATGTCCACCACCGCCCAGGTGCAGCCGGCGTACTGTGGGTTGGCTGCGTGCAGGGTCACCTTCTGTGCGTTGGGAATCGGCGAGCCGTCCTCCGCGAGTATCTCGAAGTGGCCTTCGATGGCTTTCCTGGCCATGGCCATGGCGTCGTCCAGGTCATCGCCGGCGGAGAAGCAGCCAGGGATGTCCGGGACTTCAACGCCCCAGGCGTGGTCTTGGTCACCGGTTGAAATTGCAATCGGGTACAGCATATTCGTTGTTCTCCAGGGACGGTTTAACTGAGCAGAGCTTGTTTCAAAATGCTCTTCGCGGTCTTGTCCAGCAGGTCTTTCTTGGGATGAGGAATCGTTACCAGTCCAGACTTCGTTGGATGTTTGAAAGGGTGATGACTACCTCTGATCCGAACCAGGTACCAACCGTCCGCGACGATATGACCTATCAAATATCGGCTGTCCACATCACCTCCTTGTGGTGTGTTAGTGGTGACTATAACCACTGCTAATAAATTATCAACACTCTACCTACCAACGGTCGATAACCGATGTTTCCGTGGGCGGTGCATGCAGTGTAAGAGTGCGCGGGGACGCCGCTGGAGAGAGTTATTGCGAGTTTTTGCAGGTGGCTCAGACGTGTTGGCGCGCCAGTAACACTTCATCAATCACCGTCATGAACGCCTCGACCAACAGGCTGCGCCCTTGCATACGCGTAAGCACCAGCAGTTGCGCGCAAGCATCAGGATCTGTCAGTGGCCGATAGTTCACACCTTTGCTCATCAAACTTTGGGTGCACTCAGGCACCAGCGCGACCCCTTGTCCGGCGGCCACCAAGGCAATGATAGAGGTGATTTGCCGCCCAGACGGGCCTGGGCGCAGCGGCAAACCATTGCGTCGGTAGAGTTGTTCGATGGACTGGTTAAGCCCCGAGCCGTAATCGTCGGGGAACAGAATCAACGGGTACGTGCTGAGTTGCGTCAGGCTGATCTGCGCCTGGCTGGCCAGCGGCTCCTCACCAAGAGACAGCGCCTGTACCTCGGTTTGCCCGCTTTGCGGCAATAATCGGCTCAGGCCGATATCCAAACGACCGTCGGTTATTTGCGAGCCCATGCTACCGGACGCGCATTCCACCAGCGTCAACTGTACATCGGGAAAGCGTAGGGCAAAGGCCTGGATGGTCTGGCTGAACAAGTCCGAGAGGGCGATCGAACTGACGTAACCCAGCGCCAATTGCCCGGCGGAACCTGCGGCCAGCTTGCCGGCGATGACTTCGGCCAGGTCGACCTGCTCCAGGACAGCGCGGGCATAAGGCAAGAAGGAGCGACCCTGAGCGGTAAGGGAAACCGTGCGGCTGGTGCGATCAAATAGACGAAAACCCAGTTCAGTCTCCAGCGCCGAAATCTGTCGGGTCAACGGCGGCTGGGCCAGGTGCAGGCGCAGGGCGGCGCGACCGAAGTGCAATTCTTCGGCGACGGTCAGAAAGTAACGCAGCTTGCGTAGGTCGAGCATCCTGGCCTCAGGGTATTGATCGGTCGGAAATCGGTATTGGTCTTCATCGCGTCGCGCATTTTATAAAGCCCTCTCAAAATAAAACGAGAGGTTTCATGAAACCGCGCCTGCATTGTGCCCGTCTTGCCTTGTTCCTGTGTGGCTGCGCGGCTTTTCTCAACCTCTATGCAACCCAGAGCATTCTCCAGAATTTTGCATTGGATTTTCAGGTGAGCGTCAAAGAGGCTGGCTGGAGCATTACTGTTACCACCTTGGCCGTGGCAATTACCGCACCGTTTGTCAGCCGCTTCACCGGTCAGTTCGAGCAACGCACAGTGATCGTCGTCGCAGCGTTGCTGTTGGCGGAGCCGGCGCTGATGACGGCCTATGTCGATAGCTTTGCCGAATTGTTGGTGTGGCGATTTATTGAGGGGATGTTGATCCCGGTGGTATTCGCCACCAGCGTCGCCTACATCGGCGACCACTGGAGCGGCAGCACCGTTACCGAAGTCACCAGCCTCTACGTGGCCGGGACCGTGCTGGGTGGTTTTGCCGGGCGTTTTGTGACCGGGGTGATGACCGAGTACGTAGGCTGGCGCGAAGCCTTCGAGCTGTTGGCGGTGCTGAGCCTGGTGGTGGGCGGTTTTATCCAGTTCCTGTTACCGGCCAATCCGACCCGAGCCGTGGGAGTTGCGGCCACCCATGCAGGCGTCTTCACCAAGCCGCTATTGGCCGCCTACGCCGTAGGCTTTTGTGTGCTGTTCTCTCAAGTGGCGACGTTTACCTACGCCGGCCTGTACCTCAGCCAACCGCCGTTCAACCTGGGTCCTGCGGCGCTGGGTACCATTTACATGGTGTTCCTGCTGGCACTGGTGGTGATCCCCATCGCCGGCCGCCTGAACAAATCCCGCCCGCAATCCGAATTGCTGACGGTTGCTGCAGTGCTCGGTATCAGCGGCTCGGTCCTCACCTTGTTGCCTTCTCTGTGGAGCATCGTATTGGGCCTGGCCCTGAGTTCCACCGGGGTGTTCCTCGCCCAGGCCGCCGCCAGCGCATTCACCACTGCTACCGCACGACAGAACAAGGCTGGCGCTGTGGGGGTTTACCTGACCTGCTATTACCTGGGCGGCAGCTTCGGCGCCATTGCTCCGGCGATCATCTGGGGGCATTGGGGCTGGACCGGCTGCGTGGCGCTGATCATCGGTTTCCAACTGCTGTCATTGTCGATCGCCCGGGTCGGCTGGAAGCCCGTCAGACTCCAAGCGATCAAAGTGAAATGACCTTACGTGCCCCCGATATAGTTGGAAAAGGGGACGGATTTATTTACCCGTCACTGACAACGTCAAAAACTCAAACCTCCAAATTCCACCCATAAAAAAACCGGCCACCAAGAGCCGGTTTTTTTATGTATCTACATCTCTCGTCAAAATCATCCTGACGCGAGACCAAAAATCTAAGTGGAGCGGGTGGCGGGAATCGAACCCGCGTGATCAGCTTGGGAAGCTGGAGTAATACCATTATACGACACCCGCTCAGAGCGGCTGACTTTGTACCAGATGTGCGCGTGGATTTGAAGTTTTTCTTTGGAGAATGTGCAGTTTACGATTTGTCGCAGGGCCGTCGGGCAGGCCGTTTGTAGGGGCGAGCTTGCTCGCGATGCACCCAATATCGCTGCGCTTATTCAGCAAGCGCGCGGTATCGTTGGTGATCATCGCGAGCCAGTTCGCTCCACGTTCAAATGGCAAACGCATGGTGTGTCTGGCCCTGGTGATACCGAAGTCGACTCGGTTGCTGCTCCGGTTTGAGGAAGCTCATCAACGCCAGGCGACTGTCATTGCACGCCGCCTTGTGCTCCATATCCAGAAAATGCCCGGTGGCCTGGATGGTGCCGAAGCTGCTGTTGGCAATGTGCTGCGAGAACAACTTCGCATCCTGCGCGCTGGTGTACTCGTCCCATTCCCCATTGAGGAACAACACCGGAATGTTGATCTGTTTGGCGGACTTGAGGTAGCACAGGCGGTCGCTGTTGAGGACGTGGCTCATGTGGTAGTGCATTTGCCCGTATTCGTGTTCGGCCAGGGTGCTGACGTGGCGGTAGTTGAAGCGTTTGAACAGGCTGGGCAGGTGTTTGCCGATGGTGCTGTTGACGAGGTGGCCGACGCTGTGGCGGTCGAGGTTGCCGAGGTAGCCGACGCCGCGTTCCAGGTAGTCGTGCATGGGGGTGTTGATCACTGGGGAGAACGAGCTGATCACGGCCTTTTCTACCCGGCGGGGGCGCTGGGCGAGGGCGACGAGTGTGGCGGCGCCGCCCCAGGAGAAGGACAACACATGCTCTGCGGCGAAATGGTCGATGAGTTCCAGGAGGATCTGGCCTTCGACTTCTTTCGTCAGCATTTGCTCGTGGCGGTTGTGGGCTTTGGAGCGACCGGCGTAGGGCTGGTCGTACAGAACCACGTTGAATTGCGGGTGTAGGCTTTTCACGGTTTGGGCGAAAGATGCGGTGGTGGCCATGGAGCCGTTGACCAGGATGATGGTCTTTTCAGCAGCATCCGCGCGATAGAACTCCGTGTAAACCCGATACTGACCCTGTATATCCAGCACAGCGATTTCTGGCCTCATGTCGTAAGACTCCTGGCAAGCGGGTAGTGCGCACAGATAACTCTGCACGAGCTTTGTGACAGGTAGGCATACGCCTGAAAAAAGTGAGGGCCCATGTCGATCCGCTGATGCTGGCCGACGGGTATTGTTATGGCGGGCAATTTGCCGAAGATGCCCGCAGATCAAGCCGTGCGGGCGGGCAAAGTGTTTCTTGGAGGTTTGGGTGACTAGCCAGTCAGATTGCGGCTGGCGTTTTGATTCAAGCAGGATAGGGGCCATGTCGCAAGTTGAGGGCATGGGTTTTTGCCATCAGCGGCTGAACGGTCATCAGACCTGCTTTATTTCGTCGTCCGTCAGCGGCCGATACTGGCCTGGGGCGAGGTTTTCATCCAATACCAGCGGCCCCATGCATTCGCGGTGCAGGCGCGTCACCTTGTTGTCGAAGTGCCCGAACATGCGCTTGACCTGGTGATAACGCCCCTCAATGATGCTCAGGCGCGCACTTCTGGGGCTCAATATCACCAAGTCCGCCGGTTGGGTGGTGAGGTCTTCGAAGGCGAAGTACAGGCCGGCCATAAAGGTTGTCGCATATTGCGGGCCAATCTCCTGTTCGGTCTCGACGTAGTAGACCTTGGGCAGTTTGGTTTGCGGCTGGGTGAGGCGCCGCGACCACTGGCCATCGTTGGTGATCAGCAGGAGGCCTGTGGTGTTGAAGTCCAGGCGACCGGCGATGTGCAACTCGCCTATGTCCGGTTCATCCAGCAAGTCGAGCACGGTGGAGTGTTGCGGGTCCGACGTGGCGCTGACGCAGCCCGGCGGTTTGTGCAACATGAAGTAGCGCGCCGGTTTACCCGCCTGGAGGATGTCATCGTCGCACTCCACGCGGCTGAATTCGCGCACGTCGTGATGGGGATCGCTGACTACTTGTCCATCGACTTTAATCCGCCGTTCTACCAGCAGCAGGCGCACCTGTTGGCGATTGAAGCGTGGCAGGCTGCTGAGGAAACGGTCGACACGCATTACGGCTGCTCGGCCTCACGCAACTGTTCGTCGACCTGGGCACAACGCGGGCAGAGGCAGGCCTTGTTGCGCAGCTCATCGGGCAGCGCTTCAAGCACCGCTGGGTCGATACTGACGCTGTAGCACCAGCACGCTTGGTCGGCGGTACGCGGGTCGGCCAGGGCGCAATCGTTGCGGGCGCCGCAGGCCGGGCAAAGTATTGGAATGGTCATCGGTCGGTTCAGGTTGTAGCGGATAAGTCCCGGCGGAACCCGGTGTACCTTGCACGATACAGCGCCGAACCTTTGCAAGCTACCCAGGCTGGTCAATCGCGCTCCACCACCACCACCACCCGTTGCCCGCCGCCAATTGCACCTACCAGAGATTGCCGGCGATATGGCTGTCGATGCTGTGTTGGTTAGCCCGCTAGGGTGTGTCTTCGCCTAGCGGTGCCGCGAACCTGTGATGACTCCTGCACGCAAGAGGCAGGGCGTGAGGTTGCACTGCAATGAAGTGATCGTTAGATGTATCAATCTATGTCAGGATCGCACCAGATTCGCTTTTTGATGTCAGATATTTCGTCATTCGGTGAAAGCTGATTGTCGCTCCCCAGCGTCGCTGGTGTGTGCTCTTCCGCGGTCCAGGAGGCCGCCATGTATCGTCGACTGCTCCTTATCGCTTTGCTCGGTTTAACCCTTTCTGCTTGCGCGCCCTATTACGATGGAGGAGGTCGCAGCTACTACCGCTCGGAAGTTTATACCTCGCCGGCGCCCGTTTATTACTACGGCGGTGGCCCGTCCTATCAGTACCGGCGTGACTACTATGCACCGGCGCCGCGTTACTACCCGGCGCCGCGTTATTACCAGCCTGCGCCCCATTACTACCCGGCAGGGCCGAGGGCTGGCTACCGGCCTTACCCCAATCGGGGCGGTGGTGATCACTGGGGCAACGGCGGCCGTGGCCGGGGAGACGGCCGTGGTTCGAATCATGGCGGGGGGCGCGGCGGGCACCGTTAATAAGACTTTCCTTAAAACGGCGCGTAATGCGCCGTTTTTTTGTGGGTGACCGCCTGTCGCTACTGTCATATTTCACAGCTACCTTATATGCCTCGCTTGTACTCCACTGAGGACCAAGGCACTGCGTCTTGCCGCACTCAACGTGGGTTAACGGAACGGCATATGACTATCCGCGTACTCTTTTTGCTCTTTCTAGGATTTTCCTCCATTACCCACGCGGCTGCGGAGCGAGGTTGCCCCTATCCGTCTTCGGTCAAATACCGTGATGGCTACTTTCAAGGAACGGGCACCGACAGCCCCTGGAGAGGTTCAAGCGTGAAGGCTGGGGATTTCCTGGACACGTTTTCCGGCGCTGTCTTTATCCCCGGCGAGGGGCTTGAGCGCAAACAGGGCTATCTGGAGAAATGCATCTACACGGCGGGAAGTGGTCGCTCAGTTGCCTTGAGATACTGGGCACCTGATGGCCCTTTGAGCATGTCGCTGACCGATACCAGTCACTGGCGCCTTGCCATCGGCCCTTTTGATCAAGAGGTCTATCTGTGCGATGACAGCCAGCCGGACAATTGTTCGTTCATCATCGATAACTTCAAACACTGACAACCCATGGCAAATCCTCGATTCGCCGTATCGATGTAAACCTGTCAGTAGTCAGATAAATCCGCCAGCGGATGCCGTCCTTCCCACACCTTGTGAAAGTGCGCCTCCACCACCGCCTCGGGAATAGCGTTGATATCTGGCCAATGCCAGCGCGGCTGCTGATCCTTGTCGATCAACCGGGCCCGCACCCCTTCGCTGAACTCCGGATGCCGGCAGCAATTGAGGCTCATGGTGTATTCCATCTGGAACACCTGGGCCAGGGAAAGATGCCGGGCGCGCAGGATCTGCTCCCATACCAGGTGCGCAGTCAGCGGGCAGCCGTCGCTCAGGGTCTTGCCAGCACGGCTGAACAGTGGGTCTGCGTGCTCGCGCAGTTGACTCAGGGCTCGCCACGCGCAGCGCACGTCACCCACATCCAGCCATTTGTCGATCTGCGACCGACGCGGCAGCCATTGCGCCTCGGGTAGTTGGCTTGCAGCTTCCTGGGCCATGGCCTTGAGCAGGCTGTTGAGTTGCATCGCCGTCTGTTCCTGCCAGTTCAGTTGCAGTAGGCCGTCGAGCAATTCGTCCTGTTGTTCATCGAGCAGGAAGCGGTCGGCGAGACCCAAGTCCAGGGCATCGCGGCCGTTCATATGGGCGCCGGTCAGGCCCAGGAACAGCCCCAGCTTGCCGGGCAGACGTGAGAGGAACCAACTGGCGCCGACATCCGGGTACAGACCGATGCTGATTTCCGGCATCGCCAGGCGGCTGCTCGGGGTGACGATGCGCACGGACGCGCTTTGCAGCAGGCCCATGCCACCGCCGAGCACATAGCCATGGCCCCAGCAGATCAGTGGTTTTGGGTAGGTATGCAGGCGATAGTCGAGGCGGTATTCGGCCGCAAAGAACTGCGCGGCCAGAGACGGTACTTCGCCGGGATGTTCACGGCATGCCTGCACCAGGCTTCGCACTTCGCCACCTGCGCAAAACGCCTTGGGTCCGTTACCGCGCAGCAGCACACAGACAATTTGCGGGTCCTTGGCCCAGGTGTCCAAGCGTTCACCGAGGGCCAGGATCATGGGCAAGGAGAGGGCGTTGAGGGACTTTTCAGCATCCAGGCTGGCGATGGCGATGCGGGCGCCGTCGGTGCCGGTCAGCTCTTCGAAGTGCAGGTTCATCGTGACCTCAATCCATAAATTGAACGTTGAGTATGATCCCTTCGTGGGAAAGTGCCGCTTCTGCATCAGATCAATTGACAAGCGGAGTGGGCTTTCCTAGGGTTCGCCACATTGTGTTTTCTCTGGATGTAACCATGACCTCCGACGACCGTATCAAACTCGAACCGAGCTGGAAACAGGCCCTGCGCGATGAGTTCGACCAGCCGTACATGACGCAGCTGCGCGAATTTCTGCGCCAGGAACACGCCGCTGGCAAGGAAATCTACCCGCCGGGACCGATGATTTTCAACGCGCTCAATTCCACGCCGCTGGACAAGGTCAAGGTGGTGATCCTCGGCCAGGACCCGTATCACGGCCCGGGCCAGGCTCATGGCCTGTGCTTCTCGGTGCAGCCTGGTGTGCCGGCGCCACCGTCCCTGGTCAACATCTATAAAGAGCTTAAGCGCGACCTGAACATCGACATCCCCAGCCACGGCCATTTGCAAAGCTGGGCCGACCAGGGCGTGCTGATGATCAACACGACCATGACCGTTGAACGGGCCAATGCCAACGCCCACGCGGGCAAGGGCTGGCAGTTCTTTACTGACCGGGTGATCGAGATTGTCAGCGAGCATCAGCCGCACCTGGTGTTTTTGTTGTGGGGCGCCCATGCCCAAGGCAAGCAGAAGCTGATCGACGCCACCAAACATCTGGTGCTGACCTCGGTACATCCGTCGCCGTTGTCGGCGTATCGGGGGTTTATTGGCTGCGGGCATTTCAGCCGCGCCAACAAGTTTCTTGAGCAGAACGGCGAGACGCCGATTGAGTGGCGGTTGCCGCCAGTGTGAGTGGGTAAAAAAAAGTGGCGAGGGCACAAGCGCCACTCGCCAAAAAGGGAAAATTCTAGGTTTTCTCCGGCTGCCGGTTCCAATGCCGGAACAACGGCTCTGCCAGAAACAACACAAACAACAACCGCATTACCTGCATTGCCGTCACCAACGGTACCGACAGTTGCAGGGTTTCTGCCGTCAGGCTCATCTCGGCAATACCGCCGGGCATCATGCCCAGGGTCAGCGAGCGTAGATCCAACTGTGTCAGGGCACTCAAACCCACCGCTGCCAGGGTCGCGATCGCCATGGTCAACGCCGTGCCGATCAAGGTACGGCCCATGAACGCCGGTGCACGTCGAAAGAACTGCCGGTTGAAGTGGCAGCCCAGGCCACTGCCGATCAGCCACTGGCCGATCTGGCTACCTCCATCGGGCAGGCCGATGTGCAGGTCCCAGGTAATACTGACGATGGCACTGACCAGCAACGGCCCGAACAACCACGGATTGGGCTGACGCAAACGCTGCCACCCCCAGGCCACCCATGCACCCAAGGGAAACAGCAGCGTCAGCCAGACCCAGTTGACGGCTGCCGGATGAAGTTGTGGGGTGCCTTCGCCCAGCAGATACTTGAAGGCCGCCGGCACGCATAGCACCACCACCAACACCCGCAAGCTTTGCCCCGCCGCCACCCGGCTGAGTACCGCACCATTGCGTGCTCCGAGGTTGACCATCTCGCCGGAGCCCCCGGGCATGCTGGAGAAAAACGCGGTGGCGCGGTCTTCACCACTGCGGCGCATCAACCACACACCGACAATGCTCGACAGGCTGGTGACCAGCGCGCCAAAGAAGATCAGGCCGAAGTGGCTCATCACCTGCTCGATCACCACGGGGGTGAAGTGCAGGCCGATGCCGATGCCTACCACCCATTGGCCGCATTTGCGCCCGCCGGGGATTTCTGCCAATTGCCACGGCGTCAGGCAGCGCACCAGGATGATCGCCAGCAACGAGCCGACCATCCATGGCAGCGGCCAGCCGATCTGGCTGGCGAGGTAACCGCCTGCCAGGCCGACCAGTGGTGTTCCCCACCAGTGTCTAAAGGTGACCTCAGACATCGGCCACGGCACGACGCTGCAGGGAACGCTTGCGCCAGATGCGGATCAGCGGGAACAACAGCATCAGCGCAGTCAGCACCCAGACGCCAAAGGTGATCGGGCTCGACCAGAGGATTTGCAGTTCACCGTTGGAGATCGACAGCGCACGGCGCAGGTTCTGCTCCATCAGACCGCCGAGAATAAAGCCCAGCAACACCGGCGACAGCGGGAAGTCCAGCTTGCGCAGGATGTAACCGAAGATTCCGATACCGATCATCAGGAACAGATCGAAGGTAGTGGCGTGAACGGCGTAGACGCCAATCGCGGTGATGATGGCGATTACCGGCACCAGCGCCCAGTTCGGTACCGCAAGTATGCGGGTGAAGATGCGGATCATCGGAATGTTGAGGATAACCAGCATGAGGTTGGCGATAAACAACGACGCGATCAGACCCCAGACGATGTCCGGTTGCTGTTGGAACAGCAGCGGGCCAGGGGTGATGTTGTACAGCGACAGAGCGCCGATCATTACAGCGGTGGTACCGGAACCGGGGACGCCGAGGGTCAGCATCGGTACCAGAGCGCCGCACGCCGCCGCACCAATGGCGGTTTCCGGGGCGGCGAGGCCGCGCTTGTCACCCTGGCCGAATGTACCGCTGTCACCAGCGATACGTTTCTCGGTCATGTAGGCAACAGCGGACGCCAATGTCGCACCGGCACCCGGTAATACGCCCATGATGAAGCCCAGCAGGCCGCAACGAATGTTCACCACGAACACCGCCGACGCTTCCTTGAAGTTGAACATCATCCGGCCGGTGGCTTTCACTGCTTCCTGGCCGCGATGGGTTTTTTCCAACAGCAACAGGATCTCACTGATGGAGAACAGGCCCAGCACCAGCACCACGAATTGGATGCCGTCAGTCAGGTGAATGTTGTCACCGGTAAAACGGTACACGCCGCTGTTGGCGTCGATACCGACGGCTGACAGAAACAGGCCGATCAGCGCCGCGACAAAGGTTTTCAGCGGTTTGTCACCGGCCATGCCGCCCAGGCAGACAATGGCGAATACCATCAGTACGAAGTATTCCGCCGGGCCGAAGGCGATCGCCCATTTGGCCAGCAATGGGGCGAACAGCACCATGCCGCAGGTGGCAATAAACGCACCGATGAACGAACTCCACGCCGACAGCGACAACGCCACGCCGGCCAGGCCTTTGCGGGCCATCGGGTAGCCGTCGAGGGTGGTCATCACGGTGGACGCCTCGCCCGGGATATTCAGCAGGATCGAGCTGATCCGGCCGCCGTATTCGCAGCCCAAGTACACGGCTGCCAACAGGATCAAAGCCGACTCTGGCGGCAGGCCCAAAGCGAAAGCGATGGGGATCAACAGTGCCACGCCGTTGATCGGGCCCAGGCCCGGCAGCAGGCCGACCACGGTACCGATCAAGGTGCCGCACAGTGCGGTTATCAGGTTGTAGGGGGTCAGCGCGACGCCGAAGCCCTGGCCCAAATAGCCTAGCGTATCCATATCAGTTCTCCAAAACGTCGAGCAGACCGAGGGGCAGCGGTACATCCATGGCTTTATCGAACAGCAGATAAAGGCCGACGCTTATCAAGGTGATGATCACCACGCTGGGCAGCCAGCGACCGCCATACAGCCGTGCCATCGGAATGCCGATCAATATGCTGCTGAGAATGAAACCCAGGGATTCGAAGGTGCCAGCGAACACCAGCAACAACACCACGCAGATTCCGATCTTGATCAGCGTTTCTTGATCCAACGGTGGTTCTTCGTCGCTGTGTTTGGTTGGCTGCGGGCGAATCAGCATGTAGATCAGGGCCAGGCTCATCAGCCCGAGCATCAGCAGCGGATAGGCACGCGGCCCTACGGGTTCGTAGGAAAAAGACGCCTGATACGGCCAGGCCATCAGTGCCAGGCCGGCACAGGCCAGCAATAGCACTGCAGCAAAAATGCGTTGTAAGAGCATGGAAAACTCCTGGGCCACGCCTTTTATGCACAAGGGCGTGGCCGCGCAAACAAGGGGCGATTACTGAATCAGGCCAAATTCTTTGGCCAGCACTTTGTAGTCAGCCACCTGTTTCTTCACGTAGGTGTCCAGCTCCGGGCCGGTCATGGCAAACGGGAACAGCTCGCGCTGATCACGCAGCTTGGCGAAGTCTTCGGAAGCCAGCAGTTTGTCGAAGGCGTCTTTCCACCAGGCGTAGTCTTCGTCGCTGACTTTTGGCCCGAGGTAGAAACCACGGACCACTGGCCAGACGATGTCGTAGCCTTGCTCCTTGGCTGTCGGGATGTTCTTCATTTCCGGCTCGTCCAGACGCTCCTCGGAGAACACCGCCAGCAGGCGCATGTCACCGCTCAAGATGTGGGGCATGGAGTCGGAGATGTCGGTGCTGCCCACCTGAATGTGGCCGCCGAGCAGGGCAGTGGCGATTTCACCGCCGCCTTCCAGTGCCACGTAACGCAGGTCGCGTGGGTTGATTCCGGCGGCCTTGGCGATCAGCGCGGTTTGCATCCAGTCCTGGCTGCCGACGGTGCCGCCGGAACCGATGACGACTTTGCTCGGGTCTTTCTTCAGCGCCTGGACCAGATCATCGAGGTTTTTGTAGGGTGAATCGTTTTTCACTGCAATGGCGCCGTAGCTGGTGCCGACCGCCGCCAGCCAACGAACGTTGGTTTCATCGAAGCGACCGAACTTGCCCTGGGCCAGGTTCAACAGCGAACCGCTGGACCAGGCCACCAGGGTGCCGGCATCGGCTGGACGCTGGGCCACCACCGCGTTGTAGGCCACCGCGCCGACGCCGCCGGGCATGTAGGTCACGCGCATCGGCTTGCTCAGCAGCTTTTCGTTGACCAGCGCGCTTTGTACCAGTTTGCAGGTCAGGTCAAAGCCCCCGCCTGGGGACGCCGGAGCGATACATTCCGGACGCCTGGGCTCGGCGGTGGATGCGGCCAGCAACTGGCCGGCGAACAGCATGCAGCCGGCCGCCAAAACAAATTTGTGCAGTGATAAGGTCATGTGGATTTCCTTCATTGTTGTTATGGGGTGTGTCTATTACCAGGCACTACCCAGCGCGCGAGGCCACCAGGCTGAGGCAATGTTTGCGATACACGTCGTCGAGTTGGGGGAAGTGGTAGCTGGCGGTGAGCTCGTAGCCCACGCCATCGAAGTCGAAGTGCTTGCCGGTGGCACCACTCAGGAAACGGCTGTTGTTGTTTTCGAAGAAGGCAGCCTGGGCAAGCGGCGAAAAGCCGGCAAGGACAGTCTGGGGCAGGCGAGAAGAACGAGCAGGTGGGCAGGCCTGGGGCTGTGTCGACAGCATCGTTGGTGCACTCCGTTATTGTTCTTATTTTGGCGAAAACGCGTCGAGGCGTTTTTCGGGCGCTATCGGTGAAATAGCTTGGCAAGTCGTAACCCACCGCAATTGGATGCTAATGGGCGAAGCTTTCACTAACCTTTCAGCAACCTTTCAATGTTTTCGGGCTTCACAGCGTGGGGGACGCCTGTAAACTCCCCCGCAAAGTGTGGCGCCGGCCATCCCTGAATGAGGTAAAAATCCATGCGTGTCCTTCTGGTCGAAGACCATTTGCAGCTAGCTGAAAGTGTCGCCCAGGCGCTTAAGAGCACGGGTTTGACGGTGGATGTGCTGCACGATGGCGTGGCGGCGGACCTGGCCTTGAGCAGCGAGGAGTACGCGGTGGCGATCCTTGATGTGGGCTTGCCGCGCATGGACGGTTTCGAGGTGCTGGCGCGCTTGCGGGCCCGTGGAAAGAATCTTCCGGTATTGATGTTGACCGCCCGCAGTGACGTGAAGGACCGGGTGCATGGGTTGAACCTTGGCGCGGATGATTATCTGGCCAAACCGTTCGAACTGACGGAACTGGAAGCGCGGGTCAAGGCATTGCTGCGCCGCAGCGTGTTGGGCGGTGAGCGCCAGCAGGCCTGCGGCGTGCTGGTCTACGACCTCGACACCCGGCGCTTTACCTTGGGCGGCGAACTGCTGACCCTGACTTCCCGCGAACAGGCGGTGCTGGAAGCGTTGATCGCCCGCCCAGGCCGGGTCATGAGCAAGGAGCAGTTGGCGTCCCAGGTGTTTGGCCTGGATGAAGAGGCCAGCCCGGACGCCATCGAAATCTACGTCCACCGCCTGCGCAAGAAACTCGATGGCCAACCGGTGGCGATCGTCACCTTCCGTGGCCTGGGGTACTTGCTGGAAGCGCGCGATGCATAAGCCCAGCAGCCTGCGCTGGCGCTTGCTGTGGAACCTGGCCTTGTTGCTGGTGGTGTTGATGCTGGCCAGCGGCTTGAGCGCTTACTGGAATGGTCGCGAAGCGGCCGACACGGCGTATGACCGCACCCTGCTGGCGTCGGCGCGAACCATTTCTGCTGGGCTGTCCCAACGTGACGGCACCCTCAGCGCCGACGTGCCCTATGTGGCGCTGGACACGTTCGCCTACGACAGCGCCGGGCGGATTTACTACCAGGTCAATGACATTCATCAGAAGCTGATTTCCGGTTACGAAAATCTGCCAGGCCCGCCACCGGGCACATTGCGCACGGATGATTACCCGGCCCTGGCGCGCTTCTACAACGCCCGCTATCAGGGGCAGAACGTGCGGGTGGTGAGCCTGCTCAAGGCGGTGTCGGAGCCGAACATGAATGGCATGGCGGAAATTCGCGTGGCCGAAACCGACGAAGCACGGGTCAGCATGGCCCGCAGCCTGATGGCCGACACCTTGCTGCGCCTGGGGATGCTGGCCATCGGTGCCTTGCTGCTGGTGTGGTTTGCGGTGAGTGCGGCGCTGCGTCCACTGGAGCGGTTGCGCACGGCAGTGGAGGAACGCCAGCCAGATGATTTGCGGCCCCTGCCGCTGGTGGAAGTACAGCACGAATTGGGTCCGCTGGTGCGGGCCTTGAACCATTTCACCGAACGCCTGCGCGGGCAGTTCGAGCGCCAGGCGCAGTTTATTGCCGATGCCGCCCATGAATTGCGCACCCCGTTGGCGGCGCTTAAGGCCCGCCTTGAACTGGGTTTGCGCGCCGAAGACCCGGCCACTTGGCGTACTACCCTGGAAACCGTCGCTCAAGGCACTGATCGCCTGACCCTCCTGGCTAATCAATTGTTGTCCTTGGCCCGTATCGAAAACGGCGCCCGGGCCATTGCCGAAGGTGGTGCGCAGTTGCTGGACTTGAGCCAATTGGCCCGTGAACTGGGCATGGCCATGGCGCCGCTGGCCCATGCCCGTGGTGTTGCCCTGGCATTGGAGGCGGACGAACCGGTGTGGTTGCGGGGCGAGCCAACCTTGTTAAATGAGTTGCTGAGCAATCTGGTGGACAACGCCCTGGCTCACACTCCACCGGGCGGCAATGTAATCCTGCGGGTCACGGCGCCGGCGGTGTTGGAAGTGGAAGACGACGGACCGGGTATCCCACTGGATGAGCGGGATCGGGTGTTTGAGCGGTTTTACCGGCGCAATCAGCAGGGCGCAGGTTCAGGGCTGGGGTTGGCGATTGTCGGGGAAATCTGCCGGGCCCATCTGGCGAAGATCAGCCTGCATGATGGTGAGCTGGCGGGGCTGAAGGTTAGGGTGAGCTTCAATTCCTTGTAGGCGCGAGGGGGGGCGCCTAGTTCTTGCTCTCAGTGCCCTTGAGTACTTCGCGAGCAAGCTCGCTTTCAGTAAAACATCGACCGTGCTTCATCCAGATCGGCATTCAAGGTGCGATTGTCCGGATTGATCTTAAGTTTCTTGAAGGCCGGCAAGATCGACAACGGTACCGCGGCCAACGGGTGATCAGTGCCTTTGTGGCAGTACAGCGCCGCCACTTGCACCACGTCGACATAGTCCAGGCGTTCAGAGTCACGCCACAGGTCCAGGTACTGCCCCGGCAGCTTGACCAGCATTTCCGGAAACTCCCAGACCCGTAGCAGTTTGTCCCCCAGCAGCGGGTGAATGCTTTCGATCACATGATTAAGGCTGACCGGGTCAGACAGTAGTTGATAGTGATCTTCGGCATAGGTGAGGATCGGCAGCACGCCAATCTGATGCACCAGGCCACCCAGCGCCGCCTGATCAGGTTTGAGTTGGTTGTGGTTACGACACAGTGCATAGCTGACACCCGCCACTTCCAGGCTACGGCGCCAGACGTCGCGCATTTTTTGCTCGATCACTTCGGAGCGGGCGTGAAAAATTTGCTCCATCACCAGGCCAATGGCCAGGTTGCTGCTGTAGTTGGTGCCCAGGCGCGTGATGGCGGTGTGCAGGTCGGTGACTTCCTGGGTCGCCCGCAGCAAGGGGCTATTGACCACTTTGATCAGCCGCGCCGACAGGGCGGTATCGCGGCCGATCACTTTGCTCAAACGGCTGATGCTGATGTCCGGGTCTTCGGCGGCCTGACGAATTTCCAGGGCCACTTCCGGTAACGTTGGCAGAACCAGGTCATCGTTATCGATGGCCTTAACCAAAGCCTGTTGGACTTTTTCCGCCAGCTGGTTCATTTCTACTCTCTAGGGCGTTGCAAAAGGGTACGGCGATTAACGCTGGATCTCGCGATCTCGGTCCAGTTGGTAAGGAAGGTCGAGCAGGTGCAGCCCCGGTCCTTCCAGCGTACCTAAATGCACATCGCCACTATCTGCTGCTTCGGCTTGCAGCACCGCTAGAAGTTCAATCACTTGGTCAACTCGGGCAGCGATCACCACTTCGCCAATGGCGCTGTTGTGCGTTGGGGCAAACAGCGGTGTACCGGGCTCGGGCAATTCGCTGGCGTCCAGGCTCAGGCGGTACAGGCGGCGCTTGAGTTTGCCCAGGTATTGCATGCGGGCGACGATTTCCTGGCCGGTGTAGCAGCCTTTCTTGAAACTGACGCCGCCGACGGCCTGCAGGTTGAGCATCTGCGGGATGAATAGTTCGCGGGTCTGTGGCATGACCTGGCCGATACCGGCGCGGATCTGCCCCAGCAACCACTGGTTCAGGTCGCCTTCGGCCAGTAGGGCGGCCAGTTGGTTGTGCAGGGTTTCAGCGTTTGCCGCTGGCGCCCAGAGTTCGGCGCGGCCAGGGGAGACGCGAATGGCGATCAATTCTTCGGTGCGCGCGACACTATCGGTCTCGGGCGGCAGTTCAAGGCCGAGGCTGACAAGTGCCTGGTCGGCATCCGCCAGGCCGAAACGCACCCAGGCGGCGCTTTCGTCGGTGAGTTTGGATTTGGAGAAAACAGCGTATTTCTTCAGGTCTGCCAGTTGCGCTTCCAGCAGTTCGCTGGCCATCGCCAACAACACGCCATCACCTTGCAACAGAATGCGAAAGCTCGACTGCATGCGCCCTTTTTGGGTGCAGCGGGCACCCAGGCTGGCCTGGGTGTCACTGAGGTAATTGAGGTTGCAGGTCAGTTGTCCCTGGAGGAACTTGGCAGCGTCAGCGCCGCGTACAGCCAGGACGCCTTCGTGGGATAGGGGGCAGAAGAAAGCAGAGTCAGCCATGGGTCATCGCAGGTTGAAAGTCATGGGTGCATCATAGAGGGGCGCCCGGTAAATGGGTAGTTTCCATGTGCTCGACCAAAGCCGGCTGTTCCAGGCGACGTCGGTCTGTATACTCGCGCTCTATTTGAGGAGCGCTCCATGGTCGAAGATGTAGAACTCAATCGCCTCTACTGGCACAGCCGTCGCGGCATGCTTGAGCTGGATGTATTGCTGGTGCCGTTCGTCAGGGAGGTCTACCCGCACCTCAACGATGTCGACCGCGACTGCTACCGCAAGCTGCTGGAATGCGAAGACCAAGACATGTTTGGCTGGTTCATGGAACGTGCCGAGTCTGAAGATCCGGAGCTGCAGCGCATGGTTCGGATGATTCTGGATCGTGTCCAGCCCAAATAATGCCTTTGAATGCCGCTGGCAGGCCTCCGGGCAATTGCTGGCGACATATCTCCTCGCCCAGGCGTTCGCGCTGGGTGCGCTGTTGTTTCTTGCTGTTCCCTTGTGGGTTACCGGTCTCGGTGCAGTCTTGTGCCTGGCCCATGCCGGCTGGGTCCTGCCACGCCATATCCTGTTGACTCACCGTTCGTCGATCCGTGGCTTGCGTCGTGACGCCGACGGTTGGCAGTTGTGGAGCGAAGTGCGCGGCTGGCACAGCGTGCAACTGCGCCCCGACAGCCTGGCATTACCGCTTATTGTGGTACTGCGCTTTCGTTTGCCGGGCGACTGGTGGGTGCATTCGATCTGCGTGCCGCAGGATTCGCAGGCTGGCGATGTGCATCGGCGCCTGCGGGTACGCTTGAAGTTCAGCCGCCGTAGGTGGTTGGCACCAGAATAGTGTCGAGGGCCACCGGCAGCATGTTCGGGTAGTCGAGGGTGTAATGCAGGCCTCGGCTTTCCTTGCGTTCCATGGCCGAGCGGATCATCAGTTCAGCTACCTGAGCAAGGTTCCTCAATTCAATCAGGTCTCTGCTCACTTTGTAGTTGCTGTAGAACTCGTCGATCTCATCCAGCAACAATCGCACCCGATGCTGCGCCCGCTGCAGGCGCTTGTTGGTGCGCACGATACCCACGTAGTCCCACATGAAGCGCCGCAACTCGTCCCAGTTGTGAGCGATGATCACGTCTTCGTCGGAATCGGTGACCTGGCTGGCGTCCCAGCGGGGCAGGGCGGCCGGCACCGGGATGCGCGGCAACTGTTCGAGGATGTCGGCGGCGGCGGAGCGTGCGTAGACAAAACATTCCAGCAGCGAGTTGCTGGCCATGCGGTTGGCGCCGTGCAGGCCGGTGAAGCTGGTTTCGCCGATGGCGTACAGGCCGGGTACGTCGGTGCGGCCCTGTTGGTCGACCATGACGCCGCCACAGGTGTAGTGCGCGGCTGGGACCACCGGGATCGGGCCTTTGGTGATGTCGATGTTGAATTGCAGGCAGCGCTCGTAGACCGTCGGGAAGTGGGTCTTGATGAAGTCTTCGGGCTTGTGGCTGATGTCCAGGTAGACGCAGTCGATGCCCAGGCGCTTCATTTCGTGGTCGATGGCGCGGGCCACGATATCCCGGGGCGCCAGTTCGGCTCGAGGGTCGAAGCGCTGCATGAAACGTTCGCCGTTGGGCAGTTTCAGGTGCGCGCCCTCGCCCCGCAGGGCTTCGGTGATCAGGAAACTCTTGGCTTGTGGGTGATACAGGCAGGTGGGGTGGAACTGGTTGAACTCCAGGTTCGCTACCCGGCAGCCCGAACGCCAGGCCATGGCAATGCCATCACCGCAGGCGCCATCAGGGTTACTGGTATAGAGGTAGACCTTGGCCGCACCGCCCGAGGCCAGGATGGTGAAGCGAGCGCCGTAGGTATCGACTTCGCCGCTGCCACGGTTGAGCACGTAGGCGCCGAGACAGCGTTCGCCGGGCAGGCCCAGGCGTTTCTCAGTGATCAGGTCGACGGCGACCCGTTGCTCCAGCAGTTCGATATTCGGTCGTTGCCGGGCCTGGGCGAGCAAGGTCTTGAAAATAGCGGCGCCGGTGGCATCGGCAGCGTGGATGATGCGCCGATGGCTGTGGCCGCCTTCGCGGGTCAGGTGAAACTCGAAGCCGCCGTCTTCAGTGCCGGATTGTTCATCGCGGGTGAACGGCACTCCCTGGTCGATCAGCCACTGGATGGCTTCGCGACTGTGCTCGACGGTGAAGCGCACTGCGTCTTCGTTGCACAGACCGCCGCCGGCGTTAAGAGTGTCTTCGACATGGGATTGCACCGTATCGGTGTCATCCAGCACCGCGGCGACACCTCCCTGGGCCCAGAACGTCGAGCCGTTGGCCAGGTCGCCCTTGCTCAGTACGGCTATGCGCAGATGGCGCGGCAGGGTCAGTGCAAGGCTCAAGCCTGCGGCGCCGCTGCCAATCACCAGGACATCGTGTTGAAACTGTTGGCTCATTTGAAGGATTCCGCAAAAAGCGATCCGAAGGGTTGGCGCAAACAGGACGCCTGGATCGGCGAATCAAAGGGTCACACGGCCCACTAGTATATAGAGGGGGGGATCGGCACAATAGCCGGGCATTCGTGGCATTGTGAGATTACGGTCAACGAAGTGCACGGCTTTCACAAGCCTGCGGGTATTGGTGTGGGAACTTTTTGCATAAGCCCCGACTCAATAGCAGGTTGCCCGAAAGCTGGGAAGCGTTGGAATTATTGATCGGCCTCTAACATGAGGCGCGTCAGAAATCCGGCGACAAGATTATTCGCGCAGCCGGCGTTGCCCGCGCTGCGTTTTTCGTGTGTGCCAAATCAGTGCGCGCCGGAAACTTGCTTGGAGGGGGAGAACTTTTGCGAAAAGTCCGAGTCTATGTTTGCAAGCCTGAACGTTCAGTTATGCAAGTCTCCTCCAAGTACAACGAGGAGTGTTCATGCTAACCCAGGAAGAGGATCAGCAGCTGGTCGAGCGCGTTCAACGCGGCGACAAGCGAGCATTTGATCTGCTAGTGCTGAAATACCAGCATAAAATTCTCGGGTTGATCGTGCGGTTTGTGCACGACACCCATGAAGCGCAGGACGTAGCGCAGGAAGCCTTTATCAAGGCATATCGTGCACTCGGTAATTTTCGCGGTGATAGTGCGTTTTACACGTGGCTTTACCGCATCGCCATTAACACGGCGAAGAACCATCTGGTTTCTCGCGGTCGCCGCCCGCCAGATAGTGATGTGAGTTCGGAAGATGCAGAATTTTACGATGGTGATCACGGCCTCAAGGATCTCGAGTCGCCGGAGCGTGCATTGCTGCGCGACGAGATCGAAGGAACCGTCCATCGCACGATTCAGCAACTGCCAGAAGATTTACGTACGGCATTAACTTTACGTGAATTCGATGGTCTGAGTTACGAAGACATTGCGAGCGTCATGCAGTGTCCGGTGGGGACCGTACGCTCCCGGATCTTCCGGGCTCGGGAAGCCATCGATAAAGCCCTGCAGCCGTTGTTGCAGGAAAACTGAGACAGCGGCGACAGCCAAGAGAGGAACCGCCATGAGTCGTGATGCCCTGCAGGAATCGCTGTCCGCAGTGATGGATAACGAAGCGGATGAACTGGAACTTCGTCGAGTGCTTAACGCATTTGATGACGCCGAAACCCGTGATACCTGGTCTCGTTACCAAGTCGCTCGGGCGGTGATGCACAAGGATCTACTAATCCCTCGTCTGGATATTGCTGCGGCCGTTTCTGCTGCGCTGGCTGATGAAGCCGTTCCGGCAAAAGCTGTTCGCGGTCCTTGGCGTAGCCTGGGTCGTCTGGCAGTTGCTGCTTCGGTGACTGTGGCCGTATTGGCCGGTGTGCGCCTGTACAACCAGGACGAGATTGCTGGTGCCGAGTTGGCCCAACAAACCCAGCAACCGATCATGGCCGGTCCGCAGGTCAAGGGTCCAGCCGTACTGGCCGGCTACAAGGAAAGCTCCGACGCTACTGGCCCAATGGCCAGCGGCGTGCTTCAGGGGCAGTCCGGCTGGCAGGATCAGCGTCTTCCAGGCTACCTGCGCCAACATGCACAGGAATCGGCCTTGAAAGGCACTGAAAGTGCACTGCCATACGCTCGCGCTGCAAGCCTGGAAAACCGCTAAACCGTTAAGGAGCCTTATGCGCGCCATACCGCTCCTTGCGCTTTTGCTCAGTGGCTGGTCTGCAGTACCCGCCCATGCCGAGGAAGCCCAAGATTGGCTGACTCGTCTTGGGCGTGCCGAGCAGCAGCAAAGCTTCCAAGGCACCTTCATCTACGAGCGTAACGGTAGTTTTTCTACCCATGACATCTGGCATCGTGTCCAGAATGGTCAGGTTCGCGAGCGGCTGTTGCAGCTTGACGGCTCCGCCCAGGAAGTTGTTCGTGTCGATGGGCGTACCCAGTGCGTCAGCGGCACTCTGGTTGCCGGTCTCGGTGATTCTTCGGGCTCTCCTGCCCGCGCTCTTGACCCCCCAAAACTCAAAGCTTTCTACGACCTTGCCGTTATTGGCAAGTCGCGCGTGGCTGGCCGTAATGCGGTGATCGTGACGCTGACGCCTCGTGACCCGTACCGGTATGGCTTCGAGTTGCATCTGGATCGTGAAACCGCGTTGCCATTGAAGTCATTGTTGCTTAATGACAAGGGGCAGTTGCTGGAGCGATTCCAATTCACTCAGTTGAACACCTCAGATGTGCCCGGTGAGCGCCAATTGCAGCCCAGTAATGACTGCAAGCCCGTAGTGCTAGCGAGTAATAATACACCGCAAGACGGGGGCGCTCAGGCTTGGCATCTGGATTGGCTGCCGCCGGGCTTCCAGTTAAGTCGCAGCAGCGTCCGCAAAGACGCGCAGACCCACGTTGTGGTCAACAGTCTGATGTACGAGGACGGGCTCGCACGCTTTTCGGTGTTTCTTGAGCCGCTTGATGACGCAACTGTGAACGAGACCCGTGTGCAGTTAGGGCCGACGGTGGCGGTGTCGCGACGTTTGGATACGCCCGAAGGCCAGATGATGGCGACGGTTGTTGGCGAAATTCCGATTGGTACCGCTGAAAGGATTGCGTTGTCGGTTCGCAGTGGCGCGACACCCTCCAAGCAATGAGCTGTTAATACTATGTTCATCCTGACGTTTCACTGTTGTGCAGGAGCCGGTCGATGCCTGCCTTGCGGTTGAGAAAATGAAATGTCTGGACAGTATTTTCACTTGCAAAATCCTACTATGTTTTTTATAGGTCAGAGTTTCTCGGCTCTGGCCTTGTTTTGTTCGCGGAACAAAAATACCGGTGGCAGTCTCCGGCGTTTATTGAACCCTGTCGCTCAACCCTGCTCGTCGTAACGGGAGCTGTATGTCGATACCACGTTTGAAGTCTTACCTATCCATAGTCGCCACGGTGCTGGTGCTGGGTCAGGCCGTTACCGCGCAAGCGGCCGAGCTGCCTGACTTCACCCAACTGGTGGAGCAGGCGTCGCCTGCCGTTGTGAATATCAGCACCACCCAGAAGCTACCGGACCGCAAAGTATCCAACCAGCAGATGCCAGACCTTGAAGGTCTGCCACCGATGTTGCGGGAGTTTTTCGAGCGTGGCATGCCCCAGCCACGGTCACCCCGTGGCGGCGGTGGCGGTCAGCGCGAAGCTCAATCGCTGGGTTCGGGCTTCATCATTTCGCCCGATGGCTACATTCTCACTAACAATCATGTGATCGCTGATGCCGACGAAATTCTCGTGCGCCTGGCTGATCGCAGTGAGCTCAAGGCCAAGCTTGTCGGCACTGATCCACGTTCCGACGTGGCTTTGCTGAAGATTGAAGGCAAGGACCTGCCGGTCCTGAAGCTGGGCAAATCCCAGGACTTGAAAGCAGGGCAATGGGTGGTCGCCATCGGTTCGCCGTTTGGCTTCGACCACACCGTGACCCAGGGCATCATCAGCGCCATCGGTCGCAGCCTGCCGAACGAAAACTACGTGCCGTTCATCCAGACCGACGTGCCGATCAACCCGGGCAACTCCGGCGGTCCATTGTTCAACCTGGCGGGCGAAGTGGTGGGTATCAACTCGCAGATCTACACCCGTTCCGGTGGTTTCATGGGCGTGTCGTTCGCGATTCCAATCGACGTGGCCATGGACGTTTCCAACCAGTTGAAAGACGGTGGCAAGGTCAGTCGTGGCTGGTTGGGCGTGGTGATTCAGGAAGTGAACAAGGACCTGGCTGAGTCCTTCGGCCTGGACAAGCCGGCCGGTGCCTTGGTCGCGCAGATCCAGGATGACGGACCGGCTGCCAAAGGTGGCCTGCAAGTGGGTGACGTGATTCTGAGCATGAACGGTCAGCCGATCGTAATGTCTGCTGACTTGCCGCACCTGGTAGGTGCGCTCAAGGCCGGTAGCAAGGCCAAGCTGGAAGTGATTCGCGAAGGCAAGCGCCAGAACGTCGAGCTGACCGTAGGTGCCATCCCGGAAGAAGGCCAGGCGCTTGATGCCCTAGGCAGCAAGTCCGGCGCCGAACGGAGTAGCAATCGCCTGGGCATTGCCGTGGTCGAGCTGACCGAAGAGCAGAAAAAAAGCTTCGACTTGAAAAGCGGTGTGGTCATCAAGGAGGTTCAGGACGGCCCTGCGGCGTTGATCGGCCTGCAGCCGGGGGATGTCATTACTCACCTGAACAATCAGGCGATCAACTCCACCAAGGAGTTCACCGACATCGCCAAGGCATTGCCGAAGAATCGTTCGGTGTCGATGCGCGTCCTGCGTCAGGGTCGTGCCAGTTTCATTACCTTCAAACTGGCTGAGTAAACCAGCCCAGTAAAAAGCCCTGCTCTCGATGCAAGAGAGCGGGGCTTTTTATTGGGTGGAGGAGAGGGCTAGGGTGAGGGGCCGACCATCAGCAACACCGCTAAAGCCAGTTCTGCAATGACTGTCTGACAGACCACTCCAGCCGCGAGGTAAATAAATATCGGTTTTCATGGTGGGAGGTTTCTGAATGTTACCCAGCCACCTAAATGTGTAACCCGCTGCCCAAACATGAGGCAAAGTGCTACGCCAGCACCCCTTAAACGCCCATTTTAGATACGCCCGAAAATAAGATTAAACGCCAGACTTGCCGGACTAGAAGGGTTTGCGAATAATGGGCCTGTAACTTGCAGTGATAACAGGTTTAATATCTTTAGCCTCTGCATAAAATCAAGGGGCTGTCAATGCGCTGGAACCGCTTTCTCGGTGCTTCTGTAAGTTGTTGTCGCATTGAGGAAATATCGGCTTCCGCCCTGTCGTTAGAATGCCGATCACTCGCTCGCCGTCGCTGCTGTTGAATTTGCGTAGGACGAAGCGCCGCTATTCGGTTTCACTCAGTTGCATCGTGGGCCATGGCTCATACTGCTGTTTTTGCCCTATACCGATGGAGTCCCAAGATGAAGAAACTCGTGCTGTTGGGCGCCCTGGCGCTGTCCGTCCTGTCGATGCAGGCCTTCGCCGCCGATGAAAAACCCCTGAAGATTGGTATCGAAGCGGCTTACCCTCCGTTTGCCTCGAAAGCACCGGACGGCAGCATCGTTGGTTTTGACTACGACATCGGCAACGCCCTGTGCGAAGAGATGAAGGTCAAGTGCACGTGGGTCGAGCAAGAGTTCGACGGCCTGATCCCAGCGCTTAAAGTGCGCAAGATCGACGCGATCCTATCGTCCATGTCCATCACTGATGACCGCAAGAAGTCTGTGGACTTCACTAACCGCTACTACCTGACCCCAGCGCGTCTGGCGTTGAAGGAAGGTACCGTTGTCAGCGACAGCCTGGATGAGTTGAAAGGCAAGAAAATCGGCGTGCAGCGCGGTTCGATCCACGACCGTTTCGCCAAGGAAGTCTTGGCACCTAAAGGCGCCACCGTGGTTCCTTACAGCTCGCAGAACGAAATCTACCTGGACGTGGAAGCTGGTCGCCTTGACGGTACCGTGGCAGACGCCACCCTGTTGCAGGAAGGTTTCCTTGATACGCCAGCCGGTAAAGGTTATGCGTTTGTCGGCCCATCCTTCACCGACGTCAAATACTTCGGCGACGGCGTAGGCATTGCAGTACGCAAAGGCGACAAGGCCAATCTGGACCGGATCAATGCTGCCATTGACGCGATCCGCGCCAACGGCAAATACAAGCTTATCCAGGACAAGTACTTCAACTTCGATATTTACGGCGCTGACACAAAAGCGGCCAACTAACTTATCGCAGCGGTCTGTCTGAAATGGCGCAAACAACAGGGTCTCTGAAGTTTGCGCCATTTTTTCATCCCCCCCTTTTCGAGGACCTGAATCATGTTGAAAGGCTACGGGGCTGTCATCCTCGATGGCGCATGGTTGACGCTTCAGCTCGCCTTGTCGTCCATGGCCCTGGCCATTGTTCTGGGTTTGATCGGGGTCGCGTTACGCCTGTCGCCGGTGCGTTGGTTGGCCTGGCTGGGCGATTTGTATTCGACGGTGATCCGTGGGATTCCCGACCTGGTGCTGATCCTGCTGATTTTCTACGGCGGTCAGGACCTGTTGAACCGCGTCGCGCCGCTGCTGGGCTACGACGACTATATTGACTTGAACCCCTTGGTCGCCGGTATTGGCACCCTGGGTTTCATCTTTGGCGCCTACCTCTCGGAGACTTTCCGTGGCGCCTTTATGGCAATCCCCAAGGGCCAGGCCGAAGCCGGTCTCGCCTACGGCATGAGCAGTTTTCAGGTGTTTTTCCAGGTGATGGTGCCGCAGATGATTCGTCTGGCGATCCCCGGTTTCACCAACAACTGGCTGGTACTGACCAAGGCCACCGCGCTGATTTCCGTGGTGGGCCTGCAAGACATGATGTTCAAGGCCAAGCAGGCGGCCGATGCCACCCGCGAACCTTTTACCTTCTTCCTCGCAGTGGCGGCGATGTACCTGGTGATCACCAGCGTCTCGTTGCTGGCCCTGCGTTATCTTGAGAAGCGCTACTCGGTAGGCGTAAGGGCGGCTGATCTATGATCTTCGACTACAACGTCATCTGGGAGGCTATGCCGCTGTACCTCGGCGGTTTGCTGACCACCCTGAAATTGCTGGCCATCTCGCTGTTCTTCGGTTTGCTCGCTGCCTTGCCCCTGGGCCTGATGCGCGTGTCCAAGCAGCCGATTATCAATGGCGTCGCCTGGCTCTATACCTATGTGATCCGCGGCACGCCGATGCTGGTGCAGCTGTTCTTGATCTACTACGGTCTGGCCCAGTTTGAAGCTGTGCGCGAAAGTTTCCTCTGGCCGTTGCTGTCCAGTGCGACCTTCTGCGCCTGCCTGGCCTTTGCCATCAACACCAGCGCCTACACCGCCGAGATCATCGCCGGCAGCCTCAAGTCCACGCCCAATGGCGAGATCGAAGCGGCCAAGGCCATGGGCATGTCGCGTTACAAACTGTATCGCCGCATCTTGTTGCCGTCGGCCTTGCGCCGGGCGCTGCCGCAGTACAGCAACGAAGTAATCATGATGCTGCAGACCACCAGCCTGGCCTCCATCGTCACGTTGATCGATATCACCGGTGCCGCGCGCACGGTGAACGCCCAGTATTACTTGCCGTTTGAAGCCTACATTACCGCTGGTGTGTTCTATCTGTGCCTGACCTTCATCCTGGTGCGCCTGTTCAAGTTGGCCGAGCGCCGCTGGCTCAGCTACCTGGCTCCACGGAAGCATTGATATGGAACGTATCGATCATCTGTTGCCCTGGGGTCACCTGGGTTGTGAACGCCAACTGACGGTGTTCCGTTTCGGCAGCGGCGAGCGCAAGGCCTACATCCAGGCCAGCCTGCACGCCGATGAATTGCCCGGCATGCGTACCGCCTGGGAGCTGAAAAAGCGCCTGACCGAACTGGAACAACAAGGCGCCCTTAACGGGGTGATTGAGTTGGTTCCAGTGGCTAACCCGATGGGGTTGGGCCAGTTGCTGCAGGGCGGTCATCAGGGGCGTTTCGAGGCGGGCACCGGCAAGAATTTCAACCGTGATTTCGTCGAGTTGAGTGAGTCGGTCGGGCGGTTGCTGGAAGGTCGTCTGGGTGATGACCCTCACGCGAATGTCCGGCTGATCCGCCAGGCCATGACCGATGTGCTCAACGCTTTGCCGCCGGCTGCCAGCCAGTTACAGGGCATGCAGCGGCTGCTGCTCAGTCATGCCTGCACCGCCGATGTGGTCCTCGACCTGCATTGCGATTGCGAAGCTGCGTTGCACATGTACGCGCTGCCGCAGCATTGGCCGCAGTGGCGTTCGTTGTCGGCGCATTTGAATGTGAAGGTCGGATTGCTGGCGGAAGACTCCGGTGGCAACTCCTTTGACGAAGCCTGCTCGGTGCCGTGGTTGCGTTTATCCCGGCAGTTCCCCGAGGCGCAGATTCCCCTGGCGTGCATGTCCACGACCCTGGAGCTGGGCGGCCAGTCCGACACCGGTCGAGACGAGGCGATCTTCCATGCTGAAGGCATCCTCGCGTTTCTCGCCGAGCAAGGCTTGATCAAAGGTGACTGGCCAGCGCCGCAGCACGAACCGTGTGAAGGCATGCCGTTTGAAGGCACCGAAATGCTCTTCGCGCCCCACGCTGGCGTTATCAGCTTCCTGCTTGCGCCGGGTACTTGGGTGGAGGCGGGCGAGCCGCTGTTTGAAGTGATTGACCCCTTGTCCGATCAGGTCAGCATTGTTTGCGCTGGCACGTCCGGAGTGCTGTTTGCCGTTGAACGGCTACGTTATGCCCAAGCAGGTTTTTGGCTGGCCAAGGTGGCGGGGCGCGAAGCGCTGCGTCATGGGCCCTTGCTGAACGACTGACCCACTGTTTTTGTGAGAACCGATCGCATGTACAAACTTGAAGTCCAAGACCTGCATAAACGCTATGGCAGTCATGAAGTGCTCAAAGGTGTGTCCCTGGCCGCCTCGGCAGGTGATGTGATCAGCATCATCGGTTCCAGTGGCTCGGGTAAAAGTACCTTTTTGCGCTGCATCAACCTGCTGGAGCAACCCCACGCTGGCCGGATTCTGCTTAACAACGAAGAGCTCAAGCTGGTGGCCAATAAGGACGGCGCGATGAAGGCCGCGGACCCCAAGCAGCTGCAACGCATGCGTTCGCGACTGTCGATGGTGTTCCAGCACTTCAACCTGTGGTCCCACATGACGGCGATGGAAAACGTCATGGAGGCGCCGGTCCACGTTCTCGGCATGTCGAAAAAAGAAGCTAGGGAAAAGGCTGAGCATTACCTGGCCAAGGTTGGCGTGAGCCATCGCAAGGATGCTTTCCCCGGCCATATGTCCGGCGGCGAGCAGCAACGCGTGGCGATTGCCCGTGCCCTGGCGATGGAACCCGAAGTGATGCTATTCGACGAACCCACCTCGGCCCTCGACCCTGAATTGGTAGGCGAAGTGCTCAAGGTGATGAAGGACCTGGCCCAGGAAGGTCGGACCATGGTGGTGGTGACCCACGAAATGGGCTTTGCCCGCGAAGTCTCCAACCAGTTGGTGTTCTTGCACAAAGGTATCGTCGAAGAACGTGGCGACCCGCGCGAAGTGCTGGTCAATCCGCAATCGGAGCGTCTGCAACAGTTTCTTTCCGGCAGCTTGAAGTAATCAAGACTGCCGTTGTGCACCCATTTAGGGCATGCTTCGCGCTTCGCGCCACATGCACTATGTTGGTGGTTGCCGCTTTCGGCCTTTAACACTGTTTTTCGTTTCGGATAGCACTCCATGACCGCCCATCGCATTGGTTTCCTGATTTGGCCCAGCACAAAAGCCCTGACGCTTGCGCTGGCTGAGGAGGCCTTGCGCGTTGCTCAGCGGGTGCATCCGGACGTGGTTTACGAGCTGTCGTTCTTGCAGGCCGAACCGCCGGTCGACGGCGCTTGGCAATTGCCGGGTGAGCCTTGGGCCGGCAAGCTGGAAGGCTTTCAAAAGCTGTTCCTGCTGGCCGATGAGCCGCCGATCGTTATCGCTTCACCGCTGAGTAGCGCCCTCAAGCAACTGGTTCGCGCCGGGTGTGTGATTGGTGGCTTGTCAGCGGGCGTCTATCCGTTGGCCCAGCTTGGTCTTCTTGATGGTTATCGCGCCGCCGTGCATTGGCGCTGGCAGGACGATTTTGCCGAACGTTTCCCCAAGGTTATCGCCACCAGCCATCTGTTTGACTGGGACCGTGATCGCCTGACCGCCTGTGGTGGCATGTCGGTACTCGATCTGTTGTTGGCGGTATTGGCCCGTGACCACGGCGCCGAACTGGCCGGTGCCGTCTCGGAAGAACTGGTGGTGGAGCGCATCCGCGAAGGCGGCGAGCGCCAACGTATCCCTCTGCAAAACCGCCTGGGTTCCAGCCATCCAAAGCTGACCCAGGCAGTGTTGTTGATGGAGGCTAACATCGAAGAGCCGCTGACCACCGACGAAATCGCCCAGCACGTATGCGTGTCGCGACGACAGTTGGAACGGATCTTCAAGCAATATCTCAACCGCGTCCCCAGCCAGTATTACCTGGAGCTGCGCCTGAACAAGGCCCGGCAAATGTTGATGCAAACCAGCAAGTCGATCATCCAGATCGGCTTGTCCTGCGGCTTCTCCTCGGGGCCGCACTTCTCCAGCGCCTACCGCAACTTCTTTGGCGCCACCCCTCGCGAAGACCGAAACCATCGGCGCAGTAGCAGCCCGTTCGAGTTGTCGTCGGTACCGTCCGAACGCGGTTGATCACTCTTCCATTGGCTCCTGTTTGCTGGTAGTGGGCGCGCAACAGCTCAAGGCTTTGTGCTGGCAGCGGATTGCCGCTCACGTTGGAGTCGTCATTGAGTGGTTATTTCCAGCAACTCGCGGGGCAGGGGCTCAATATCGTTGTTGCTGCCCACAAGGCCCACACACGGTTTAAACTGCGCCATTGCGACGCTATTTGTCGCATTGGCGTAAACCCGTGTAAATCGCGGGTTGGCGCTATAAGAAGTTGTCGCTTGGCGGCAAGGCCGCGCTGAAAACTGTCCTTACAATCCCTGCATCGCCCGCCAGTTTCAGGCAGGCGTTCCTCTTCAGGAGACTCCGATGTCCGTTGAGCAAGCCCCGGTGCAACGTGCCGATTTCGACCAGGTCATGGTTCCCAACTACGCACCTGCCGCTTTTATCCCCGTGCGTGGCGCAGGTTCCCGTGTGTGGGACCAGGCGGGCCGAGAGCTGATCGACTTTGCCGGCGGCATCGCGGTCAACGTATTGGGCCATGCCCACCCGGCGCTGGTCGGTGCATTGACCGAACAGGCCAACAAGCTGTGGCACGTGTCCAACGTCTTCACTAATGAGCCGGCCCTGCGCCTGGCCCGCAAGCTGATCGACGCCACCTTTGCCGAGCGTGTGTTCTTCTGCAACTCCGGCGCCGAAGCCAACGAGGCCGCCTTCAAGCTAGCCCGTCGCGTAGCGTTCGACCGTTTCGGTACCGAAAAATACGAAATCATCGCTGCCCTGAACAGCTTTCACGGTCGTACCCTGTTCACCGTTAACGTTGGCGGCCAGTCGAAGTATTCCGACGGCTTCGGTCCGAAAATCATCGGTATCACCCACGTTCCATTCAACGATCTGGAGGCCCTGAAAGCCGCCATTTCGGACAAGACCTGCGCCGTGGTGCTGGAGCCGATCCAGGGCGAAGGCGGCGTATTGCCGGCTGAACTGACTTACCTGCAAGGCGCCCGCGACCTGTGTGACGCCAACAACGCGTTGCTGGTGTTCGACGAAGTGCAGACTGGCATGGGCCGCAGCGGCGAGCTGTTCGCCTACCAGCATTACGGCGTGACCCCGGACATCCTTACCAGCGCCAAGAGCCTGGGCGGCGGGTTCCCGATCGCAGCCATGCTGACTCGCGAAGACTTGGCCAAGCACCTGGTGGTTGGCACCCACGGCACCACTTACGGCGGTAACCCACTGGCGTGCGCAGTGGCGGAAGCAGTGATCGACGTGATCAATACTCCTGAAGTGCTGGCCGGTGTTAACGCCAAGCACGACTTGTTCGTTTCCCGCCTGGAGAAGATCGGCCAGCAATACGGCATCTTCACCCAAGTGCGCGGCCTGGGCCTGTTGCTCGGTTGTGTGCTGAGCGATGCCTGGAAAGGCCGTGCCAAGGACATCTTCAATGCCGCCGAGCGTGAAGGCCTGATGATTCTGCAAGCCGGTCCCGACGTGGTGCGCTTCGCCCCGAGCCTGGTGGTGGAAGATGCCGATATCCAGGAAGGCCTGGACCGTTTCGAACGTGCTGTGAAAAACCTGACGCAAGCCTGATTCATCCCCTGTAGGAGCGAGCTTGCTCGCGATGGTCGTTAACGATAACGCGGGGTACCTGATGCCCTGTGGTGTTTTTGAGACCGTCGCGAGCAAGCTCGCTCCTACAGAGGTTTTGAGCCCCCTATTTTGTATTTTCTGGAATTAAGGAGTGACACCATGCTGGTGATGCGCCCCGCGCAAATGGCTGATCTGGGCGAGGTACAGCGTCTGGCTGCGGACAGCCCGATTGGTGTCACCTCCTTGCCGGATGATGTCGAACGCCTGAGCGACAAGATCGCCGCAAGCGAAGCGTCCTTCGCTGCCGAAGTCAGTTTCAACGGCGAGGAAAGCTACTTCTTCGTCCTCGAAGACACCGTCGCCGGCAAGCTGGTGGGCTGCTCCGCCATCGTCGCCTCGGCCGGCTACTCGGAACCGTTCTACAGTTTTCGCAATGAAACCTTCGTTCACGCCTCCCGCGAGCTGAAGATTCACAACAAGATCCATGTGCTATCGCAGTGTCACGACCTGACTGGCAACAGCCTGTTGACCAGTTTCTACGTGGTGCCAGAATTGGTGGGTTCGGCCTGGTCGGAACTCAATTCCCGTGGTCGCCTATTGTTCGTCGCCAGCCATCCCGAGCGGTTCGCCGATTCGGTGGTGACCGAAATTGTCGGCTATAGCGATGAGAACGGTGAATCGCCGTTCTGGGATGCCATCGGTCGCAATTTCTTCGGCCTCAACTACGCCACCGCCGAGCGCCTGTGCGGGCTGAAAAGCCGCACCTTCCTCGCCGAACTGATGCCGCACTATCCGATCTACGTACCGCTGCTGCCGGACGAAGCCCAGGAAGCCATGGGCCAGGTGCACCCACGGGCGCAGGTCACCTTCGACATCTTGATGCGCGAAGGTTTTGAAACCGATCACTACATCGACATCTTCGACGGCGGGCCGACCCTGCATGCGCGCGTCTCGGGCATTCGCTCGATTGCCCAGAGCCGCGTGGTGCCGGTGAAGATCGGTGAGATGGTCAAGGGTGTTGGCCGCCAGTACCTAGTCAGCAATGCGCAGTTGCAGGATTACCGCGCAGTGTTGCTGGAACTGGACTACGCGCCAGGTAAGCCAGTGACCCTGGACCTGGAAACGGCCGAGGCCCTGGGTGTCGGCGAAGGTGCCAGCGTGCGCCTGGTTGCGGTTTAAAGTCTTACAGCAGCGAGTTTCGCGGGTGGCTGGAATCAGCGGCCCGTTTGAGGAGATAGCATGATCGTTCGTCCCGTACGCAGCAGCGATTTACCGGCCCTGATTGATCTGGCGCGCAGCACCGGCACCGGCCTCACCACTTTGCCGGCCAACGAAGAGCGCCTGGCCCATCGGGTCGGCTGGGCTGAAAAGACCTTTCGCGGCGAAGCCGGGCGCGGTGATGCCGACTACCTGTTCGTTCTCGAAAACGACGAAGGCCAGGTGGTGGGGATTTCCGCCATCGCTGGTGCCGTTGGCCTGCGTGAGCCTTGGTACAACTTCCGTGTAGGCCTGACCGTCAGCGCTTCCCAGGAATTGAACATCTACCGCGAGATTCCGACGCTGTTCCTGGCCAACGACCTGACCGGCAACTCCGAGTTGTGCTCGCTGTTCCTCCAGGCCGATTACCGCACCGGCCTTAACGGTCGCATGTTGGCCAAGGCGCGGATGCTGTTTATCGCCGAATTCCCGCAACTGTTTGGCAACAAGATCATCGCCGAGATGCGCGGCATGTCCGACGAAGCTGGGCGTTCGCCGTTCTGGGAAAGCCTGGGTCGGCACTTCTTCAAGATGGAATTCAGCCAGGCCGATTACCTGACGGGCGTGGGCAATAAGGCGTTTATCGCTGAGTTGATGCCCAAGTTCCCGGTGTATACCTGCTTCCTCTCCGAGGACGCGCGCAACGTGATCGGCAAGGTTCACACCGACACCGAGCCTGCGCTGAGCATGCTCAAGAGCGAAGGTTTCAGCTATCAGGGCTACGTCGATATCTTCGATGCAGGTCCTGCCGTGGAATGTGAAACCAGCAAGATCCGTGCGGTGCGAGACAGCGAGGCACTGGTGCTGGCCATCGGTACGCCGGGTGACGACGCCACGCCGTTTCTGATCCATAACCGTAAACGTGAAGAGTGCCGCATCACCGCTGCACCGGCACGGCTGGCGGCGGGCACCCTGGTGGTCGATCCAAAGACCGCCAAGCGTCTGCAACTGACGGCCGGTGATCAAGTGCGTGCCGTACCGTTGTCTGCTGCCCGGGAGCCGAAATAATGAATTCGCTATACATCGCTGGTGTTTGGCTGGCCGGTCAGGGTGAGCGCTTTGAGTCGCTGAACCCGGTGACCCAGCAAGTGCTATGGGCTGGCAATGGCGCCACCGCCGAGCAGGTCGAGTCCGCCGTGCAGGCCGCGCGCCAGGCGTTCCCTGCATGGGCCAAGCGATCCCTGGAAGAGCGCCTCGGCGTACTCGAAGCCTTCGCCGCAAGCCTGAAAAATCGTGCCGACGAGCTCGCCCGCTGCATCGGTGAGGAAACCGGCAAGCCGCTGTGGGAATCGGCGACGGAAGTCACCAGTATGGTCAACAAAATCGCGATCTCGGTGCAGAGTTACCGTGAGCGTACCGGCGAGAAGAGCGGCCCATTGGGCGATGCCACTGCTGTGTTGCGCCATAAGCCCCACGGTGTGGTGGCGGTGTTTGGCCCTTACAACTTCCCCGGTCACCTGCCTAACGGTCATATCGTGCCAGCCTTGCTGGCGGGCAATACCGTGCTGTTCAAACCCAGCGAACTGACGCCGAAAGTCGCCGAACTGACGGTGCAGTGCTGGATTGAGGCTGGCCTACCGGCTGGCGTCTTGAACCTGCTGCAAGGCGCGCGGGAAACCGGGATCGCCCTGGCGGCCAATCCGGGCATCGACGGTTTGTTCTTCACCGGTTCCAGCCGTACCGGTAATCACCTGCACCAGCAATTCTCCGGGCGCCCGGACAAGATCCTCGCCCTGGAGATGGGCGGCAACAACCCGCTGGTGGTGGATGAAGTGGCTGACGTGGATGCTGCGGTCTATACCATCATCCAGTCGGCGTTTATCTCTGCCGGCCAGCGTTGCACCTGTGCCCGTCGCCTGTTGGTGCCGCAAGGTGCCTGGGGCGATGCGTTGCTGGCGCGCCTGGTGTCGGTAAGCGCGACCATCGAAGTCGGTGCGTTCGACCAGCAGCCGGCGCCTTTCATGGGTTCGGTGATTTCCCTGGGCGCGGCCAAGGCCTTGATGGACGCTCAGGAACTGTTGCTGGCTAATGGCGCAGTGGCACTGTTGGAAATGACTCAGCCAGAGAGTCAGGCCGCATTACTGACGCCGGGCATTATTGATGTCACGCAAGTGGCCGAGCGTGCTGACGAAGAACTGTTCGGCCCGCTGTTGCAGGTGATCCGCTACGCTGATTTCGAAGCAGCGATTGTCGAGGCCAACAACACCCAATATGGGTTGGCGGCAGGTTTGCTGTCGGATTCCGAAGCGCGCTACCAGCAGTTCTGGCTGGAAAGCCGTGCCGGGATCGTCAACTGGAATAAACAACTGACCGGCGCTGCGAGTAGCGCGCCGTTTGGTGGGGTAGGGGCGTCGGGCAACCATCGCGCCAGTGCGTATTACGCGGCGGATTACTGCGCGTACCCGGTGGCCTCGCTTGAGACCCCGAGCCTGGTGTTACCGGCCACGCTGACGCCCGGTGTGAGGTTGTCGTAATTGCTATTGATGCCTATAAAAACAGATGTTCGTGGAGCCTCGCCGATGAAATCCTATGAAGTCAATTTTGACGGTCTAGTGGGGCCGACCCATAACTACGGCGGTTTGTCCTACGGCAACGTCGCGTCCCAGAGCAATAGCCAGCAGTCTTCCAACCCCAAGGAAGCGGCGCTGCAAGGCCTGGCGAAAATGAAAGCGCTGATGGAGATGGGTTTTGTCCAAGGCGTACTGGCCCCTCAGGAGCGCCCTGATGTGGCCGCCTTGCGCAACCTCGGTTTTGCTGGCACCGACGCGCAAGTGATCCAGCAAGCGGCCAAGCAAGCCATGCCATTGTTGGTGGCAAGCTGTTCGGCATCGAGCATGTGGGTGGCCAACGCCGCAACCGTCAGCCCAAGTGCCGACACCGCCGACGACCGCGTGCATTTCACCGCTGCCAACCTTAACTGCAAATACCACCGCAGCATCGAACACCCGACCACCAGCCGAGTGCTGGGGGCAATGTTTGCTGACCAGAAGCACTTTGCCCACCACGCCGCGTTGCCGGCCGTGGCGCAGTTCGCAGACGAAGGCGCGGCCAACCACACTCGTTTCTGTCGTGACTATGGCCAGGCCGGCGTGGAGTTTTTTGTGTTCGGCCGCAGTGCCTTCGACACCCGCTACCTGGCGCCGCAAAAGTACCCGGCGCGCCAGACCCTGGAAGCCTCCCAGGCGGTCGCCCGCTTGCACGGCCTGCGGGATGACGGCGTGGTCTTCGCCCAGCAGAACCCGGCGGTGATTGATGCAGGGGTGTTCCACAATGACGTGATCGCGGTGGGTAACGGCGAGGTGCTGTTCTATCACGAGGATGCGTTCCTCAATACTGAACAGATGCTCGCGGAGTTGCACGGCAAGCTCGGCAAATGTGGCGGCAACTTCCAGTCCATTTGCGTGCCCCGCGCCCAGGTCAGCGTCGAAGACGCGGTGCGTTCCTACCTGTTCAATAGCCAGTTGCTGACTCGAGCTGACGGCTCGATGCTGCTGATCGTTCCGGAAGAATGCCGCAGCAACGAACGTGTCTGGCAGTATCTGCAAGGCCTGATCAGCTCCGGTGGCCTGGTCCGCGAAGTGAAAGTCTTCGACCTCAAGCAGAGCATGCAGAACGGCGGTGGCCCGGCGTGTCTGCGTTTGCGGGTGGCCTTGAATGAAACCGAACTGGCGGCGGTCAACCCAGGGGTTATCATGACGGCGCCGTTGTACGACACCCTGACCCAGTGGGTCGACAAGCACTATCGCGATGCCTTGCGGGAAACCGACCTGGCTGATCCGCAATTGCTGCTTGAGTGCCGCACGGCATTGGACGAACTGACGCAAATCCTTAAACTGGGCTCGGTTTATCCTTTCCAGATCAATTAAGACTCCAGATGAGAACGAAGCCATGAGCGACAAAAGCGACAACCTGAACGACACCCTCAAGCTGATCCTTGAAGACACCGACGGCACTCAACTGGAAACTTCCTGCACCCGCGTCGCCGTAATCTGGCAGGGCAAGGAAGTCTGGATTCAGCACGACGGCCGTGGCCAACTGCTGATCGGCGTTGACGTGGAAGAAGGCGATACTGAATACGCCAACCTGCTGATGCGCCCACTGGCCACCAACCTGATGAGCCTGCAACTGGAAATGGAACCAGCCGACGCCGGCGACGACGAAGACCACGTCCACGGTCCTGGCTGCAACCACTAAGGAAGCCGCTCTATGCTCGCCCTCGGCAAACTGCTTGAACTGACCCTCGCCGGACGTGAACCGGCTTCGATTACTCAAACGACTGTCGACGGCGTGCGATTGCGCTGGCTCAGTGAGGGCGCGCTGGAAGTTCGGCCGCCCGAAGGCCGGGACAATGGCAGCGATGTGTTGCTGTCATCCGGCATCCACGGCAACGAAACTGCACCGATCGAATTGCTCGACCGGTTGCTGAACGACATTGCCCGGGGTGACTTGAAGCCACGGGCGCGAATTTTGTTCCTGTTCGGCAACCCCGAAGCCATGCGTCGGGGTGAGCGTTACCTCGAACAAGACGTCAACCGGCTGTTCAACGGTCGTCACGAACACAGCAGCGGGCCCGAAGCCCTGCGCGCAGGCGAGCTGGAGCAACTGGCTAGAAACTTCTTCAGCCAGCCCGGACGCAGCCGGCTGCATTACGACCTGCACACCGCCATTCGTGGGTCGAAGATTGAACAGTTCGCCCTGTACCCGTGGAAAGACGGCCGTCAGCATTCGCGCCGCGAACTGGCGCGGCTGCGTGCCGCCGGCATGCAGGCGGTGCTATTGCAGAACAAGGCGTCGATCACCTTTACAGCCTTTACCTACGAGCAGTTGGGCGCCGAGTCTTTCACTCTGGAACTGGGCAAGGCTCGGCCGTTCGGACAGAACCAGGGCGTGGACGTGTCTCGCCTGGAAGTCCGCCTCAAGCAGATCATCGAAGGCAATGAACCGACCACCGAGAGCCTGGACGGCCTGCAATTGTTCAGTGTCGCCCGGGAAATCATCAAGCACAGCGATGCCTTCATCCTGCACCTGCCGGCGGATGTAGAAAACTTCTCGGAACTGGAAAAGGGCTACCTGCTGGCCGAGGACATCGCCAAGACGCGCTGGGTGATCGAGGAGGAGGGCGCACGGATCATCTTCCCCAACCCGAAGGTGAAGAATGGCTTGCGGGCAGGGATATTGATTGTGCCGACGACGGATGCCGGTCTGGCATAAAAAACTCGGTTTTTACACCGGGTTTTTTGTTGCACCTTGGCGTAGCAGTTGTCGAGCTTTAGCGAGGCTACGTTGGCCCCGCCACAGCCACCAAGTCAGGCTCCAAAACCGAGCCGCTCTCGACACAGCCTAGCTAAAGCTCGATAGCTGCTACGGAAGTCATCGCAATCGGATCCGCTTAAACCGCCACAGCCCGTGGTTCATTGCGACGCAACAAATGAATCTTGTGCAGCGTATCCGCGCAGGTCTTCGCCGCTTCCTGGCCCTTGTGCACAAAGTGCTCCAAGAAGAAGGTGTGGTGTTCAACACCCGAGTGGAAGTGGTGCGGGGTCAGGGACACCGAGAATACCGGCACTTCGGTTTCCAGCTGAACCTGCATCAGGCCGCTGACCACTGATTGTGCGACGAACTCGTGACGATAGATCCCGCCGTCCACCACCAGGGCAGCCGCGACAATGCCGGCATAACGGCCGGACTTGGCCAGTAGCTTGGCGTGCAGGGGCATTTCAAAGGCGCCGCCAACTTCGTAGAAGTCGATGTCTGATTCCTGGTAGCCCTGGGCGATCATTTCGGCGAGGAAACCTTTACGGCTCTGATCGACAATATCCTTGTGCCAGCAGGCCTGGATAAACGCGACACGCTCGCCGTGGTGGTTTTTGCTTTTGCTGTCAATTGCAGTAGGTTGCATGTTCTGACTCCTGTTTATGAAAAAAACAGGGCGTTATGAATCGAATGGGATTTAAGGGTACGGACAGAATGAGCATGCAAGGCATGGACGTTCTGCGCACGGCCCTTAGGCGCCAATCCCGTTCTCTCTTCATCCGGACTATGACCGTCGGCCCCGGGATCACACCGGGTCTGCTGACCTTGTCGCCGTCCTGCCTAGGCAGTTCGAGGCGCCAAGCGCTCGCGGGCTATACGCATTACGCGTAATTACCGCCGGTGGGGAGTTACACCCCGCCCTGAGAACGTTGCCACCAGAACGCTGGTGGCGGTGAGTTTTTACCATATATTTCTGAAAACTGCATGGCTCCATTTTCGATATTCACTATTGGCTTTTTTGCTTGGTATTGAATGGAAAGCTGGGGCTGTCTGGCATTTTTCATGACCCGTTAGCTTGATATTCACTCTCCATGCCCGCAGTAACCTGTAATCAAAAAACAAATTCCAACCCGTTAGCCGGGACTTTTGTCCCTTCGCCGAGGCTTGTTTCATGACCGTGATTGACCTGCGCAGCGACACCGTGACCCAACCGACCCCAGGCATGCTCGACGCGATGGCTACCGCTGTCAGCGGTGATGATGTCTACGGTGAAGATCCCACCGTCAATCGCCTGGAAGCCGAACTGGCCAAGCGCCTGGGGTTTGCCGCCGCGTTGTTCGTACCCACCGGCACCATGAGCAACCTGCTGGCGTTGATGGCCCATTGTGAGCGGGGCGAGGAATATATCGTCGGCCAGCAGGCCCACACCTACAAATACGAAGGTGGCGGTGCGGCGGTGTTGGGTTCGATCCAGCCCCAGCCGCTGGAAGTCCAGGCCGATGGCTCGCTGGACCTGGATCAGGTGTTGGCGGCGATCAAGCCAGATGACTTCCACTTCGCGCGTACCCGGCTGTTGGCGTTGGAAAATACGATGCAGGGCAAGGTATTGCCGATGGAATACCTGGCTGCTGCGCGGGCGTTTACTCGCGAGCATGACCTGGCCTTGCACCTGGACGGCGCGAGGATCTACAACGCGGCGGTCAAGCTGGGTGTCGATGCGCGAGAGATCGCCCAGTATTTCGATTCAGTATCGGTGTGCCTGTCCAAGGGCCTCGGCGCGCCGATTGGCTCTGTGTTGTGTGGTTCGACTGCGCTGATCGCCAAGGCCCGCCGTTTGCGAAAAATGGTCGGTGGCGGCATGCGTCAGGCAGGTTCGTTGGCGGCGGCGGGGTTATATGCCCTCGAGCATCAAGTCCAGCGCCTGGCCGAAGACCATGCCAACGCCCAATGGCTGGCGGATGGGTTGCGCCAGGCCGGGTACGAGGTAGAGCCAGTACAGACCAATATGGTCTACGTGCAGGTGGGTAGCCTGGCCGAGGAGTTGAAGGCCTTTGCCGCGACGCGCGGTATCAAGTTGAGCGCCGCCCCGCGCCTGCGTATGGTTACGCACCTGGACGTCAGTCGGGCGCAGATCGAGCAGGTGGTCGCGACATTTGCCGAGTTTTCCCGGAAATGACAGTGCAGACCGTCTAATTGACTGTTTCTATCACATAAACACGCTGTACCACGGGCCAAGGGCCGATATAATGCGGCCCTTTGCCGTCGCTCCGTCTGATGACGTTTAGCACTGGCCTTTGGCCGCAGCCTCCGTGGAAGAACCTAATGAAAAGCGCAGAAATCCGTGAAGCCTTCCTTCGCTTCTTCGAAGAGCAAGGTCACACCCGTGTTGCCTCCAGCTCTTTGATCCCAGGCAATGACCCCACCCTGCTGTTCACTAACGCGGGGATGAACCAGTTCAAGGACTGCTTCCTAGGCCAGGAAAAGCGCGCCTACACCCGCGCCACCAGCAGCCAGAAGTGCGTACGCGCCGGCGGCAAGAACAGTGACCTGGAGAACGTTGGTTACACCGCTCGCCATCACACTTTTTTCGAGATGCTGGGTAACTTCAGCTTCGGCGACTATTTCAAGCGTGATGCCATTACCTTTGCCTGGACCTTCCTGACCGGCGTGCTGAAGCTGCCCAAGGAAAAGCTCTGGGTCACTGTCTACGCCTCCGATGACGAAGCCTACGAGATCTGGACCCAGCAAATCGGTGTGCCGGCCGAGCGCATGATTCGCATCGGCGACAACAAGGGCGCGCCTTACGCCTCCGACAACTTCTGGACCATGGGTGATACCGGCCCATGCGGTCCTTGCACCGAGATTTTCTACGATCACGGCGCCGACATCTGGGGCGGCCCACCCGGCTCGCCGCAAGAAGATGGCGACCGTTACATCGAAATCTGGAACAACGTGTTCATGCAGTTCAACCGCACCGCCGATGGCGTGTTGCATCCGCTGCCAGCTCCGTCGGTCGACACCGGCATGGGCCTGGAGCGGATCAGTGCGGTGATGCAGCACGTTCACTCCAACTACGAAATCGACCTGTTTACCAACCTGCTGAGCGCTTCGGCCGCGGCCATTGGCTGCGCCAACGACAGCCAGTCTTCGCTCAAGGTTGTGTCTGACCACATCCGTTCTTGCGGCTTCCTGATCGCCGACGGTGTGCTGCCGTCGAACGAAGGTCGCGGCTATGTGCTGCGCCGGATCATCCGTCGCGCCTGCCGTCACGGTAACAAGCTGGGCGCCAGCGGTAGCTTCTTCTACAAGATCGTTGCCGCGCTGGTGGCCGAGATGGGCGAAGCCTTCCCGGAACTCAAGCAGCAGCAAGCCAACATCGAGCGTGTGCTCATGGCTGAAGAAGAGCAGTTCTCCAAGACCCTGGAGCACGGCCTGAAGATTCTGGAGCAGGATCTGGCTGAGCTCAAAGGCACCGTGGTGCCGGGCGACGTGGTGTTCAAGCTCTACGATACCTACGGTTTCCCGATGGACCTGACCGCCGACATTGCCCGCGAGCGCGAGCTGACCGTCGATGAAGCCGGTTTTGAGCGGGAGATGGAAGCCCAGCGCGTGCGCGCCCGTTCCGCCAGTTCCTTTGGCCTGGACTACAACACCTTGGTCAAGGTTGACGTGGCCACCGAATTCACCGGTTACACCGCCACCCGCGGCTCGGCCAAAGTGATTGCTCTCTATAAAGAAGGGCAGTCGGTCGACATCCTGAACGAAGGCGACGAAGGTGTGGTGGTCCTGGACCAGACGCCGTTCTACGCCGAGTCCGGTGGCCAGATTGGCGACTGCGGTTTCCTCAAGGCGTCGTCCGGTCGTTTTGACGTGCGCGACACCACCAAGACCGGCGGCGCGTTCCTGCACCACGGCGTGTTGGCCTCGGGCAACCTGACCGTCGGCGCGCCGGTGGAGACTCAGGTCGATGCTGACGTGCGTCACGCCACCTCGCTGAACCACTCGGCCACACACTTGCTGCACGCGGCCTTGCGCCAAGTGCTGGGCGAGCATGTACAGCAGAAAGGCTCGTTGGTCGACAGCCAGCGCCTGCGTTTTGACTTTAGCCACTTTGAAGCGATCAAGCCTGAGCAGCTCAGGACGCTGGAAGATATCGTCAACGCCGAAGTGCGCAAGAACACCCCGGTTGAAACCGAAGAAACCGACATTGAGACCGCCAAGGCCAAAGGCGCCATGGCGCTGTTCGGCGAGAAGTACGGCGACAACGTGCGCGTGCTGAGCATGGGTGGCAGCTTCTCGGTGGAGCTGTGCGGCGGTATCCACGCCAAGCGCACCGGCGACATTGGCCTGCTGAAGATCATCAGCGAAGGCGGTGTGGCGTCCGGCGTGCGTCGTATTGAGGCGGTCACCGGTGCTGCGGCTCTGGCTTACCTCAATGCTGGCGAAGAACAACTCAAGGAAGCGGCCAGCCTGGTCAAGGGCAGTCGCGACAACCTGATCGACAAGCTCTCGGCAGTGCTGGAGCGCAACCGTCTGCTGGAGAAACAGCTGGAGCAGTTGCAGGCCAAGGCCGCCAGTGCGGCGGGCGACGACCTGTCGGCTTCTGCCCTGGACGTCAAAGGCGTGAAAGTCCTGGCCGTGCGCCTGGACGGTCAGGACGGCAAGGCGCTGTTGGCGCTGGTGGATCAGTTGAAGAACAAGCTCGGTCGCGCAGTGATCCTGCTCGGCAGTGTCCATGAGGAAAAGGTCGTTCTGGTTGCCGGTGTAACCAAAGACCTGACTGGCCAACTCAAGGCCGGTGATTTGATGAAACAAGCCGCTGCGGCAGTGGGCGGGAAGGGCGGTGGTCGTCCTGACATGGCGCAAGGCGGCGGTATCGACGCTGGTGCTTTGGACGCGGCCCTTGCCCTGACCGTACCGTTTGTCGAAGCGGGTATCTAAGACGCTGCCTGGGTGTGTGGTCTAGTCACCTGCCCGGGCAGCGCAGTTTGATTGATTAATAGGCGCCCCTTTACGGGCTGAGGCGGCTTAGAAATGGCTTTGATCGTACAGAAATTTGGAGGCACCTCGGTAGGTTCGGTTGAACGAATCGAGCAGGTCGCCGACAAGGTTAAGAAGTTCCGCGATGCCGGCGATGACCTGGTGGTGGTGCTGTCGGCCATGAGCGGCGAGACCAATCGTCTGATCGAGTTGGCCAAGCAAGTCAGTGGTGAACAACAGCCGGTTCCCCGTGAGCTGGATGTGATCGTTTCCACCGGTGAGCAAGTGACTATTGCGCTGTTGGCCATGGCGCTGATCAAGCGTGGCGTGCCGGCAGTGTCGTACACCGGCAACCAGGTACGAATCCTCACGGATAGCGCGCACAATAAAGCGCGCATATTGCAGATCGATGATCAGAAAATTCGCGGTGATCTGAAGGCGGGTCGCGTGGTAGTCGTCGCTGGTTTCCAGGGCGTCGACGAACACGGCAACATCACCACCCTCGGTCGTGGCGGTTCCGACACCACCGGTGTGGCCCTGGCGGCAGCCCTGAAGGCTGACGAATGCCAGATCTACACCGATGTGGACGGCGTCTACACCACCGATCCGCGCGTTGTGCCCGTGGCTCAGCGCCTGGACAAGATCACCTTCGAAGAGATGCTGGAGATGGCCAGCCTCGGGTCCAAGGTGTTGCAGATCCGTGCGGTGGAGTTCGCCGGCAAGTACAACGTTCCGCTGCGCGTACTGCACAGCTTCAAGGAGGGTCCGGGCACCCTCATTACTATTGATGAAGAGGAATCCATGGAACAGCCGATCATTTCCGGCATCGCTTTTAACCGCGATGAAGCCAAGCTGACCATCCGTGGCGTGCCAGACACCCCGGGCGTGGCCTTCAAGATTCTCGGGCCGATCAGTGGCGCAAACATTGAAGTCGACATGATCGTGCAGAACGTTGCGCACGATAACACCACCGACTTCACCTTCACCGTGCACCGCAATGACTACGACGCAGCAGAGAAAGTCCTGCTGAAAACGGCGAGCGAGATTGGCGCCCGTGAAGTGGTCGGCGATACCAAGATTGCCAAGGTGTCGATCGTTGGTGTGGGCATGCGTTCCCATGCCGGAGTTGCCAGTCGCATGTTTGAGGCCCTGGCCAAGGAGACCATCAACATCCAGATGATCTCCACCTCGGAAATCAAAGTCTCGGTGGTCATCGAAGAGAAGTACCTGGAACTGGCTGTACGCGCACTGCATACCGCATTTGAGCTGGACGCTCCGGCCCGACAGGGCGAGTGATGTGTGACTGGAGGGCGCGGTTGATCCGCGCCTTTCATTTTTCTGTCCGGTGCCTGTGGAGAGCTGTTCTTTTGCGTGTGCTCGACAATACTTAGGCGGGTAGAGCTATGGCCGTTGGGTTGTAGGTCGAATGCCTTTTTTTGCAGACTGTTATCCCTGAACTGAAATGCGTGAGGAGAAAGGTATGTTGATTCTGACTCGTCGATGCGCAGAAAGCCTGATTATTGGTGATGGCGAAATCACCGTGACCGTGCTCGGCGTCAAAGGCAATCAAGTACGGATTGGGGTTGATGCCCCGAAAGAGGTGGCTGTCCACCGTGAGGAAATCTACCTGCGGATCAAGAAAGAGAAGGACGAAGAACCAAGCCATTAATTTTTATCGTTTTTTATGTTTGCAAACGGGGATGAAGCTGGTTAATATACGCCCCGTGTTGCGGAGAGCTGGCCGAGTGGCCGAAGGCGCTCCCCTGCTAAGGGAGTACACCTCAAAAGGGTGTCGGGGGTTCGAATCCCCCGTTCTCCGCCATTATTTGCTTAGTACGTTGCAATCTGGATTTTTTCGGTAAGTTGTTGAAATCACTAGAAAAAATCGCTTTACATAGAGATTGAACGGGCTATAATGCGCGGCAACAAATGCACTCGTAGCTCAGCTGGATAGAGTACTCGGCTACGAACCGAGCGGTCACAGGTTCGAATCCTGTCGAGTGCACCATTTAAGAGTTAGTTGCAGCAATGCAGGTAGCTTGGCTCCAACCAGTTGTGATCTGGTCTAAAAACACAATCTGCACTCGTAGCTCAGCTGGATAGAGTACTCGGCTACGAACCGAGCGGTCACAGGTTCGAATCCTGTCGAGTGCACC